>CAYUVQ010000059.1:17250-19976 GCA_964448175.1 uncultured Cellvibrionaceae bacterium | reverse complement strand
ATAACTCATTCCGCGGTAATAGCTATGGGCAAAGGTTTGCTTAAAGGCGTTACTGCGTTTTTGATTGAATCGCCAGCCAAGCAGAAAACTTGCTGCCACGGTGAGAAGCAATAGGAGCGATAAGCCAAGCCCTTGCGTCATCATCTTACTCCGTGGATTTCACAACAGTTATCGCCAGAGAGGTTAAGAACACGCGGTCATAAATGAAAAAACGGCACACTTTTAAGCATGCCGTTTTTTTGAAAACCCGATCCTAACCTAGCGGTGAATGCTTTCATTTACACGATCACGCATTTCTTTCCCTGGCTTGAAGTGCGGAACATATTTCCCTTCAAGCATCACCGATTCGCCCGTCTTGGGGTTACGCCCCATCCGCGGCGCACGATAATGGAGCGAGAAGCTGCCAAAACCGCGTATTTCAATTCTTTCGCCGGATGCCAGAATGTCCGACATGTATTCCAGTAATAATTTAACCGCCAGCTCAACATCGCGCATGGGCAGTTGGTTCTGTTTTTCAGTGATATATTCTATAAGTTCAGATTTGGTCATGGCCTGTACTCTTTGGAAGATAAAATCAGGCAAAAACTTACTGCGCGGAAATCACTTACTTTATAACTTAAAAAACTCGCTAACTCTATAACAATAAAGGCTTTTTTGGTTTTTAATCTGTTGCCTGAACAAGAAACCCGGAACAATGGCTGCCAAACGGCAGCCATTGTGCAACAAAGATTACTCTTTGCTTTGCATTTGCGCTTTGATCAAGTCACCCAGAGTAGTCGGGGAAGCTTGCTCAGATTGCTTATTGCTGTGTTCTTTGATTGCTGATTTTTCGTCGTCAACGTCTTTCGATTTGACTGACAGGCTGATGCTACGATTCTTGCGGTCAACAGCAATAATCTTGGCTTCAACTTCGTCGCCAACTTTCAGTACGTTGCGCGCGTCTTCAACTTTCTCGCGGCTCAGCTCTGATGCTTTCAGTACAGCTTCAACGTCTGCAGCCAGGGTAATAACAGCAGCCTTGGCTTCAACTTCTTTCACGGTACCTTTAACGATAGCGCCTTTGTCATTCTCGGTTACGTACTCAGAGAACGGATCGGCTTCCAGTTGCTTGATGCCCAGAGAGATGCGCTCGCGCTCAGGATCGATAGCCAGTACAACAGTTTCCAGCTCGTCGCCTTTCTTGTACTTGCGTACGGCTTCTTCGCCAGCTTCGTGCCAGGAAATGTCGGACAGGTGAACCAGACCGTCGATGCCGCCGTCCAGACCGATGAAGATACCGAAGTCAGTGATGGACTTGATCTTGCCGGTGATCTTGTCGCCTTTGGCGCAAGTACGGGCAAATGCATCCCATGGGTTTTCCTGACATTGTTTCAGGCCCAGGGAGATACGACGACGTTCTTCGTCGATATCCAGAACCATAACTTCGATTTCATCACCCAGTTGAACAACTTTGGATGGGTGGATGTTTTTGTTGGTCCAATCCATTTCAGACACGTGGATCAAACCTTCAACGCCCTCTTCCAGTTCAGCGAAGCAGCCGTAGTCGGTCAGGTTGGTGACCTTGGCTTTAACGCGTGCACCTTCCGGGTAGCGCTTGGTGATTTGAATCCATGGATCTTCGCCCAATTGCTTCAGGCCCAGAGATACACGGTTACGCTCACGGTCGAACTTCAATACTTTAACGTCAATCTCATCGCCAACATTCACGATCTCGCCTGGATGCTTGATACGCTTCCACGCCATGTCGGTGATGTGCAACAGGCCGTCTACACCGCCCAGATCCACGAATGCGCCGTAGTCGGTGAGGTTTTTAACGATACCTTTAACCGCTTGACCTTCCTGCAGGGTGGACAGCAGCTCATCACGCTCAGCGGAGTTAGCTTGTTCCAACACTGCACGACGGGAAACAACAACGTTGTTACGCTTCTGGTCCAGTTTGATAACTTTGAATTCCAGCTCTTTACCTTCGAGGTGGGTAGTCTCGCGCACGGGGCGAACGTCTACCAGAGAACCGGGAAGGAAGGCACGGATGCTGGCCACGTCAACGGTGAAACCACCTTTGACTTTACCATTGATAACACCCTTGATAACTTCATCGGCACTGTGAGCGGCTTCGAGGATTTTCCAAGCTTCAGCGCGCTTGGCTTTTTCGCGGGACAGACGGGTTTCACCGAAACCGTCTTCTACACTTTCCAGAGCAACCTGAACTTCGTCACCGATTTGCAGGTTAAGCTCACCTAATTCGTTGCGGAACTGCTCGGCGGGGATAACGCCTTCTGACTTGAGGCCGGCGTGAACAGTCACCCAGTCCTTGTCGATGTCAATCACTACACCAGTTACGATGGTGCCTGGCACCATATCAACGGTCTTTAAACTCTCTTCAAATAACTCAGCAAAACTTTCGCTCATGCTCATGGGTGTACCTTTAAAATGACCCAGAGTCCGCTATTTATATGGCTATAAACGGCCAAACCCTGCGATTACCGTACTGCCAGTTGTACGGGCCAGTTGATGATCGACATTGAGGACCTGAGAGCTGGCGCCAGCCGCTCAATGTCACTGCCAGTAATGGGTGAAATGTTTGACGATTTACACATGTTCCAGCAAGCGGCGCAGGCTAGCAGATCCACCTTTGCAGATCAAGCGGTTATGGGCTATGAGACGCGGGTTTGGGGCGGTTGGAGTGGGCGGGTAATGGGGGAATTGCGGGGCGTTTTGTCGGATTA
>CAYUVQ010000059.1:0-17150 GCA_964448175.1 uncultured Cellvibrionaceae bacterium | reverse complement strand
GGTTAGCGGGAGGATTTTTGCATCATTTCCATGAGCGAGGCTTCGGCGCGGGAGAGGCCGCAGCGGCGGGCTACTTCTTCGCTGCCTAAGCCCATCTTGAAGAGTTGAGCTGCCTCGGCATAGGGTTGAAATTCCTCATCACTTGTATAGTCGGACTGGGCGGGTTGGGCCGGCTTTTGCGCTTCATCTTGCAGGCGTTTTTCCATCGCCAGCAAGCGTCGGCCCATGCCGACCGAGCCGGTGTTGGCGATAGAGATATCACGGAGCATACGCTGGTACAGCTTTTCCGCTGATTCCGCCTGACGGCGCAGATGAATCAGGCTGTATAGCGCAACGGCCAGCGCGGCAAGGCTCAGCACCAGGCTCAGGATTAATCCTGCTTCTACCATTGATATCACCACTTCGCCCGCGCCTCCCGCCGCTCACCTACCCTGATTAAAGATCTTCCAACTCAGACCATTCTTCACTGCTAAGCAGCTTGTTCAGATCAATCAGGATCAACAACTCATCGTTTTTGTGGCACACGCCCTGAATAAACTTAGCGCTTTCTTCATTACCTACATTCGGAGCCATTTCAATTTCAGACTGACGCAGATAAACCACTTCCGCCACACTATCTACCAATATCCCGATAACGTGTTTATCCGTTTCGATGATCACGATACGTGTATTGTCGGTTATTTCACCGCCGTTCAGATTAAAGCGGTGACGAGTGTCGATGACGGTAACAACGTTACCGCGCAGATTAATGATGCCCAATACATAAGAAGGCGCTCCCGGAACCGGGGCGATTTCGGAGTAACGCAGCACTTCCTGCACCTGCATGACGTTGATACCGTAGGTCTCGCCATCGAGCCGGAAAGTGACCCATTGCAGCACCGGGTCTTCAGGGCTCTTATTAATTACGGTTTTGGTTGCCATCTTGTTGTCCTCTTGTTGCGCCACCGGCGCGCCTGCATATTCATGACTATAGCTGATGACGTATTTTACGCCATTAGATTGCGCCCTACAGCGCCTGATAATGTAGCGGCTCAATGCACGTTAACTTAAGGGTTCATACACCTTAAGCAGATAAACGCACATCTACTCATGGGGTTAGCGTACCCACTTAAGGAATTAGCGCGCACTGGCCGATCGTTTGGCTTTGGGTGAATTTCTATCCGCTTCAATCAACATCTGACCAATCATCGGGATGTCGAGCAAAGCACACATGTGATCTTTGACAGTACCGGCCAGCCAGGGCCGCTTGGTACGCTCGCCCCGCCATTTAACATCGGTCGGCTTGAGGGTAATAGGTTGATTGACGGAATCAACAGCCAAGCCCCAGGGAACACCATCAATGGAAATAACGTATTTTGCCGTCTTAACAAAATTTTCATCGTAACGTTCGGGCATGACAAATTTGGCGGTGTTGACCGTACGAATCTTGCCCGTGGGACTCGGCAGTAACCCCATAAACCAATCAGCCTGCCCGAATAGCGGTGTTAACTCATCGGTCAGCGGCTGAATCTGCCCCAGGGAAATCAGCGGAACCGCAAGGGTTAAACCGGAGACCTGGAACAACAGTACGTCAAAATTGTTCTGCGCCCACTGCGGGCGACCGTTAGCCGCCCAAGCCAACCCCTCAACAGTATAGGAGCTTTTATTCAGGTTGCCGGTGCCTGGCTCACTCTCGTTTTGCTTGGCAGATTCAAGTTCCGGGCTGATGATCGCGGATTCGGAAGCGGCAATGCGAGACTCGCGCACTTCAGTAGTAGCTTTACGGCTCACCTCCCCTTCATCCGAAAAGGAAGTCGGAAGGATGGTCGATTCAGGCGTATGAGAAGCTATCTCCCAGTCCTGAATTTCAGCAACAGGTGTGACCGCTACAGGCTTTTCTGACTCCGGCGTCAAAACAACTTTCGGCTGGGCACTTTGCAGCAGCTTTTCCAGCTTCTGCTGTTGAACCCTGTCCGGCTCGGCATACTGAATGGCCGGTTCTTCCTCCGCCAGCAGTTCGTCAAAATAATTCAGCAGCGCTTCCTGCGGTGAATAGTTGTTCTTCATCGCGCGCCTCCCAATACTTGAGGCGTGGCGGGAGCGGCATTTTCTCCCAGCCATTTCTGCAGCCACTTATACAGCGATCGATAGGCTTCGACACCGCGGCTTGATGCATCAAACAAATGAGGCGGCACCCCTGCTTTGCTGGCATCCCGAAATTTTGTGTCAACCGGAATATGGCCTGCCCATACCTGCTCAGGATAGGTGTTGCGCACGGTCCGCAGACTGGTCACGGATGCTTGGGTACGGCGATCGTACATCACGGGCACAATGGAATAATCCAGCGCTTTTTTGCGCGACCTGCTCATCATATTCAGGGTGTTGACCATCCGCTCCAGACCTTTGAGCGCGAGGAATTCTGTCTGTACTGGAATCACCAGATGCTGGCAAGCGGCGAGTGCGTTGACCATGAGTACACCCAACAGCGGCGGTGTGTCGATGACTACCAGATCATAGTCGTCATATATCTGCGCCAGCGAACGGGAAAGCACCAGCCCCATACCATCCTGCCCGATGGATTGCCGCTCCAGCGTGGCGAGCGCAGTGGCAGAAGGCAGAATATCAATGTTAGGAAAGGCAGTGGATTGGATCAGCGATTTCACCAGCGCCGCGGATAAATTGTTACGTTCCTGAAACAGCGTATAAGCACTGCGAGCAAGAGTGTCAGGATCTTGACGAAAATAACTGCTCAGCGAACCGTGGGGATCAAGATCCAGCAGCAATACACGGCGGCCCTGCTCGGCCGCTAAACCGCCGAGTGCCACAGTGGTCGTGGTCTTGCCGACACCACCTTTTTGATTGGCTATGGTTAACACACGCAAGCTGAATGATCCTCGTCAACGTCAATCGTTGTTCGTTTTTTGTCTCGTCATGCAGCCGAAGCAAAGACTATGCCGTCATACCTATAACTCCACGCGCCTGTCGTGCGGGATTTTGTTCACGGGATTAGCTATCGAATTTATTTTTTAGCGTCAGCAGGCTCAGGTTGTTCTACACCATTCACCGATTCGGACAATGTGGCTGCAGCGGCCCGTGCGCGTTCAAGTTGTTGATCCACTACAGCACCGGGGCGCTCCATTTTACGTCGCGCGATCATCAGCGCAACGCGACGATTTTGCGCGCGACCATCGGGATGTTCATTGCTGGCCACTGGCTGAAACTCACCGTAGCCAACCGCCGACAGGCGCTGCGGCGCCACGCCGCGCGCAACCAGTAACTTCACAATAGCGCTGGCGCGCGCGGACGATAATTCCCAGTTACTGGGATAACGCGGGCTGCTGATCGGAATATTGTCGGTGTAACCTTCGACCTGTACCGGATTGGAATAATCCTTCAGAATCCCGCCAATCTCATCAAAGATCGCCTGTGCCTGCAGGCTCGGTTCAGCATCACCGGACGCAAACAGAATACTGTCCTTGAGTTCAATTTGTAGCCACAATTCGTTGCTTGCCACTGATACCAGTTCATCGCTGATCAAGTCCGCAAAACGTTCATTGAATAACGAGGAAATTTCCTGCAGTTGATCAACCCCGGTAGCAGCCGCATCGCCGCTACTGTCCGGCTTAACATCAATCGCACTGGGTGCCGGGCTGAGTGCCGGCTCACCTACCTGAATCGGGTTAATTACTTTTCTGGTCGGGTTGCTGGAGGTGGTATCCGGCGTGACCTGCCGCGAATTAAATGCATGTTCAAAGGTTTCCGAGAGCACCCGATATTTGCTCTGGTTGACCTGCGAGATCGAATACATCACCACAAAAAATGCAAACAACAGGGTAATGAAGTCGGCGTAAGAGACCAGCCAACGTTCCTGATTAACATGTACCTCAGCGCGTCTGCGGCGTACCATTAATGCAAATAACCGTTGAGTTTCATTTCAATTGAACGAGGGTTTTCGCCATCGGCTAGCGAGATAATGCCTTCAATCATTAACTCACGATATTGCGAACGCTCATTGATACACATGCGCAATTTATTGGCGATGGGAATAAATAATAAGTTGGCCAGCGCGACGCCATAAATCGTCGCCACAAACGCAACAGCAATGCCCGGCCCCAGCTGTTCGGGGTCAGCAAGATTACGCATAACATGGATTAATCCCATCACCGCACCGATGATACCGATGGTCGGCGCATAGCCCCCCATGCTTTCAAAAAATTTGATCGCGTCCAGATCGCGCTGCTCGTCGATAATTAATTCAGCTTCCATCACCCGCCGAATCATCTCCGGTTCACTGCCGTCGACGAGCAATTGCAAACCTTTGCGCGCAAAACGATCCTTTTCCGCATCGGCAATGTGTTCCAGACCGAGCAAACCTTCTTTACGCGCTGCATGAGCCCAGCGCACCAGCTTGCTGATGCCTTCTTTAAACGGATTTTCGGGTGGAAAAAACACCCACGGGAGCACTTTCCAGGCCCGCTTCAAACTGCTTTTGGGTGTCTGCAGCATGGCCGCACCAAAAGTACCGCCGAGTACGATCAAGGCCGCCGGTCCGTTGAGAAGGGACTGGATCGAACCACCCTCAATAAAGTTGCCGCCGATTAACGCGGCAAACGCAATGATTACACCGAGAATACTGAGCACATCCACGCTACATTACCTCGCGCACTAATCGAGGGCCGATGTCTTTCAGACTCAGCACCTTATCCGTTAACTCCGCCCTGGCCACAGCCATCGGCATACCGTAAATAACACAACTGGCTTCGTCCTGAGACCAGATAGATGAACCAGCCTGCTTTAACATGCGCGCGCCTTTACAACCGTCCGAACCCATGCCCGTCAGCACAATTCCCAACACCCGATCACCATAGGTATTGGCGGCAGAACCGAAGGTAATATCCAACGAGGGTTTGTAATTAACGCGATCATCATCCGGCAAAATGCGAACGCAAAGCGCGTTGCGTTTATCCAGCATCATTTGCTTACCGCCCGGTGCAAGCAATGCAAGCCCGGGACGCAACACATCGCCGTCTACAGCTTCACGCACTTCGATTTTGCATTGTCGATTTAACCGTTCGGCAAATGCCTTGGTGAAATTTTCCGGCATATGCTGAACCAGCAAAATCGGCACGGGAAAATTTTGTGGCAATCCAACCAGCACTTCATTTAAGGCAACCGGACCGCCGGTGGATGCACCAATGACTAACAGTTTTGGCTTTTTCTTCAGGCTGTAATTATCTGCAGTCGCACTGGCAACCTTCGGTGCGGGTGCGACAGGTTGCGGCGTGACCGTCGGTGCAGCGGGTCTGACTGGAACGGTACGGCGCTGCAACGGCGTGCGGCTCAAGCTGCTCGACAAAGCACCCAGACGACCACTGGAACGTCCCAGCGTTAATAAACGTTCGTGCAGTTTTTCTTTGAGCGCGCTGGAGTTGCGTGAGACTTCCGCAAAATCCTTGGACATAAAATCCATCGCACCTGCGGCAAGCGCGTCGAGCGTAATGCGCGCGCCTTCATAGGTGAGCGAGGAAAACATGAGGATAGGAACGGGCCGATTGGCCATGATGTGTTTGACGGCGGTCACACCGTCCATCACCGGCATTTCGAAATCCATGGTGATGATATCGGGCCGCAATTCTGCAGCTTTTTCCACAGCTTCACGGCCATTGCTGGCGATACCCACGACCTGCAGCTCGGGGTGCTGCCCAATAATGTCTTTCAACCGCAGCTGAAAGAAATTGGAATCATCGACGATCAGCACCCTCAATGGCATGAGCAATACTCCACAACGTCTGACTGTGTAACAGCATCCGTTGCATTAAAAAAAAGTTGATGGATGTTGTCAGGACTTAATTGTGTCCCCAGGAATTCGTACCGCGCGCGTAACGTCGCAATAATCCGGGCACATCGAGAATCAGGGCAATGGTGCCGTCCCCGGTAATGGTGGCACCGGCCATGCCAGGTGTGCCTTGCAGCATTTTGCCCAACGGCTTGATCACCACTTCTTCCTGGCCAATCAGTTGATCAACCACAAAGCCGACACGGCGCGTACCCACGCTGACGATGACAACGTGGGCTTCGCTCTGCAGCCGGCCGCTGTCCGTACCTTTGACCAGCCACTGTTTTAAGTGGAACAGCGGAATTGCCTGGTCGCGGACTGCAATGCATTCTTGACCATCAACCACGTGGCTTTTACGCAAGTCCATGTGGAAAATTTCGTTTACGCTGGCCAAGGGTAATGCAAAAGTCTGGTGGCCCAACATGATCATCAGGGTCGGCATGATCGCGAGCGTCAGCGGCACCTTGATAACCAGACGCGTGCCTTTGCCAATCGTGGAATCAATTTCGACGCTGCCATTGAGTTGGGAGATTTTGGTTTTCACCACGTCCATGCCCACACCGCGACCGGACACGTCGGATATTTCTTTTTTGGTCGAGAAGCCCGGCGCAAAAATCAGATTGAAGGCTTCGCTATCGGATAAACGATTGGCCGTGTCTTCGTCAAACATACCTCGTTCGACCGCAATCCGGCGCAATCTGACCGGATCCATGCCAGCACCATCGTCGGTAATGGACAGGAGAATATGATCGCCTTCCTGCTCGGCGGACAAAACGATCTGTCCTACCCGCGGCTTGCCTTTGGCTTCGCGCACATCCGGTAGCTCGATGCCATGATCGACGGAGTTGCGCACCAGATGCACCAGCGGATCAGCCAGTGCTTCCACCAGATTCTTATCGAGATCGGTATCTTCACCAACCAGATCCAGATTAATTTCTTTTTTCAGGCTGCGCGCAAGATCGCGCACCACCCGCGGAAAACGACCGAACACTTTTTTGATCGGCTGCATGCGGGTTTTCATTACGGAGGTCTGCAGATCTGCCGTCACCACGTCAAGATTGGCTACGGCTTTGGCGAGAGCTTCATCCTGTGAACTGCTGCCAAGACGAACAAGGCGATTACGCACCAGTACCAGTTCGCCCACCATGTTCATGATGTCGTCCAGACGCTGGGTGTCCACGCGCACGGTGGTTTCTACCGCAGGCGCGGCAGAGTTGGAATCTTTATCAGCGGCTGCGGGTTTTACTGCTTTGACAGGCTCACTTTTAGGCGCAGCCGGTTTAGCCGCCGGAGCAGCAGCTGCCGGATTTGCCGCCGCTTGTGCCGGAGCATTGGCGGCCGGCTTCGCGACAGGCGCTTTGCCCTTGCCATGCAATTGATCCAGCAGGGCTTCAAATTCGTCTTCGGAAATCAGCTCGGAATTACCTGCCGTATTGTCGGTTTTGGCTGCAGGTGAAGCCGGTGCATCAGCTTTGGCTCCCGCTGGCCCTTTGCCTTTACCGTGTAACTCGTCGAGCAAGGCTTCAAACTCATCGTCACTGATATCGTCGTTACCGGCAGCCGCGACCGGCGGCGGCGCAACAGGCTGCTGAGCGCCGGCCGGGCCTTTACCCTTGCCGTGCAATTGATCAAGCAGCGCTTCAAATTCATCGTCGGAGATGTCGTCAGTGGCGGGCGCCGCGGGTGTCTCCGCAGCGGGGCTATCGTCCGCGATTGCGTTCAATAACGCTTCAAATTCCTGATCGGTAATATCGTCGTGGGCGACGGTGCCGGAGGGTACTGTCTCAGTAGATTGAGTTGATGCAGCTTCAGCCGCACTGGCTTCTGCAAGATCGTCGCAGGATACAAGACGTTCAAGTGCGGCAATCAGTGAAGGCTCCACCGGCGGCAGTTCTTCACGCTGGGATACCATTTCAAATTGTTGATTAACCGCGTCCAGCGCTTGTAGAACCACGTCCATTAATTCGGGCGTGACGGTACGTTTACCGTTACGCAAGATATCGAACAGATTTTCCGTCACATGGCAGCAATCAACCATGGGGGTTAACTGCAAAAAGCCTGCACCACCTTTAACGGTATGAAAACCGCGAAAGATCGCGTTCAATAAATTGACATCGTCTGGACGTTGTTCCAGGTCGACCAATTGTTGCGAGAGGCGCTCCAATATCTCGCCGGCTTCCACCAGGAAGTCCTGAAGAATGTCCTCGTCGTCACCAAAACTCATTCATCAACCCTCTGCAACTTGAGTTGCACAACCCAAGTTAAAAACCCAGACTCGACAACAAGTCATCTACTTCATCTTGTCCGGAAACCACATCTGCGCGCGTAGCGGCATTAATTTGCGGACCTTCTGCTTCGGTTTTACGTTTACGAAGCAGTGCTTCCTGTGAGGACATATCGGCACCGGAAGCCAAACCTGTAATTTCTTCTACCTGTCCGGCAATACGCACCAGACTGACGAGGTCTTGTTCGACATCGTTGATCAAACCGATGACGCGCTTTAGTACCTGGCCGGTGAGGTCCTGAAAGCCCTGTTCGAGAATAATTTCCTGTAAATTACGCCCCAGCTGTTCAGTGCCAATGGCCATCTGCCCCAGAAACTCATCCATCCGGCCGTAGAGCGTACGGAATTCAGCCGGGGACATTTCGCGGCGCTTCAAACGCGCCCACTGATCGCGCAGCGCGCTCGCTTCCTGGCCAAGATTCATCGCAATCGGCGCTGCTTCATCCACCATATCCATGGTTTTTTCGGCGGCCTTCTGGGTCAGCTCAATAACGTAATTCAGCCGATTGGATGCATCGCGGATTTCCGAAGATTCCACCTTGGGTGGTTCTTTGGTCAGATCCGCATCAACATGAAAATTTACGATGGCATTGTGCAGCGCGCGCGTGAGATGACCGACCGATTGAAAGATGTGCCGGTCGCGAGCCTCAAGCATGGCGTGAATTAATTGCGACGCATCTTCAAACTGATTGTCCTGCAATTTTTCCGTCAATAATTTCGCGCACTCTTTCAATTCCGAAATAAATTCTTCGTTTTGGTGCAGCTGAATTTCTGAAGCCATCACAACGCCTTTTTGTTTACTCGCATTGTCAAACCAATCCTGTTGCGTTGTGTCAGTTAACCGACGCGCTCGAAGATTTTTTCGATTTTTTCTTTCAGGGCCTGGGCGGTGAAGGGCTTCACCACGTAGCCATTGACGCCCGCTTGAGCAGCTTCAATGATCTGATCGCGCTTGGCCTCAGCCGTAACCATCAGCACGGGCAAGGAGGAAAGCTTTTCATCCGCACGCACCGCGCGCAGTAAATCAATACCGCTCATGCCGGGCATGTTCCAGTCAGTGACCAGAAAATCGTAATCGCCACTGCGCAACATCGGCAGCGCGGTAACCCCGTCATCAGCTTCATGGGTGTTGGAAAACCCCAGATCTCTGAGCAGATTTTTGATAATCCGTCGCATCGTCGAAAAGTCATCGACGATCAGGATTTTCATGTTCTTATCCAATGCAACCTCCGTCTACCCATGGCGGGAATTTCATTTACTGTAGTCTAGTCGCTGTTAGTGCCCTGGCCAGTTTTTTAACTGGTTTTCTCTCACCAGAACCGCGTATATCTGCAGGCCGCGAAGCGGCGCGCCAAAGTACCGGCAAAATATCGACGGGTCAATCGCTGTTGCGCCACTCCGCCATCCGCGAACGCAAGCGCAGCGCTGCCTGACTGTGAATCTGGCTGACCCGCGATTCACTCACGCCCAATACCTGGCCGATTTCTTTCAAGTTCAATTCTTCATCGTAATAAAGCGCAAGCACCAACCGCTCGCGCTCGGGTAACTGGGTTATCGCCTGTGCAAGCGAACGCTTTAATGCATCCCGCTGAATTCCTTCGAGTGGACTGGCGAAGGCACTGCTGGATTCACTTGCATCAATATTGCTGTCTTCTTCGCCAAAGGTTTCTTCGTAGCTGAACAGGCGACTGCTGCTGGAATCCTGCAGCATCGAAAAATATTCCTCCACGGGAATACCTAATTCTTCGGCTACTTCCGAATCACGCGCATCGCGACCGGTGCGTGCTTCTACCGTGCGAATGGCCTGCGCAATAAGACGGGAGTTGCGATGCACCGAACGCGGTGCCCAATCGCCACGCCGCATTTCATCGACAATAGCGCCACGGATACGGATACCCGCATAGGTTTCAAAGCTCGCCCCGCGCGAGGCATCGTATTTCTGCGCGGCTTCGAGCAGGCCAATCATGCCCGCCTGAATCAAATCATCAACCTGCACACAGGCAGGCATGCGCACCATCATGTGGTAAGCAATACGTTTGACCAGCGGTGCATAATCCTCAATACAAATCTGATTAGCGTGTTGCTTCGCTTTATCGTACATGGCTAATCCATCGACTGCGCCCATACTGATTACCTTCGATCACTACACGCCAGATTGAGCACTGCGAACATTAGCAGCGAGCAGCAAACGTTCCACGAAAAACTCCAGCCGGCCGGTGGGCGCGCTGGGTAATGGCCACTGATCTACGGCTTTGGCCAGGTTGCGAATGGCGAGCGAGGCTTTGCTGGTCGGGGCGAACTCCAGCAACGCTTTTTGTTTTTGCACCGCCTTGCGCACGTTTTCATCAAAGGGAATATGCCCCAGATACTGCAGGGTCACATCCAGAAACTTTTCACAGACGCTATTCAGTTTAGTAAACATATGGCGACCTTCCTGGGGAGTGCGCGTCATATTTGCCACAACCCGGAAGCGCTGCATGTCATATTCTTTGTTGAGCAGCTTGATCAGTGCGTAGGCGTCGGTAATAGATGAAGGCTCATCGCAGACCACAATGAGCACTTCATTGGCTGCACGCACGAAGCTGACGACCGTGTCGGAGATGCCGGCAGCGGTATCAATCACCAGCACGTCCACCTGATCACTGAGTTCGTTGAAGGCGTTAATGACCCCCGCATGCTCCCGTGCACTGAGCGCCGCCATGTGTTGCACGCCTGAAGAGGCAGGCACGATCTTAAGACCGTGCGGGCCGCTCACCAGTACATCGCGCAAACTGTGGGTGCCGGCTAATACATCGGCCAGCGTGTGCGTTGCTTTAAGACCCAGCAGCACATCAATATTGGCCAATCCCAAATCCGCATCCAGCAGGACGACCCGACGGCGCAATTCGGCCAGGGCGATGCTGAGGTTGACAGAAATATTGCTCTTGCCCACCCCGCCCTTTCCGCCGGATACCGCAATAACTTGTACAGGACGCATTTGACTCATGGGTCGACGAACTCCGGGCATCTACTGTTGTGGTTGCTATTTGTACTCTTGGTCACGCTGGCGGTGCTCTGTGCTGCGTCTGCTCGGGCGGTGACCATCAGTATAGTGACTAATACGTGAATTGGCGCATTAATTACCAATATTCACACTCGATTCGCTGTCAGGGGTGAATCGCTCGTTCACTGGTCTGCTGGCGCAGCATAGAGGCAGCTTTGGACACCAGTTGATGCCCCCGCGCCACCTGGAGATCCCGCGGAATGTCCTGACCATCGGTAGTATAGGCCACCGGTAAACGGCTCTGCATAATTACGCCCAGGGCTTCACCCATGCTGGCGGTTTCATCAAGCTTGGTCAGCACGCAGCCTTTAAGACCTACCGTGCCATAGGCATGGATGGAGGCTTTAAGCATCTGCTGCTGGCTGTTGGTGGATAACACCAGATAACTTTTTACCTGCGGCTGGTCGGCCAGCGCTTTCAACTGCGCCTTCAGATGCGGATCACCGTGGCGGAAGCCAGCCGTGTCGATCAGCACCAATGAATAGTGACGCAGGCTGTGCAGGACTTGTTCAAGGGTGTTGTTCTCATCCACCACCTTTACCGGCACCCGCAGAATGCGTCCGAAGGAGCGGAGTTGATCGTGGGCCGCAATGCGATAAGTATCGGTCGTCACCAACGCGACCTTGTCCGCGCCATGCTGCAGGACGTAGCGGGCCGCCAGCTTACCAATGGTGGTGGTTTTGCCGACGCCGGTCGGGCCGACAAAGGCGAAGACACCGCCCTGGTCGACAATATCTTTACCTAGTACGGGTACCTGATGGGCCAGATTAGCCAAGGCGTCCGACCAGGCATCTGCCAGTTTGCGGCCGGGCTTGCAGCTTCCCAGTACTTTATTGATCGTCTCAGTGGGCAGGCCAATACGCTCCAGACGGCGGCCGATACTGGACAATACCGGAGAACCTTGCGGGGCCGGCGTTCCACCGGTCATACGATCCAGCTGCTGTTCCAGTAAAAAGCGCATATCCGCCAGTTCAGCCTGCAGCTCAGAAAGCTGGTCCTGCTGGATCGGGGTGGGCTGAGCAATTACTTCGGGTTTAGTGAATACCGGTTCGGTGGGTGCTGGTTTCGCTACGCGTACCGGTGCTGGCTCTTCATCCACCAGCGGATAACGCTCAGCGGCCGTCATGCGTGGGCGTACCGGTGCGGCAGGTTCTTCAACCAGGGCCACTGGCGCATGGCGTGGGATCGCCGCATTAACTTTAGGCTGTTTGGCCAGCAGGAATTCTTTTGCGGATTCTTCAGCGTTGCGGCTGGCCAGCATCCGCTGACGCGCCCGCTCAATTTCATCCGCCAGTTCTTTGCCAGTCTTGCCGGAGGCGGGACCAGGCGTGGTGCTGTTCAGGCTTTTGAAGACACCGAAGATATCTTCAGTCGGCGCAGCGGCTGGCTCGGGCGTAGCAGCGCGGCTCGGTGCAACGGGCTGTTGCAGCTTCTGTAATTCGTTATCACTCGCCAGTGCCGTAAGGATTTCCACCCCCTCGGGCACGCGGTTGCTGGAAAGAATAATGGCATCCGGTCCCAGCGCCTGGCGGACCAGCTCTAACGCACGACGCATATCAGCAGCAACGAAACGTTTGACTTGCATAATTCTTCTCCTCGCTCGCCTGGTGAGCGGTTAACGCTAATTTCTGTCGGCGCCGACGGTGGCGTCGATAGTGATCTGTTTGTTGTCGGGAATCTCGGTGTAAGCCAGAACCCGCATATCCGGCACGCTGTGGCGGACAAAGCGCGACAACAGCATCCGCAGCGGCGCAGCAACCAGTAACACCAGTGGTTTGCCTGCCATTTCCTGCTTTTGCGCCGCCTTTACCAGCGACTGCTGTAAGCGGTCTGCCAGCCCCGGCTCGATAAACGCACTGTCATCGGCGCCGGCTTTTTGTGCCTGCTGTACAGTGCTCAGCAATAACTGTTCCAATGCTGGCTCCAAGGTAACAACCGGTATGTTTTGCTCGGCTCCCACAATGTTTTGCACAATTTGCCGGGCCAGCGCCACCCGCGCGAGGGCGGTCAAAGTGGCGGGATCTTGACTCTTCCCTGCCCCCGCCGCCAAGGCTTCGGCGATAGAGCGGATGTCGCGGATCGGTACCCGCTCACGCAGCAGGTTCTGCAGGACTTTGAGCAACACGTTCAAGCTGATGGTGTTGGGTACCAGCTCTTCCACCAGTTTGGGTGAAGATTTGGCCAGCATGTCCAAGAGCTTCTGAACATCCTCGTGGCCCAGCAATTCGTGGGTGTGCTGCTGAAGAATCTGATTAAGGTGAGTGGCGACGACGGTACTGGCGTCCACCACGGTGTAGCCAAGGGTCTGCGCCTGTTCTTTCTGACCCGCGCTGATCCACACCGCATCGAGGCCGAAGGCCGGATCTTTGGTGTTGATGCCATCGAGATTGCCGAAAACCTGCCCCGGATTAATCGCCAGATCGCGGTCGGGGTAAACCTCGGCTTCAGCCACGGCTACGCCCATCAGGCTGATGCGATAACCGTTCGGCAACAGGTCGAGGTTATCCCGGATATGCACTGTCGGGATCAGAAAGCCCATCTCCTGCGATAGCTTCTTGCGAACACCCTTAATCCGGCCGAGCAGCTCACCGCCTTGGTTTTTATCGACCATGGGAATCAGGCGATAACCCACTTCCAGACCGATCACATCCACTGGCTGAACGTCATCCCAGCCTACTTCAGTGGGTTCGGCCGAAGGCGGTAAAGAAGCCACCGGGCGTGGTGCAGCGGCCGTGGCCCCGCCAGCCGGAGCGGCATCACTGCCGGCGCGCGCGCCGGAGGGAATAAAGGTGTTGTCTTCCACCGGCGTTGGCTGCTGACGCTTCCAGTGAATGAAATAGGCCATTCCGCCCGCCAGCAAACCCAGCCCCATAAAGGCCAAATGCGGCATGCCGGGAATTGAACCCATCAAAAACAAAATGGCCGCCGCAATGGCCAGCGCCTTGGGTGAAGCGAACATCTGCCCGGTAATCTGCGCGCCCATGTCTTGGGCGGTATTCACGCGCGTAACCAGGATTGCCGCCGCCACAGACAGCAGCAGCGAGGGAATCTGTGCCACCAAACCGTCACCAATGGTCAGCAGCACATAAATCTCCATTGCCTGACTAAACTCCAACTCATGTTGAATCATCCCGATGATCAGACCACCGATAATGGTGATAACCATAATCAGGATACCGGCGACGGCGTCACCACGGACGAACTTGCTCGCACCGTCCATCGCGCCGTAGAAATCCGCCTCAGACGCGACTTCTTTACGACGGGTACGGGCTTCATCCTGATCAATCAGGCCTGCGTTCAAATCCGCGTCAATGGCCATCTGTTTACCGGGCATAGCGTCCAGGGTAAAGCGCGCGCTGACTTCTGAGATACGCCCCGCACCCTTGGTAACCACCACGAAGTTGATGATCATCAGGATCAGGAACACGACGATACCGACGGCGTAATTACCGCCAATAACTACCTCACCGAAGGCTTGAATCACCTTCCCCGCCGCGTCGCCGCCTTCCTGACCCTTGAGCAGGATCACCCGAGTAGAAGCCACGTTCAACGACAGCCGTAATAAGGTGGCCACCAGCAAAATCGTGGGGAATGCCGCAAAGTCCAGCGGGCGCAAGGCGTAGATGGTCACCATCAACACCACAATTGACAGCGCGATGTTAAAGGTGAAGAAGGCATCCAACAGAAATGCCGGCATTGGCAGGATGATCATCGCCAATAACATCAGCAGCAAAAAAGGTACGCCCAGGCTGCCGCGCCCCAAACCACGCAATTGACCCCAGGCTAGCTTGGGATCGGTGTTGCGCAACTGACTCAGAGAAGGAAATGCCATATGTACGGATTCTTGACGGTTATGAGCTTTTGCAGGCTCTATCGCAAAAAGCGTACCGATATTAAAAACTTCTTGCAGATAACCAAAAATCACTTTTTGACGCCTTGCCAGCCAATGCGGTACTGGGCGGGCGATCGTTCTGGGCAGATCAGCAACGCTGACGTTCAGATGCCGGCTAGCGAGGTGATTCATTTGCTTCTAGTAACGATGGCAGAGACTTGGAACTGGCGGATTTTTTTATTAGCATCTCGTGATCGGCGGCAACGTCCGTCGGGCATAAAAAATATAAAATTTTCCTTGCAGCTTTAACGAAAACAGGAATAAATTTTCAACAGGGATTTCAGGCGCGTATAAATTTGCTATCGGCTTGTGCAGTTTCCCGACCACAAAAATAATAAAAGTGTTGTAACAATCTTGGCTCAATTTTTGATACCAAATAAACGATGAGCACGTGTGTTGATCATTCAGCAATTTTTTTACATTTGTAACCTGACAAGATTTTTTACGACTATGCTTAAACCAGAGCTTTGAGTTGTTGTCTCAAAAGCTGCGATTGCCGTCCGCTGGAGGGATCTACTCTGAGCAGTTGCGAACCCATCGCTAACCAGAGGTAATTTATGAGTCTTTTCAATCATTACCGCGAGCGCTACGACAGCACCCAGCAGGAAGAATTGTCCATTAAGGAATACCTCGAACTTTGTAAAACCGATCCCAGTGTTTATGCCAGTGCTGCCGAACGCATGTTGATGGCGATTGGTGAACCTGAGGTTATCGACACCTCGCAAGACCCTCGCCTCAGCCGCATCTTCTCCAACAAAATTATCAAGCGATACAAGGCCTTCGGTGATTTTTACGGGATGGAGGAATGTATCCAGCAGATTGTTTCTTTCTTTCGTCACGCGGCTCAGGGGTTAGAAGAAAAGAAACAGATTCTCTATTTGCTCGGGCCGGTTGGCGGCGGAAAATCTTCGCTGGCAGAAATGCTCAAGTCACTGATGGAGAAGATGCCCATCTATTGCATTAAAGGCTCCCCGGTTTTTGAGTCGCCTCTGGGTTTGTTCAGTCCCGATGAGGACGGCCATATTCTTGAAGAAGATTACGGCATTCCGCGCCGTTACATTAAAACAATCATGTCACCCTGGGCGGCCAAACGCCTGCAGGAATTTCACGGGGACATCACCCAGTTTCGTGTAGTTAAAGTCTACCCTTCCACGCTGAATCAAGTCGCCATCACCAAAACTGAACCGGGTGATGAGAACAACCAGGATATTTCCTCACTGGTAGGCAAGATCGACATACGCAAGCTGGAGGAATTTCCTCAAAACGATCCTGATGCTTACAGTTTCTCCGGCGGATTGTGTCGCGCCAACCAGGGCCTGATGGAATTTGTGGAGATGTTCAAAGCGCCCATTAAGGTGCTCCACCCTTTACTGACAGCGACCCAGGAAGGTAACTTTAACGGGACCGAAGGTCTCGGGGCCATTCCGTTTGACGGCATTATCCTCGCGCACTCCAACGAATCTGAGTGGCAGAATTTCCGTAACAACAAAAACAACGAAGCGTTTATTGATCGCGTCTATATCGTCAAGGTGCCTTATTGTCTGCGCGTAACGGAAGAGATGCAGATTTATGAAAAGCTGCTCCAGCACAGTTCGCTATCTAAAGCCCCTTGTGCGCCGGACACGCTGCGCATGCTGGCGCAATTCTCGGTACTGTCGCGGTTAAAAGAACCGGAAAACTCCAACATTTACTCCAAGATGCGGGTGTACGACGGTGAAAACCTTAAAGACACCGACCCTAAAGCCAAATCATTACAGGAATACAAAGATTCGGCGGGTGTAGACGAAGGCATGAACGGTTTATCGACCCGCTTCGCTTTTAAAATTTTATCCCGCGTCTTTAACTTTGATCCCACAGAGATTGCCGCCAACCCCGTGCACCTTATGTATGTGCTTGAGCAGCAGATTGAGCAGGAACAATTCCCCAAAGAGGTGCAGGAAAAATATCTCAACGTCCTCAAAGAGTACATCGCACCTAAATACGTGGACTTTATCGGTAAGGAGATCCAGACGGCGTACCTCGAATCCTATGCTGAGTATGGTCAGAATATTTTCGATCGTTACGTGACCTATGCCGACTTCTGGATTCAGGATCAGGAATACCGCGATCACGAAAC
>CAYUVQ010000058.1:13867-19991 GCA_964448175.1 uncultured Cellvibrionaceae bacterium | reverse complement strand
GAAGAAATTGAACTGCTTGCCCAGCACCATATTCCGTTTCAGGTTGTACCGGGTATTACCGCCGCGTCTGGTTGCGCCGCTTACGCCGGCATTCCGTTAACGCATCGCGATTACGCGCAGTCGGTGCGTTTTGTTACCGGTCATTTAAAAGATGATCGTACTAATCAGAATTGGCCGGAATTAGCGGCCCCAGGCCAGACACTGGTGTTTTATATGGGGCTGATGGGTTTGCCGGAAATCTGCGCGGCGTTGATCGCTCACGGACGCGCTCCGAACACACCGGTAGCCTTGATAGAAAAAGGCACCACCCATGAGCAACGAGTGTTGGTCGCGGACCTGTCCAGTATCGCGGAAACCGTCGCCAGCAATGATGTACGCGGGCCGACTTTGCTTATCATCGGAGAAGTGGTCAAGCTGCACGACTCATTGCAATGGTTTGCGCCCTCTGGCGGCCTGTCCGAATGAACCAAGCAGGCTTTTTAGCTGCCTTATTTCTGTCGTTAAAAGCGGGAATCCCTGCTGAAATGAGATGGGTGTCACAATATTGATGCGGCGTCGTTAAGTCTGGAGCTTTCAGGCCGATATGCTGATTAAAGCGCGTGGTGAATAGTGGTGGATAGCTAAGTCACGTGTACTACAGCAGGTCTCTGAAGGTGATGTCATGGTCTATCTTGGTCCTATCAATACGTTAAGCCTGACGGCTAAAACCAAGGCTGTGAAAGGCTATTCGCGGGAAGAAACCCTGCCGGTCAACAAGCCGGTGGACAGCACGATGCAGATCGCGCCGACGGTGGATCGACGTAAAGCCCGCGACCGGCGCCGTGAACAGCGCGACACATTGCTAGAAACCCGCGTTGGCGGTGACCGCCGCAAACGTCCCCGGATTGATGTAAAAGTTTAAGATCGTTGTCCCTCGAAACACGCGCTGTCTTGGCGGCACTTTACCTGCTACGCCTGTCTAAACTTCCAATTACATGATATTTACCCGTGCTCGAAGGAGCGCTGGGTTTTTCTATTGGTAATATTTCTGCGCAACAAACAGGCCAAAGGAGACAGCCATGTCGGATTACGCTTTCGATTTATTTGTCATTGGTGCGGGTTCTGGCGGCGTGCGTGCCGGTCGCACGGCGGCAAAACTTGGCGCCAGGGTTGCAGTCGCTGAGGAGCGTTATCTGGGCGGAACCTGTGTGAATGTTGGCTGCGTGCCCAAAAAATTAATGGCCTACAGCGCGCACTACCGGGACATTCTGGAGCTGGCTCCGGGGTTCGGCTGGAATATTGCCCAGGCACACTTTGACTGGAATACCTTGCGTGAAAATAAAAACGTCGAAATTGCGCGTCTCAATCAGGTATATCAAAAACTGTTGACGGAGGCGGGCGTAACTTTATTGGAGGGGCACGCGCAGATTGTTAATCCGCATTGCGTGAAAGTAGGTGAGACGATTTACACCGCTAAGCATATTTTAATTGCTACCGGCGGTGAGCCTATTGTGCCGAACTTTCCCGGAAGCGAACATGCCATCACTTCCAATGAAGCTTTTTTCCTCGACACCTTACCGGAAAAAATTCTTATCGTGGGTGGTGGATACATTGGTGTGGAGTTCGCGAGTATCTTCAACGGCCTGGGTGTGGAGACGCATCTGTGTCATCGCGGTGATGCACTGTTGAAAGGTTTTGATCAGGATATCCGTCAGGCTCTCAGTGAAGAATTAACTAAAAAGGGTGTGAAACTTCATTTCAACACAGAGATTACTCGCATCGAAAAACTGGACGATAATCAGTTTCGCGTTCATGGAAAACATGAACAAGAGTGGCGAGTTAATACCGTTATGTTCGCGACGGGTCGCCGTCCGAACGTTGCGAATCTCGGGCTGGAAAATACGGCGATCAAGCTCAGTAAGAATGGCACCATCACGGTTGATAAACATTATCAGACCATCGAACCATCGATTTATGCAGTGGGGGATGTAGTAGGGCATCTGGCACTGACGCCGATTGCATTGGCCGAAGGCATGATCGTGGCCCGTCATTTGTTCGATGAAGCGCATCACGCTTTGTCCTATCAGGATATTCCAACCGCTGTGTTCTCTCAGCCACCGGTTGCCGCTGTTGGCATGACCGAAGCCGATGCGCGGGAGCGGTATGCGGCTATTGATATTTATCAAACGAAATTTAAGCCGTTGCAATTTGCATTATCCGACACCCAGGAGCGAACCTTTATGAAACTGCTGGTCGATCGCCACACGGATAAAGTAGTGGGCTGTCACATGATCGGACCTGATGCTGCCGAAATCATGCAAGGTCTGGCGGTGGCGCTGACGGCGGGAGCAACTAAAAGTGACTTCGACAGAACTATTGGAATTCACCCTACGCTGGCTGAAGAATTCGTCACCTTGCGTGAGCCGCGTACACGCCAATAATTCATGTTGAAAGAAACTTAAGACTTAAAGACAACCCACTGTAACAGGCCGTTGTTTTTGACAACCTAAAAAATGCCCTGCTGGGTTGTTGAAGGGCTTCACATCTTTTATCAAATAGTGCAATCTTACGCGGCCAAAATCGCTGCTATCCCCGTTCTTGCGCGAACCGATCAGTAACTCATCCTTGGCATGTTGTATTCGCCCCGGTGTTCAGCTCGTCAGCACCTTTTCTGCCTGAATTCCGCTTATGTGTACGGAAGCCTTTGATGTTCTCATTGTTGCGTAGATTTCTATTGCTCGATCCATCTGAAGTGTCATCTCCTCCGTATAACTGGCAGCGTTGCGCTTTGGGAATCGTCATTCTTTCCGCATTATGCCTGGCGTTCTCGCTCGGGGTGCACAGCTTAACGCAGTCCAATCCGTTGGGGCTGCATGACATCATCGGCATCACGGGTGTTTTTAGTTGTTCGGTGTTGCTGGTGTTGTTTATCCTGCGCCGACGATTATTGGCCGCTTATATTGCAGTCGCTGAGCTGGATTACAGTCATCAGCTGTATGAAGAAATGTTTGATCGGATTGCGTTTCCCACACTGTTGCGTGACCGGGAAGGCAGAATCTTAAAAGCGAACGCCCCAGCCTATACCTTGTTGAATGCGCCTGCTGCAGCGCTGCTGAATACCCGTCTGGAGGATTGGCTCGTGCGGGTTCCGGGAGCGGATGCCGCGCTTGATGAGGTGCATGCGATGGGCATCGAGTATCAGCTCAAGCGCAACCCACAGCGCATTGTTCTGGTAAAAGAGCAGGAGTTGACCCGCCATCAGAATGGCGTAATCCATCTGGAAGATATCAGTGACGTGAAGCGGCTTGCGTCGCAATTGAGTGAAGTTCGTCAGGAGCAGCTGCTTACCAACTACGATTACTTAACGCAGTTGCCCAGCAGTAGTCTGTTTATGGATATGGTGACGGACAAGATTAAGGCGTTTAATAAAAACAATTTTATGCTGCTGACCATCGTGAAGATCTGTCAGTTGAAGATGATCAACCATGAATATGGTTATGAGTTTGGCAATCGTCTGTTGAGATCGTTTACGCACAGCGCCAAGCAGAAGCTCCCGGAAAATGCGCTGTTCTGTCGCTTACGTGGAGTGAAGTTCGCGATTGCTATTCCTGCTGATTTAAACACAGCCGATCCACAACAGCTGTCGCTGTCACTGCGCCAGATGTTGCCGGACACCTGCAGTATTGATAGTGAAATTGTCGTGATGGACTACCGGTTGGGCACCAGTTTTGGTTTGTCATCGGCGAGTAACATTGAAGTAGGCATTGAAGAATGTGAGATTGCGCTGGATCAGTGTACGGCTCAGGAAGCCAGCGTGATATTTGACAAGGCTCAGGCCGCGCAGATGAACAATGATTATCATATGGCGCAGTCGCTGCGTGAATCGATTCATCAACGACAGTTTGAACTGTGGCTGCAGCCGAAGGTAAGCAGTACGGGTGATATCAGCGGCTTTGAAGCACTGATTCGCTGGCCGCACATGGATGAAATTGTTATGCCGGATGCTTTCATTCCGCTGGCAGAGCGTTTGGGTTTGATTCCTGCTATCTCACGCCAGGTGTTGCAGCGTGCGGTGGAACTATTGTGCGATTGGCGCACGACCAATGCGGAATATTCGCTGGCTATTAATCTGGCCGGTGCGGAATTACAGGACGAGGAGTTTTTTCAGGAGCTGGTTACGCTGAGCGAGGCAAGCCCCTGGCTGGTGGAAAAACTTGAACTGGAAATTACCGAAACCCATTTGACGATGTTGAATCCTTACGTCAACAAACGGTTGCATGAATTAAAGCAGCTCGGTTATCGGCTCTCCATTGATGACTTCGGCTCCGGCCATGCGTCGCTCGGCCAATTGCTGGATATTCCTGCCGATGCCATAAAACTCGATAAACGTTTTATCGACAAACTGACGTCGGATGCGCAGCACATCAAAATCGTCTATACCACGTTGAGTCTTGCGCAGTCGCTAAGCGTTGAACTGGTGGCAGAGGGCGTTGAAAACGAGCTGCAATATCAGTATCTCGTGGATATGGGTTGCCGGATGATGCAGGGCTATTATTTCTCCCGTCCTTACCCCGCCAGTGAATGGCTTGAACGCATCCATGCTGCCGGGGGACGCACCTTAAATGTGATGCGTAAAACTAAAAACCGGGTTACTGGTTGAGTAAAAGCGCTGTCGTCAGGCGCATTCAACGGCAATAGCCACGGATTTAAATGCTGGTGTTTTGCTGCGTGGATCATGTGCTGTACCAATCAGCACATTGGCTTCCGGATAATAGGCCAGCAGATTTTTGCGTGGCACCTCAAATGCAAATACTTTTACGGCTTGCATCTCCCCGAACGGTGAGCGCAGGGTTACATAATCCCCCGCGCTAATACCCAGCTCCGTAATATCCTCGATGTTCATCAGCACCGACCAGCGCGTGTTAGTACCGCGATAACTATCAGTTTCTTCGTAGATGATGGAATTAAACTGCCCTTCGCTACGAATACTCGCCATCACGAAAGGAAACTCTGTTGTGGTGAGTGGTGCAGCCAGCGGATTGATTTTGAATTCCGCTTTGCCTGTTGGGGTAGGGAACTCCGGCGTGTGTAACAGACGTTTGCTGATGGTAAATTCCTGGCCGGTGGTGCCGATATCGGCGAGCGCCTCCATGCCAGGAATCGTAGCGGCAATGGCGGAGCGAATCTTCTGATGCTGCTGGAACTCATCAAAGTCCAATAAACAATTCGGCAATAGACGCTTACCAAACTCGCACAGAATAGTCACTTCCGGACGAATATTTTCCAATCTACGAATTCCTCCATCGCTCAACCGCACATAATTGAACATGGATTCCTGAGTGGTGGATTGCCACTCTTCATCGCGTGCTGTCACCGGGAGAATTAACGCCTCGCTGGTCTCCATCCCCGTAACATGTCCGCGGTTTAACGTGGTGGTCATAAAGGTTTTAAAACCAATGCGATCCAACGCTGTGCGCGCCCAGTTGGCATTAGGTGTAGCGGAAAATAAATTACCGCCCATTAATAGCGCCGCATCAATGGCGCCTTCATGCGCGGCGTTCAGGCAGGCCAAGGTATCCATGCCCGCCGTGGTTGGTAGTTGAATCCCGAGAGTCTGTTCGAGCTGCTGAAACACATCCTCTGGCAATACGGGTTTAACGCCGATGGTGCCGATACCCTGCACATTACTGTGGCCGCGCAGGGGCAGTAAACCGGCGGCGGGTTTGCCGATCATGCCGCGTAACAAAGCGAGGTTTGCGATAGCTTCTACATTTTCTACGCCGTGCAGATGATGGGTGATGCCCATGCCCCACGCAAAGACCGCATGTTCAGCACGAGCGTAGCAGGTAGCCAGATGCTCGATACGTGCTCGGTCGATGCCGCAGCTGGCGGTCAAGGTATCCCAATCAGTGTTGCGTAGATCTTCCTGATACGCTGCAAAATTTTCTGTATGTCCGGCAATAAAGTCGTGATTAATTGTGGCGCTTTCCACCAACGCTTTAGCTATGCCAGTGAGCAGCGCCAAGTCGGTACCGATGCGGGGTTGTACATAGTCAGACGCAATCCAGGTACCGCCGCTGAGCATGGATTTTGCGCTCTTGGGCACGGCAAAGCGCACCAGGCCCGGTTCTTTGGCCGGGTTGAT
>CAYUVQ010000058.1:3434-13767 GCA_964448175.1 uncultured Cellvibrionaceae bacterium | reverse complement strand
AATGCCTGGTCCCAGCTGATTGGCTGGTAGCGATCGCTGTCTGCGGATTTGTAGATCGGATCGCTAAGGCGTCCCAGATGCTCCAGCTCATACGCCGACAACTGCTGGAAATCTGCCAGCGGATGATCAAAGACTTCGCGTGGAATCGGGGCCTGAATGTCCGTGGACTGAGCCTGGATACTTTTGTTGCAGACGGAGGGAAATTCATCCAGCTCGTTCGTCATACCGCCGCGCTGGCCACCCATTCCCAGGCCACAGGCCTTGCACGCATTACGGCTGTTCAGCGCCTTAGCAGAGTTCAGCAGGCCGATGCGCCCAACTGTTTTCAGCGTGTAGAGGATCTTTTTGGGGCCACCGCCCACAATTCGGACGGGCTGTGCGGGGATTGGCTGATCTGGATTTTTTTGGGACATAACATCGGTCACATCAAAACAAAGGTGGGCGCATCACAGGAGCAAAGGATTCAGCGAGGCTAAGATGAATCGCCTTGCGATGCAATACGTTAAATGCCCCTCGGGCGGATGCCGACCCATCAGGCATTGATACGCTGGCCCTCCGGCTCGGCATCCGCCAGGCATTTTTTGCGGAACTGGCCGGGAGTCATCTGAGTAAATTTCTTGAAGAAGCGATGAAATGCCGATTTGGAGTTAAATCCGGACTCCTGCATCACACTTTGCATATCAAGGTTTTTATCGAAGCTGCTAGCCAGGATCTGCTTGGCATGTTCGACCCGATAGTAATTAATGAATTCAAAAAAATTCTGCCCAAACTCACTGTTGATGGTGGCCGACAAGGCTTTAGGCGAGATTGCCAGCTTTTCAGCCAGCTGTTCCAGGGTGATATCTACCACAAGATAAAAGTGGTTTTCCTGCATCGCACTTTTTAATAATTCTCCATAGGTCGGCGGCAGATGCTCCACCGTTTCCGGCTCGCTGACCGGCGAGGGGGCTTCCATATGAATTCCGGAAAACACGCCGGAATGACTCAGGCTGTAAACCACCAGCGCGTTGACCAGCATCAGTGTCAGGTAATTATTGGTCACGCCCATGGCACTGCTGACACTGATGGGCATGAAGTGGGCCACAACGTGTGTCAGTAAGGCCCAAAGCCAGGCTAGCAAGAACAACCACAACAACAGGTTGAGCCAGGAGAAATCAATGTGGGTCGTGTCGGAATAGGTGTTTTCAATCCGGCGGCGATAACTGACCATCTGCTTGATGGCAAAGATGCCGTAAATCAGCGGCGATAACTTCTGCAGCCAGATATAAACCGCAAAATGCTCCAGATGACTCATTGCCCGGTAGTCATAGATCAAGGTCAGTTGATATTGGTCAGTGTGACGATAAGCGCTGAAATAAATAAAGAAGTGATAAACGAAGAATGGGATCAGGTGGAGCAAGTCTGCGCGTTTCCAGTGAAAGTCTCGATACAGCAGCGACTTGGTGTACCAATACAGCATGGGGCCCTGCAGAAAATATGCAAAACCCATCACAAAAAATAATCGCGGGGACACCTCGGCCAGAATATTCCGTAGCGGGACGCACCAGTAAATCAATACATCAAAGGCGATGGCCGCGCTGAGAAATAAAAACAGCCCCAGCAGCACATTGCTGAGATGACGTTTAGTAAAAATAGTCATCAGAGAGAGGATCAAGCCCTCAATAATGACGACAATCAGGACCAGATCGTGAAAATTGAAAAGTACCTTGTTCAAGGTTGAGCAACTCCGCAAACGCTATTTGTTATTTTTCCCGGCTCTGCGTGTGTCTGTTGCGCGCTGAGTGCGGCAATGGACAAATAAGACGGTGACTCGTTGAGCAGATGAATGCGTATTACTATCGCCTATAACGCGTGTTTTTAAAAGCAGTCACCAATAGTGTGGCTCTTATCGTTGTAGATTTTTTTGGATGCCCCTGCTGAAGCCGTCCCACATCAGCGAAATAAAAAGTGAGACGCATGATTTCGAACCTCATGCTTATTCTGCTTCGCGCGGTATACAACCATCTTCGTAATAAAAAGAAAATCCTGTCCCTTCGTCCATTTATATAAACAAATGTCTGAAGTCCCACATTAATAGTGGGACTTTCGGACATCCGCTCTCTGGTGCGCCTAAAAATTCCCACTTAAACGGGTAACTGGGAATATTTAAAGGTTGTGATTGAAGTTCTGTACATCATTTTGTTGCCAGTGATACTTTTTTTCAACGGATGTGCGCTTGTTTTGGTACTTAACTTGGTGGGTCCGGCTTGATCTTGGGGTGAGAGCGGGGCCGCCTTATGCAGAAAGTGCGAGCTTGCGCACATTCCGGCTCTCGGGGCTGCTTCCCCGATGATCATTCAACTCGTAAGCAATAAAAATCACAGAGGGTGAGCAATGAAAGCGATAACGATAACAAGCGCGATAAAAAGGTCGATGATGGTATTGGGTATGGCCGTGAGTGCTGCCTTTGCTGGTGTGGCCCACGCCGTCACCGTGGATCTTCTGGTGTTATACGATGATTATTCGGCGAATTATTTTGGTGGTGATCCCCAAACAGCGATGAACAGCTGGGTTAACCAGATGAACGCTGCCTACGCGGACAGCCAGATTGATGTCCAGCTGCGTCTGGTCGGCGTGCGCCGCAACCAGCAGGCCGGTTCCAACATGACAGACGTGCTGCATGCTGTGCGGCAGAATGCGGCCGTGACGGCATTGCGAGATCAACTGGGTGCGGATTTTGTTTCCCAATTGCATCAAACCGGCGCCTGTGGAGTTGGTTATGTTGCAGTGGACAGGAACTGGGCCTTCAACGTTACGGCGCCCCAATGTGGTCCGATTGTGATGGCTCATGAACTGGGTCACAACATGGGCCTGAACCACTCCCGTCGCCAGGGGAATGATTCAGGTGCGCGTTACCGTTACGGTGTGGGCTACGGTGTGCAAAATGTGTTTGTAGATATCATGGCTTACGAAGGTGTCTTCAATACCACACGGGTCAATCGTTTCTCTAACCCTAACCTGACCTGCCGCGGCTTGCCCTGTGGTCTTCCCGTTGGTCATCCCGAAGAAGCTTACGGTGCATTAGCCATCCACAACGTGCGGAATGATATTGCCGCGTTTCGTCCGACGGCGAATACCAGTGGTGTGGCGACTCTGGCAGAGCATTGTAATTACGGTGGCTATAACGTGGGCCTCCCGGTTGGCAGTTACACCATGAGTCAATTAAACGCGCGCGGTATTCGCAACGATGATATTTCCTCGCTGCGCGTGCAGAGCGGTTACCGCGTGACCCTGTATCAGCATGACAACTTTACCGGCAACGCTATCACCAAAACGGCTGACGATAGTTGTCTCGTGGATGATGGGTTTAATGATGTCGCAACCTCGGTTGTCGTAGCGCAAAACAGCAGCGGCTTTAATCAAACCATCCAGGCGGAAAATTATTTTGCCAGCCAGGGCGTGCAGCTTGAAACAACAACCGACAGCGGTGGTGGCCAGAATGTTGGCTGGATCGAAACCGGTGACTGGATGGCCTACAACAACATCACCATCCCCACCTCAGGTACTTACACCATTGAATACCGTGTTGCGAGCCAAAGCGGCGGCGGTCGGATTTCGCTGGATCTGAATGGTGGTGCAACCGTGCTGGGACAGATCAACGTACCGAGCACGGGTGGATGGCAAAACTGGACCACGATTTCTCATACCGTCAATATCAACGCCGGTACTTATAACTTCGGTCTGTTTGCAGCGACGGGTGGTTGGAATATCAATTGGTGGCGTATCAAGCGCTGATTGCGCTGAATGTTCTGCAGCGCCGGTCTGCGGTGCAGAACATAAAAGTTTTTATTGGAGTGTTGGTGTCTCAAGGCTGCCTTTTTTGCGGTAGGCCACTGTTCATCACTCCGCTCATGCATGGATCACATCAAGACCAAAATTAAAAACAGGTTTATAAGCCTGTCACAGTCTCCTAAATATCGGCAAGGGTGTACTGGTGAGATTCATGTGTGGCGGAGTGATGCTTTTTAAAGTGCAGATCATGGTTTTAGTGATGATGGTTGTAAATAACGTTAACCAAATCCTGGCCCACTAAGGCAAACATTATGAAAGACAATAAAGTTTATTGGGCGGCCATCGTGGTCGTCGCTGCTGTTGGAATTCTGCTTTTTGTTAATCGTTCAGGCGCACCGCTTGAACAAACAAATGTTGCGACTTTGGTGCCGGAGGCTCAGCCACCCGTAGCAGTTTCCGAGCCCGTGGGAGCGGTGTCACTCGTAAACAAGGATGAGCAAGCCAAGCCCGCGCAAGTAGCCGGCGGCCTGGCGACAGATGTTCCTACTGAGTATTCTTTGCAGGAACGTATGACGGAAATGCAGCAGCGTCGGCCCAACCAGCACTTCAATGCTGCAGCGGTAGAGGCTGCGCTGCAACGTCAAACTGCCTGGGCGCCGGCCGAAGAAGTACCGGAACATTTACCGCTGCAGCCCGAAGAGTTTACTGATGGCCGGCAATTTATTGAGCTGGACAGTTTAAAGATAGAAACCCTGATGCCTGGTGATGAAGTGAAAATTACCATTGACGAAACCGGCCAGGATTACACGGTCACGATGGATCGTGTTGAGAAGCACGATTACAACAGCATCAGCTGGTACGGTCATATTGAAGGTGCAGATGGAAATATCTACAGCGTCAGCTTCACCCGTGGCGAAAAATTAACGGTAGGTGGGCTGGATACACCCGACGGACATTATGTTCTGCAGGCGCACGGTAACAATGGCTGGGTTGCCTCGAGCGGCTTGTTGTTCAAGGTTGATCCAAACCATGATGATGCGATCTATCCCGATGAAGTGGGGCAGCATGTGCATCAGGGCGGCTACACACACTAAACCTGCCTAACTGTAAACCCGGATTGGACCGGTCCGGGTTTATTCTCCTTCTGTTTTTATCCTTTATCCAACTCACCTGTAGCCAGAAATGGCGAAGCATCAATGTCCTGCGCATCCATCATATGGGCAATGCGTTGCAGGGCGGTGAGGATCATGGTTTGTTCCCAATCCTGCAGCGAATTAAATTTTTGCACGAAATCATTTTGCAACGCGGTGGGGGCATTTTTGAGAATTTCCTGACCGTGGGGCGTCAGGTGTACGTGCACCTTGCGCTTGTCGGTTTCTGAGCGTTTGCGATAAATCAATTCGCGCTTCTCCAGTCGATCAAGAATGGTCGTTACCGTCGCCTGACTCAGGCTTACATCCTTTGCGAGTTTGCTGATGATGGCGTTTTCCTGCCGCTGAATGGCCTGCATTAACAGCAATTGTGGTGCGGTTACTTTGGCGGTCTTGATCAGCTGTTTGGAGTGCAGTTCGGTTGCGCGAATCACGCGACGCAACGCGACCAATACATCTTCTGCTTTATTCATAACATCATGTTCTGTGTGGTAGGTGCGCGAATTATAGAGGGCTTTTGCCCAACACTCTCTTATAACTGATTGTCATAGAGAAGTTGGTCAGGCCGGGTAGATAAGCAATAATGCTTAGTGTACAATGTATTTAATTCGCGCGGTGAAGGTTGTTTGGCTTTCTACCGTAACAAATAAGCCATATAGACGTGATATTTTTCACAAAAATTACTTTCACATCAAAGTAAATTGGAAACCAAATATGCACTCTACCACCGACAGTACGGAAGCCCCAGATCAAACACACTCTCAACACGCAGGCAAGGCCCGCCTGCGTAAACCCACACTGGATGATGGTTTTGCCCTCAATCAACTGGTTGCTGCCAGTCCCCCCCTCGACCCCAACTCTGTTTATTGCAACCTTCTGCAGTGCTCACACTTCAGTGATACCGCTATCGCGGCCGAAGTAGACGGTGAGCTGGTTGGCTTTGTTTCCGGTTATATCCCTCCCGCGCAACCCGGCACGCTGTTTGTGTGGCAGGTCGTGATTTCTGAAAAGATGCGCGGCCAGGGCCTGGCGAAGCAGATGCTGTTGCAGTTGCTGCGTAATCAACAAAACATCGAATTTATTGAAACGACTATCACGCCGGACAACCAGGCATCCTGGAGTTTATTCCGCAGTCTTGCGCGTGCTCTGGGTACATCGCTCGAAAGCCGCGTTTTCTTTACTCGTGACAGTCACTTTGGTGGTCAACACGATGACGAGCATCTGCTGCAGATCGGCCCGTTAACATAGGTTGTATTTACCACGCATTCTTCCCAATCAAGCTATGAAAAAACTTACTCCGGAACAGGTATAGGTCAAAAGAATAATTTCTATTCCGCCTGCTATTGCTAACCGGACTAACACAATTGAAAGAGGAAACATTATGAAAATTTTTAACGATATGGAATCCGCTGTACAAAGTTATGCCCGCTCTTTTCCGGTGGTCTTCAACCGTGCGCGTGGCAGTTATTTATATGATGAAGAAGGCAAAGCCTATCTTGATTTTCTTGCGGGTGCGGGTTCACTGAACTACGGCCACAACAACCCGTTGCTGAAAAAAGCACTGCTTGATTACATCGAACAGGATGGCATCACGCACGGTCTGGATATGCACACCGATGCCAAAGCAAAATTTCTTCAGGCATTCCGCGACCACATCCTGACGCCGCGCGGTCTCGAATACCGTATGCAGTTCACCGGGCCTACCGGCACCAACGCGGTAGAAGCTGCGTTAAAAATTGCGCGTAAAGTAAAAGGGCGCAACAACATTATTTCATTTACCAATGGTTTCCATGGTGTATCTCTTGGTGCAGTAGCTGCTACTGGTAACCAGCACCATCGCGGTGGCGCCGGGGTTGCGTTAAATAACGTAACGCGCATGCCCTTCTGCGGTTATCACGGACGCGATGCAGATACGCTGAAAATGATTGATAAATTACTAAGCGATCCATCAAGCGGTGTGGATCTACCGGCCGCCGCCATCGTAGAAACCGTACAAGGCGAAGGCGGTTTGAATATTGCCGAGAAAACCTGGCTGCAAGGTCTGGAAAAGCTCTGTCGGAAGCACGACATCCTGTTGATCGTGGACGACATTCAGGCTGGATGCGGCCGCACCGGTACATTCTTCAGTTTTGAGCCGGCTGGCATCAAGCCGGATATTGTCACTCTGTCAAAATCACTCAGTGGCTTCGGTTTGCCCCTCGCTGTCGTGTTGCTGCATCCCGAACTGGACCAGTGGTTGCCGGGCGAGCATAACGGTACGTTCCGGGGTAACAACCACGCCTTTGTCACCGCTACAGCGGCAATTGAACATTATTGGAAAGACGAAGCCTTTGCGGAAGAGATTCAGAATAAAGCGCAATTGGTCAATAAGAAATTCAAAGCGATCAGCGAAAAATACGGCGTGACCGAACTGCGACCCAAAGGGCGCGGTTTGATGCAGGGGCTTGAGTGTCGCAGCGGTGAAATCGCTGAAAAAATCAGTCGTGTCGCATTTGAACACGGTCTGATTATTGAGACCGCCGGTAACCGGGGTCAGGTCGTCAAATGCTTTTGTCCTTTGACGATTCACGAAAAAGATTTGAATCAAGGTCTCGATATTCTTGAACAAAGCATCAATCAGGTATTCAAACAAACTACCTTGAGCAGAGTAGGCTAATAACCCCGCCACTGATGTTCAACAACCACCAAGAGGTAAAACATGATTGTCAGAAATTTACAGGAAGCCGAAGCGACGAACCGCCGTATTGTGTCCCAAGGCTGGGAAAGTACCCGTTTGTTATTAAAAAACGACAACGTGGGTTTTTCGTTTCATATCACCACCATTTACAAAGATGCTGAACTGCATATGCATTACCAGAATCATTTTGAATCGGTTTACTGCATCAGCGGCAAAGGTGAAATTGAAGACTTGGCTACCGGGCAAAAACACCCCATTGCGCCGGGTACCTTGTATGTGTTGGATAAACACGACAAACACATTCTGCGTGCGGAAGAAGAAATGAAGATGGCATGTGTCTTCAATCCGCCTTTGCATGGTAAAGAAGTCCACAACGCCGATGGCGTATATCCGCTCGAAGCAGAAGTGGTAACGGATTAGTCTGGTAACCTAAGAATTGTTTGCTGTAATTAATTAAAAAGGATGGAAAACAGGAGGCCTGTTTTGTTCCATACTGTAGAGAAAATCGGTGGCACCTCCATGTCGGACTATGCTGCCGTACGCGATAATATTGTTTTAAAGAACGGAACGACCGACGAGCTGTATCAACGTGTCTTTGTTGTGTCAGCATACGGCGGATTGACTAATCTGCTGCTGGAAAACAAACACAACGGCCAGCCCGGCGTGTATGGATTTTTCGCCAGTACTGATAACGATGCCTCTTGGCAGGAAGCATTTGCCACAGTACGTGAGCGGATATATGCGATCAACGAAGAACTATTTGGAAAGACCGAGCTGCGCGAGCAGGCGGATGAATTTATCCGCTGCCGTCTTGATGACGCCGAGCGCTGCCTGAGTGATCTCCAGCGTTTGTGTCAGCACGGCCATTTTGAGTTGACCGCGCACTTGTTCACGGTACGTGAAATGCTTGCCAGTATCGGTGAGGCACACAGTGCGTGGAATATGACTCAGTTGCTACGCCGTGACGGTGTCAATGCACGCTTTATCGATTTGACCGGGTGGCAGGCAGCTCAAGCGGAAACACTTGACGATATGATTCGGCAGAAATTTGCGGATGTGGATTATGCCAATGAGTTGCCGGTTGCTACCGGCTATACCCACTGCTCCGAAGGTTTAATGGCCAGTTTCGACCGCGGCTACAGTGAGATGACCTTCAGCCGTATCGCGGTGCTGACGCAAGCGCGTGAAGCCATTATTCACAAAGAATATCACTTGAGCAGTGCGGACCCCCGCTTGGTTGGCGATACTAAAGTGGTACCCATTGGCCGCACGAATTATGACGTGGCGGATCAGCTGGCCAACTTGGGGATGGAAGCCATTCATCCACGTGCCGCGAAAGGTTTGCGTCAGGCGGAAATCCCGTTGCGGATTAAAAACACCTTTGAGCCGGAACACCGCGGCACCCTGATTACTGGCGATTACGTTAGTGATACGCCGCGCGTCGAAATCATTGCAGGGCGCAAACGCGTTTATTCTATCGAACTGTTCGATCAGGACATGATGGGTAATATTGATAAATACGATTCTGGCATTCTCGCCGTGCTTGCCCGCTTCAAAGCCCATGTGGTGAGCAAAGATATGAACGCTAACACCATTACGCATTATGTTGCGGCCAACTTGAAAACGGTCAAACGTATCCGTGAAGTGTTGGAAGAGCAGTATGCCGGTGCGGAAATAAATACGCGCAAGGTAGCGGTAGTATCGGCGATCGGTAGCGATATGAAAGTGCCGGGAATGCTGGCAAAAACTGTCGCGGCCTTAGCGGAAGTGAATATCAGTATCCTTGCGATGCATCAATCCATCCGGCAGGTTGATATGCAATTTATTATTGATGAAGACGATTACGACCTCGCCGTGCAAAGTCTGCACCGCTGTCTGATTGAAGTTCACGACCATGGAATTGCCATATGCGCCGCCTGATTATCGCAGGCGCGATAATATTCTGTGCACTGGCAGCAACCGCCAGTGCACAGGATGGGGCAGAAACGCCATCAACGACACAACAACAAGCCGAAGCACATGTCGAGGAACTACAGGAACCGCTGTACAGTCCATTCGTCGAACGTTACGTGCTGGATGAGCTACGGCAGCTGCGCATGGACATGGCCACGCAACGTGTGGAAATTCTGCAGCAGATTGTTGATCGCCATGTGGAATCCGTGGATAAGGGTGTGACTTACGCCACCAACACCATTACCTATTTTTTCTATTTAATTGCTGGCGTCAGCTCCCTTCTTGTATTGGTAGGGTGGACCTCCATTCGCGACATTAAAGAAAGAATGGGAAAAATAGCCGATGAAGAAGTTGGCAAGCTGGTAGAAATATACGAAGGCCGACTCCAGGGAATAGAAAGACAATTAACGCAAAAGACTCAGCATATCGAGCTTAACCGCGAAGAAATTGAGCGTACTCAAGAAATTCATTCACTGTGGTTGCGGGCCGGACAAGAAAACGCACCGGCAAATAAAATTGCCATCTATGATCAGATTCTGACGATCAAGCCCGGCGACTGTGAAGCCTTAACTTACAAAGCTGATGCGGTGCTGGAATTGGGTGAACCTCAGTGGGCGGTGAATCTATGTCAGCAGGCGCTCGCGATTGATTCCGATAACGCTCATGCGTTTTATCAGTTGGCTTGTGCGCATACAGCGTTGAATCATTACGACGAAGCTATTCATTATCTACAGCAAACGCTGGTGCGTGTTGAAAGCTATCGTGATCAAATCGCGCAGGA
>CAYUVQ010000058.1:1375-3334 GCA_964448175.1 uncultured Cellvibrionaceae bacterium | reverse complement strand
ATCTACAGCAAACGCTGGTGCGTGTTGAAAGCTATCGTGATCAAATCGCGCAGGACAACGCCTTACAACCGCTGGCGGATCTGCCGGGCTTTAAAGAAATACTGGGGCAGCGTAGCCCTGAACATTAAGCGCCTCGGTGCGGTGACCAATAATAACGCAGAGTAAGAACCTCATGTTTGATCGATTAGCTAGAGCCTGTGGATTAAGTGCCGTTCCACAAATATTTTTTATCGCCGCATCACTGGCGGTTATTTTTGTTATCTTCGCCATTCCTTTTAACGCAGAATTTGCGGTTTTCTTTGGTGAGCTGGGTCGGTTTACCTTTAGATATTTCGGCTGGTTTTATGTCTTGAGTGTAACGGCGCTCCTGGTATTTCTTATCTGGCTCGCTTTAAGCCCGTGGGGCAAGGTGCGGCTGGGTGGAAACGAACAGCAACCGGAATACACCACGACAACCTGGTTCGTCATGTTATTCGCGGCCGGGATTGGCACCATCTTGATGTTCTGGGGCGTGGCCGAACCGCTGTCCCATTACACCAATCCGCCCTTCGCTGAAGTTGAACCACAGTCACGCGAGGCTGCGAAAACGGCGATGAACATCGCCCTGTATCATTTCGGGCTGCACACCTGGACCATTTTTACCTTGCCTGCCGTCGCTATTGGTTATTTCAGTTATCGCAAAGGTTTGCCCATGCGCATCAGCAGCGTGTTTTACGGCGTGTTGGGCGAGCGGATCTACGGACCAATTGGTTGGGCTATTGATATTGTTGCATTGCTTGGCACGTTGTTTGGTGTAGCAGTTTCGGTGGGACTGGGTACCTTGCAACTCAACAGCGGTTTGTTTTATCTGTTTGGATTTTCAATATCATCCTCATCACAGATGATCATCATCGCTGTGATAACGACGGTAGCAACGGCGTCGGTTGCACTTGGTCTTGATCGCGGTATTAAGCGGTTGTCCTATTTCAACATCGGTCTGGTGATGGTGTTGTTATTGTTTATCTGGGTGGTTGGCCCAACGTTATTTATTACGTCCGGTGTGGTACAAAACCTCGGTATTTATCTGCAGAATCTGCCGTGGATGTCGCTATGGACCGAGGCTTACCAGGACACCAGCTGGCAGCAGAGCTGGACTGTGTTCTACTGGGCCTGGACGATTTCCTGGGCACCATTCGTAGGATTGTTTATTGCGCGAATTTCAAAAGGCCGGAGCGTGCGTCAGTTAATTCTCGGCGCATTGGGTGCGCCATTTTTATTCACATTGATTTGGTTTTCAGTGTTCGGTTTGTCGGCTATTGATCTTGAGCTGAATCACGGCGTTGATCTGGCGACTCAGGTTAAAGCGGATGTATCCGTTGCGCTCTTCACGTTCCTTGAGCAGTTTCCACTAGCGACACTCACTTCCATTTTAAGTGCGATTATCATCGTGGTTTTTTTAACGACCTCGGCTGACTCGGCGGCCCTGGTGATGGATTTGCTGTCGCGCCGCGAAAACCAGGTGTCGCGCACCTGGCAGCGGGTGTTCTGGATGTTATTACTTGGTGCACTCGCCGCTACACTTTTGTTCGCCGGCGGCTTATCCGCGTTACAGAATGTGATAACCGCCCTCGGCTTCCCGTTCTGCGTGTTGCTGGTCTTTATGGCAATCGCGTTGACAAAAGAAATCCAAAAAGAAACCTTGTAGGTGAGGTTGTCGGATTACGCTTAGGCTAATCCGACCTACATAACTGTCAAGCCACCACAAACCACATTCTGCCCTTTGCAGATCTATCCCGTAGGTCGCATTAGCCGCAAGGCGTAATCCGACATCACACGGTGTGTATTCCGCTGTTCATGTTGCGTGCCGTCGTTGAAGATTGTCGGATTACGCTTAGGCTAATCTGACCTACAACTGCAGACACATTCCGTAGGTCGCATTAGCCGCAAGGCGTAATCCGACATCGCACGGTGTGTATTCCG
>CAYUVQ010000058.1:0-1275 GCA_964448175.1 uncultured Cellvibrionaceae bacterium | reverse complement strand
CCGTAGGTCGCATTAGCCGCAAGGCGTAATCCGACATCGCACGGTGTGTATTCCGCTGTTCGTGGTGCGTGCCGTTGGTGAGGTTGTCTATTCGTGGTGCGTGCCGTTGGTGAGGTTGTCGGATTACGCTTAGGCTCATCCGACCTACATAACTGTCAAGCCATCGCAAACCGCATTCTGCCCTTTGCAGACATGTCCGTAGGTCGCATTAGCCCTAAGGCGTAATCCGACACCGAGGTGCTGCGGCTCAGCGCAGTACCTCGTCAATTTTTTTCAATTCATCGCTGCTGAACGACAAGTTTTCCAGCGCGGCTACGGAATCTTCAATCTGTGCGACGCGACTGGCGCCGATGATCGTGCTCGTTACCACTTCATTGTTTAACACCCACGCCAGTGACATCTGTGCGAGTGATTGTCCGCGCGCTTGTGCGATTTCATTCAGTGCCTGCACCTTGGCAATTTTTTCCGGCGTAATGTCTTTGGTGTTCAGATAAATCTGCTCACTGCGTGCTGCGCGGGAGCCTGCGGGAATCCCAGTTAAATATTTATTGGTTAGAACGCCTTGCGCAAGCGACGAAAATGCAATGGCTCCTACGCCTTCTTCCCGTAGAGCGTCGGTGAGTCCATCTTCTATCCAGCGGTCAAAGAGGTTGTAGCGGGGCTGGTGAATCAGCAGAGGCGTGCCGAGTGATTTCAGGATTGCGGCTGCTTCGCGGGTTTTCTCCGGCGTGTAGTTGGAGATACCCACGTACAGCGCGCGACCGGAACGCACGATGTAATCCAGCGCCTGCATGGTTTCTTCCAGCGGCGTTTCGGGGTCCATACAGTGGGAATAAAAAATATCGAAATAATCCAGGCCGGTACGCTGCAGGCTCTGATCGCAACTGGCCACCAGATATTTACGTGAACCACCGATCCCGTAAGGACCGGGCCACATGTCGTAACCGGCTTTGCTGGATATAATCAATTCATCGCGATATGGTGCGAGGTGCTGTTTAAAGATGGTGCCAAACGTGGTTTCCGCCGAGCCGAAGTATGGTCCGTAATTATTTGCCAGATCAAAATGCGTAATACCCAGATCAAATGCGCGCTGGATCATCGCCGTTGCATTGCTCAGTGAATCGACCGCACCGAAGTTCTGCCATAAACCCAACGACATTCGCGGCAATTTCAAACCGCTTTTGCCACAACGTTTATATTTCATCCGCTGGTAGCGTTCGGGGTGAGCAACATAAAGTGGATTGGGTTCGTGGGTAATCATGGCACGCCTCTATT
>CAYUVQ010000057.1:0-20261 GCA_964448175.1 uncultured Cellvibrionaceae bacterium | reverse complement strand
TGCGTTCTGTGCTGCAAGATAAAATGCAATACGTGCGGGAATGAGCGCTTACTTTTGGCCGATTCATCAACGACCGAGTCTCCAGGTTGACCAGTCAATGGAGTTGGTGCGTTTTCGCAAAAATGTTTGTGTTTACTAGCTAATGACGCTATAAAACAAAATTCCGGGCCGCCGCGCCCCACATCCAGACAATACGGACTATTAACTGCCCTCAGCCCGCCCCCCCACGAACAACTCTTCTAACAAAAAGAAACATTCCCTGCCATTTCCCCCCATTGAACTACTCGTATACAAGTATTATTATCGGCCTGCTTCACATGTATACAAGTGTCCTAGAAGACTATGGTGTGAGTGTACCGCGCTTGGCGCGCCTCTTATACCCAAATAGCTGCCTCTTATAATAAACAACGCAGGAAAATTCTAATGAATACAAAATACACACGCCCGACGTTTAAAATCAGCCTGCTCAGCCTGGCTATAGCCGCCTCCACTCAGACTCTCGCTCAATCAGAAAGCGCTGACGCCCAACTGATTGAGGAAGTGGTGGTTACCGGTTACAGAGCGAGTTTACAAAGCGCGTTGGATACCAAACGCGACTCTAACGGTGTTGTAGACGCGATCAGCTCGGAAGATATCGGTAAATTTCCCGATACCAACCTGGCCGAATCCTTGCAGCGCATCACCGGTGTTTCTATCGACCGCAGTGGTGGCGAAGGTCGCCAGGTTACCGTTCGCGGCCTGGGCCCGCAGTTCAACACCGTGCTGTTCAACGGTCGCCAGATGCCTAATGCCAACGCCAGCCGTGGCTTTAACTTCGATACTGTTGCGGCTGAGATGGTCAGTGGGGTTGAGGTTTACAAAACATCAACCGCTGCAACCCAGTCCGGTGGTATTGGTGCAACGATTAACGTGAAAACCGCGCGGCCTCTCGATATCGGCACGCGTGTAGCTGGGTCCATCAAAGGTATGAATGAGACGAATGTTGACGCAGTCACGCCGGCGGTGTCAGGTCTGTTCAGTACCACCATCAACGACAACTTCGGCATCCTTGCTGCTGTCAGTTATCAGGAACGCGAATATCAGAATGATGGTGTTGAGCAGCGTCGGTGGGACTGGCGTTCACGCCGCCCTGCAACTTTGGGTACTTATCTGCCTTTGCCCGATGGTCAGGGCAATACAGTAAATGCCGATTTTTATCCCACGCAAACAGTTGTAAGACGTCAGGATTTCGAGCGCGAAAGACTTAACGGTAGTCTGGTGCTGCAGTACCAGCCGGTTGACAATCTGACCTTAACTGTCGATGCGCAGTATTCTGATCTTCAGCAGGAAGGTCTGGAGTATGAAAGTGCGGCGTGGTATGGCTACGGCGATAACGAGCAATATCAGATTGATGACAAGGGCACTATCATTCATCGCACCGTAACCAATGCGGGTCTGGATTTCTTTGTTAACAATCCGGTCACGCAGGAAACTGGATTGAGCACGGGCTTCGAAGCTGACTGGGATATCAACGATTCTTCTAATCTGGTGTTCGCATACAGCCATTCGAAAGCTGAAGCTCAGCCGGACAATCAGGCTAATATCAGCCGTTCAGATGTGCAGGCATCACCGCTCTCATTTACGTTTGAAATCAGAGACGATGTGGCCAGCCACTTTTACAACAATGCTGAAATTTCCCTTGCCAATGCGCGTGTCTGGCAATACGACGGTTACTCTGATCCGCGCACCGATGAAATTGATCAGGCGCGGGTAGATTACACTTTCACCCAGGATGATTTCACGCTGAAAGCCGGTGCAATGTTCACCGATCAAACCAAGACCATTCAGCAGTACAAGGCCTCTGGTGAAAATGCGTTTCAGAACTCGTACACCCTGGTAGGTGATGATCCTTCTACGAGTCTGTTCCGCACCGTTGCAGAGGCTAATGCAGCAGGTTATGAAGCGAAGGTAATGGACCATGGTGTCCTTGGCAGCCTGGCTTACTTCACGTTTGATCCGCTTGCATATAACGGCTGGGTAGAGCATGCACAGCAGGACCCTAATTCCACCCCGGAACAACGAGATCGCAGCAGATCTCAGCTGGCTCTTCAGCCTAACTGGTCTGAGATTAACGAAGAAACCACAGCGCTGTATGTGGAAGCTACCAAATTGTTTGATCTTGGTGGCAGAGATTTGACCGTCGTCGCCGGCGCCCGTTATGAAGACACGAAAATTAATTCCACCTCATTGCAGCAGACTCTGGTCTCGCTGACTCCTCCGGCCGTCCAAGGTGAAAATTATGGACGCGTATTCGCAGAAAGTAAGCGTTTCACAGACGGCGATGGCTATGATGTGTTCTTGCCTAACTTATCGCTAAAGTATGATGTAACTGATGATGTGGTTGTGCGCTTTGCCGCCTCACGGACCATCACTCGTCCGGAGTTGACTGACATGCGCTCAGCGCTTGATTTCGGGGATATCAGACAGGGGCAATCGGGAATAGGTAGCCGCGGTAATCCGAACCTGAAGCCGTTTATGTCGGATAATTTCGACTTATCAGCAGAGTGGTACATCAACGAATTTGATTACGTTTCTATCGGTGCGTTCTCGAAATCAATTGATAACTTTGTTGTTACACAAGCGGCACCTGAAACCATTGTTGGTGTCCTTGATCCTGCAACCGGACAGGATGCGGTATATGAAGTGAGTAGCCCGCGCAACCTCGACACCAAGAAAGTCAGTGGTATTGAAGTGGGTGGGCAGCACATCTTTGGTGATTCCGGCTTCGGCGTAATTGCTAACGCGACCTTTGTGTTTGCTGATCCCGAATATGACTTTGATACCCCCTTGGGTGAAGTACCTGCAGCCGATGCCGTGGTCGGTGTTAGTGACTCGGCTAACCTGATCGGCTTCTATGAAAATGGTCCGTTCCAGATCAGGATTGCGTACAACTGGAGAGAATCCTTTGTGCGTGGCTTCCAGTACTACTACTCCAGCACCAGTAACGAGCCGGTAGTGGTGGAAGATTACTCACAGGTCGATGTTTCCATGAGCTATGATTTAACTGACAATGTCAGTATCTTCCTCGAAGGTATTAACATTACCGAAGAGGGTTCACGCATTCACGGTAGAGAAAAGAACCACATGTTCTACAAAGGTGAAGGTGTTGGGCGTTATGCCTTGGGCGTTAGAGCAAGCTTCTAATTATCAAGTGCTTTGAAAACGCAAAAAGGCCATTCTTGTAATGGCCTTTTTGCATATTTACCAACAGTAAAATGCAGATGCTTATGAATGTTGATCACATTGAATCCATACTTATTGTGGGCGGCGGTGCCGCAGGCTGGCTGACCGCAGGCATTCTCGCAGCCCGTCTTAATAAAACGGTGCAGATTACCCTTATCGAATCCAGCGATGTGCCGATCATTGGTGTCGGTGAAGGGAGCTGGCCCTCGCTGAGAAATACATTGCGCGGCATGGGTGTGTCTGAGACGGAGTTTTTTAAAGAATGTGATGCATCATTCAAGCAGGGCGTTAAATTTATCAACTGGCGTTCGGACACCGCTGCAGAGTTTTTCTATCATCCTTTTTCGCTGCCGATCGGTTTTCTCGACCGCAATATGGCCGCATGGTGGGTAGCAAACCGTGAGCATGGTTCCTTTGCAGATACCGTCTGCGCGCAGGAATTTCTCTGTGAAAGAAATAAAGCACCGCGCACAGCCGATACACCGGATTATAAATCCCATGTTAATTATGGCTATCATCTGGATGCAGGAAAATTTGTTACCTTTCTGAGCCGACACTGCAAGGAAAAATTAGGCGTAAAACATATTCTGGGCACGATTAACAACGTCAACCAGGACATCAATGGAATTGAAAGCATAGAGACGGTCGATAATCAGCGTATCCAGGCCGATCTATTTATCGACTGCACAGGCTTGAAATCACTGCTTCTCGGGGAAACACTGGGCGCGAGATTTATCGATAAGAGCGACCAGCTGTTTATCGACAGCGCCGTTGCTGTTCAAGTGCCTTATGAAACTGAAAACTCACCCATCCTTCCTTATACGATCTCACATGCGCAAGAGGCAGGGTGGATATGGGATATCGGTTTATACAGTCGTAAGGGTGTGGGCCATGTTTACTCCAGTCGACATATGACTGAAGACGAAGCTGTTTCAGTTTTAGGAAAATATGTTGGTGATGGTTTTGCTAAATTATCACCGAGAAAATTAACTATACCCTGTGGCTACCGCGAAAAATTCTGGATAAAAAACTGTATAGCGGTGGGTATGGCAGCGGGCTTTATCGAACCGCTGGAAGCATCTGCACTGGTCATGGTCGAATTGGCGGCGAGCTATATCCGTGATCAATTCCCGCAACACAAATCGGTAATGCCTATTGTCGCCAAGCGATTTAATGAGCTGCAAACCTATCGCTGGAACAACATCGTCGATTTTCTCAAACTGCATTACCTGCTCAGTGAACGCAGTTCCGCCTTCTGGCGGGACAATAAAAATCCAGACACCATTTCTGATTTATTAAAAGAGTCCTTGCAGCTTTGGCAGTATCACGTGCCTTACAAGAAAGATTTTCTGCACAAGGAAGAAGTATTTCCTGCAGCCAGCTATCAATACATCCTGTACGGTATGGGTTTGCGACCCCAGCTGCAGCATTCATTTGATGCAGGCGAAAATGCTATATTCGCCCGCCAGCACCACGATAATCAGAAAATAAAAGAAGGTTTGATCGCGATGCTTCCGGATACGCGCGCGCTGTTGGAGTTTTACCGGCGTCAATAGTTAACAAGCTTCCACTGATTCCCGCCAGGCTCCATCATGGGCAACATTACGCAGGATGGTGATTGCCTCGCGCAGCACGCCTGACTGTTCATTGTTGCGATAGATTAAATAGATGGGATAGGTAAATTCCGGTGCGTGGGCAACGCGTTCAAGAACACCAGCATCGACATAAGGCTGAACAACCTTCGCGCGAAAATAACCGCTGCCTTCATGGCGTAACAGATGCTCCAATGCGAGTAAACCAAAATCTACCGTTAACGAGGCTCGGGCTTTGCCCGGCAACGCCGCTTCGTGCTGCTTGCGGTAAGCCGGACCCCAGTCGACATAAATATACGGCGACGCCCGGCCCGGGGTTTGCACCATGATTAATTTTTCTTCCAGCAGTAATTCGATCTGCAAGCCGGGCAGGTATTCGGGTTGGTAAACGACCGCGATATCCAGGACGCCATGATCAAGACGATCAATCAGCGAGGCGGCATCGCCCGTTTCTACCGTAATAGCGATGTTGCTCTGCTGCGTTTGTAATCCCGCCATCCAGTTCAGTAGTAATGGATTCCACAACGCGATTTCGCCGCCGATGCTCAGCGAATCAATATTGGTTTCGGGCAGCGAAAGATCGCGCCGGGCCTTATCCCATACCTGCGTTAATTGATTGGCATAACTTACAAACCGTTCACCTTCCGGTGTCAGACTGGCGCCTGCCCGGTTGCGCACGAACAGTTGACAGCCAACCTGAGCCTCCAGATTTTTTATCCGCGCGGTGACGGCGGTCTGGGTGAGATGCATTCGCTCGGCGGTCGCGATCATGCTGCCGGAGCGCACCACGTCCAGAAAGGTTTTTGCCAATTCAATATCCATACCGACCCTTAATATCAAAATTTTTTATATTAAAGTGCATTCAATTTCATTATTCAAGTGAGAAGCGAGTGCCCATACTGAATGACATGGATAGCTTGATGATGAAAATCTGTGACCACTAGAGAGCCATTATTGCCCGCTTCGACCAGCCTGTTTACCAATGATGAGTGGCGGCAGGTTAAATCGTTTGTTGCGCGACTGAACAACTCACAGCGGTTGTGGTTGAGCGGGTATCTGATGTCTTTTGATTGTGATTCTCTGGCAGAAGAAACCGCGATAACCGCCACAAAACCTTCCCGTGTTCTGGTTGCCTACGGCACCGAAACCGGCAACAGCAAGCAGCTCGCCTACCAATTGGCAGAGAAGGCGATGCAGGCTGGTGTGGATATCGAAGTGGTTAATCTGGCGGAATATCGCCTGCGACAACTGCTGCGCGAAAATCTCGTGATGTTTATCTGCAGCACCCACGGTGATGGTGATGCACCGGAACCCATCGGCGAATTTTATTCGGCGTTGATGAAAGAACAGAAAGCTGATCTCGGCCAGCTGAAGTTCGCGGTTCTGGCGCTGGGCGACACCAGTTACCCATTGTTTTGCGAGGCGGGAAAAAATATTGAACAACGGCTTATTCAGCTGGGTGCGGAAGCGGTTCTTCCGCGTCTGGATTGCGATGTCGATTATCAGGAAGCAGCTGACCAGTGGATGGCAGAGGTCATTAACATTCTTCCGGCAAGGGCGAGGACACAAACCCGGCAGAATACACCACGGTTGACTTCGCTGGAACAACCGTCGACAGGTTACTCCAAGGCCAGTCCTTGCGTGGCAGAGGTTATCGAAAATATCCGATTGACGGCGCCAGAGAGCGAAAAAATTATCCATCATCTGGAAATTGCCGTGCCCGAAGCAGGCATGGCCCTCAAAGCCGGCGACGCGATTGGAATTTTGGTTCACAACTCCGCTGCGCTAATTGATACCCTCGTTGAACTTATTGGAGGGAATAAAGCGGCAGAGGTAGTTGTAAACCAGCGAAGGATGCCGCTGGGCGAAGCGCTGCAAGCTCATGTTGATCTCGTTATTCCGGGAAAAAAATTCCTGACGAATTGGGCAAAGTGGTGTCAGCATCCACAGCTGCAGAGAATGGCTTCGGCAGACTTCGCAACCCAACGTCACTTCCTGCGGGAGCACCAGATAATTGACATCATGCAAACCTATCCCGCGCAACCTGATGCGCAGGAATTTGTGGATATGTTGCGCCCGCTGCAACCGCGAATCTATGATCTTGCCAATAGCAGCGATGATGGTGATCTGCATATTCTCGTCAAAGCGTATATATACGAATTTCGCGAGCGCGAGGAGCACGGTGTAGCCTCGGTCTGGCTTACCACATTACCATCGGGCAGTCCCATCAGCATTTATCCTCACGTCAGTAAAAAGTTTCATCTCCCGGAAAACAAAAATACACCATTAATTTTTATCGGTTACGAAACCGGTGTGGCACCTTGTCGGGCTTTTCTTCAGGAAATAAAAGCCGGGGATCGCCAGCATCGTTGCTGGATGATTCTTGATATGGATGCTGTTACGGGAGACATTCTTTATCAGCTGGATTGGCTGGCGGCGCGTACCGAGGGATATTTAGTGCACGTCGATCCGGTTGCTTTTACAGCAGATAACCCCGCGTCATTGACGGCATGTTTAACAGACAACCGTCCGCGCTTAATGGAATGGTTGTTGATGGGCGCGCATATCTATGTGTGTGGTGATCGCTCAGTGCTGCTTTCCTGCGAAACAACCCTGGAACACCTTTGCTCTCCTTATAGCCATCGGGAAAAACTGCCGGAGTCAATTTCCTGGGAGCAATTAATCAAACAGGAACGTATTCATTTAAATCTCTATTGAGCTGGATCAATGAACGAAACATATGATGGCAATCATTTATTAACCTCGCTGGATAAATACGACCGCAACGAGCGTAACAAATTTAACAGTCGGTACTTGCGCGGAACAATCAAACCTAACCTGGGAGATCGGGTCACTGGCTCGGTTCCAGAAAATGATGCCTTGCTGTTGAAGTTTCACGGTATTTATCAACAGGACAATAGAGAAAATCGGGCCGCACGGGCAAGACGAAAGCTGGAGCCGGATTATCAGTTTATGGTGCGTTTGCGGATTCCGGGCGGCCGGCTTGCTGCGGTTCAATGGGCCGGGCTGGACAAGATTTCCCGCGAATTTGCGGAGCGCGGTTTGCGTATCACTACCCGCCAGACCATTCAGTTGCATGGGGTCAGAAAGCCGAAGCTGGCCAATTGTTTGAAAGCCATAAATCAGCTGGGTCTTGATACGATCGCTGCCTGCGGCGACGACAGCCGTGGCGTGGTGTGTGGCGCAAATCCGTTACTGCCGGACGTGCAGCAGGCGGTAGAAAATCTGGCCATACAAACCAGCAACTACTTAATTCCCAAAACCCGTGCCTATGCGGAAACCTGGTACGACGCTGCCCCGCAAATGCCGGGTGACAATGAAGATCCGATGTACGGCCCGCTCTATCTTCCACGAAAATTCAAGGTGGGTTTTGTTATTCCGCCGGTCAACGATATTGATGTTCACGCCCAGGATCTGGGATTCATCGCGATTATGGAAGGGCAACAACTGTTGGGATTTAACGTGTGTGTCGGGGGTGGTATGGGCCAACTCGATACGCGCGAAGACAGCTATCCTCGGCTGGCTGAAACCATCGGGTACATCGACGCGCAAGAAGCCCCGGAATTTGCCGGCATAGTGATGGCTATACAGCGTGATTATGGCAACCGTGAAGACCGACATCGCGCACGTTTTAAATACACCTTGGATCATTACGGCACAGCGTGGTTTTTAAATACCTTAGCGGAACGGCGTGGAAAATTATTGGAGCCGGCCCGGCCGCACAGGTTCACGCACAACAGCGATCTTATCGGCTGGCAAAAAATTTCCGATGATTGCTGGAATCTTACGCTGCAGATTACCAGTGGCAGAATCGCGGGAGAACTGCAGGAAAAAATATCCCGGTTGATCAATACATTTAATGGAAAAATCCGTTTAACACCTAATCAGAATCTCACCCTGACCGGCATCAATGCAGCCGCGCGACAACAGTTGTTGCAACAACTGGATGAGTTGCATTTAAACGCGCACGTGCAGGCTGATGTACAATTGGCTCACTCGCTAAGTTGCGTTGCGCTGCCGACGTGTGGCTTGGCCATGGCAGAGTCTGAACGATATCTGCCATCCTTCCTGGAAAAATTTTCTCTCATCAAGTCGAAGCACGGGTTGGAGCATCTTCCTGTGACCTTACGGATTACCGGTTGCCCAAACGGCTGTGCGCGCCCCTACCTGGCGGAAATTGCCCTGACGGGGAGGGCGCCGGGGCTGTATAACCTCTATCTCGGTGGGAGCTTTCACGGAGACCGGTTAAATCAGTTGTACGCGGCGAACCTTAACGAAGCCAGTATTTTGCACGTTCTGGATGAACTGCTGCTGCAATTTTCGCAGGAGCGGACCACCAACGAATATTTTGGTGATTACCTTGTGCGTACTAACAAGGTGTGCCAGACGCTGCATGAGATAAGTGATGTGTTATCTGTGGAGGAGTAAATGTCCAGCTATTTCTTTGTGCAAAGTTTAGATCCTTTTGTCGACCGGGTGGCCGATACGCAGTTTTCCCTGATGTCAGAACTGGCGGCTGCGGGTAATGAGGTGTCGTTGTTTCTCGTCCAAAACGGCGTTGCGTCCGCGGCCTCACAAGCAGTGTGCGCCGAGTTCGATAAGTTGTTAGATAAAGGTATAAAAATATATGCAGATAAATTTTCACTCTGGCAGCGGGAGATAGAGGTGACTCAATTAAAAAGGAACATTGAGGGTGCTGAACTTCATGTTGTTATTCAGGCAATGGTCAATGGCGAAAAGGTCATCTGGAACTAGAGGACGTTATGAATCAGAACAATACATTAACTTTTGCATTTATGGATCCGCCGTTCGAATCCGAACGGACCATAACATTCTTCCGTCTGCTGAATTGCGCACTGGATGCTGGCGTAAATATCAATGTCTTTGCTTATGAAGGCGCGGTCGCCCTTGGCTTCGCGCGACAGCAGACCCATGGCAATGGCATGCATAAGCGCGATGCAGATGAGGAAAATCATCCATTGACCAAACATTGGATTGAAAGTCTTCGCCAAAAAGCTGACAGAAAAAAACTCAATTTTGAATGGATTAACTGCGGTCTCTGTGTCGATGAGCGGGGAGTTATGGAAAGCATTCAAACATGCAGTCGTGGAGGTCCGGCTGACTTCTGGCGTTGTGCAGCAAATTCAGTGAACACTCTGACGATTGGCACGAGGTAACCCATGAAGATTCTACAAGTTGTGCAAAGCGCCTTCCGCACACTCGTTGAGGAGCAGGACGATACGATTATCTGGTTATGTGAAAACCTCCATTGTGCTGGAGCGGACATCAATGTTCTTTTATCAGGCGCAGCGAGTTACTACGCGGTCCAGAGCAAGAAGCAGCCTGGAATAAAAATTGGCGACTGGCAGCAGACCCAGCCCGCTGATATTACCCGGGATATCGCGAATCTCGCGGATTTCAACGTTCCTGTATATGCCGTTAAAGAGGATCTGGCAGAGCGGGGCTTGCTTGATAAACCTCTGTTGCCTGGAGTGCAGCTGTTGGCGCGCGCGGACCTTGCTCGTCTCTATGATTCGTTCGATCAAATATGGCAATGGTGAGGTCACTTAATGAAAGACAGGAGGATTAGATGAAACCGGAAACGCTGCTGTGTTATGCCCATCGTACGATGGGTGTTTGCTTGCTGTTTTCACTCTTGATTATTTACGTGCTGTACATCGTTAAGGTTGATATGAAATTAGGAACACAGATCAGCCTGCATATCGGCCTTGTTATTTTTCCGGCGTTCTTAAAAATAGGGTACATCGCCCGATTGGCCGCACTTAAACAAATGGGCCGGACAGCAAATTGATAACGGCCATTTATTGATAACAGGTAGGTGAACTGGGTTCTCGCCCATCCGCCTCCTCATCTTCCTTTTTTAATACATTTAAAATGACGCTTTTTAGCGTGGGGAGATGTGAATGTTGCGGGTCTTTGCTGGCTGTCAATAACGTAAGCCGCCCGGCACGAGCGTAGCGCATTAATGGGACGAGTACTTCAATGTTGGACATCAATTCCTTGTGATAACGCGTTTTAAAAATCTTGTCATCAATTGCTCCGCTATGCCACTCCCTCCGTAACGATGATGAAGGGCTTGTTGCTGGAAGCCATTCGGTCAGGTGCAGGGCATCTTTACGTTTCCCGCGCGGCCAAAGGCGGTCCACAAGTATTCGCGCACCATCAGTTTTTGCAGGAGGCGTATAAATTCGATCAAGGCTTATATCGTAGGGCATAAGTAATACTCCCAATTGATTTGCCAATCTGCCAACAAAAAAGCGATTACCGGACGAACCGATAATCGCTCAAGTAGGTGTCAAAAACAATCGGAAAAGTACTACTGACGAGCGCAGCTAGAAGGGATGACCCATCCCTGCGTCGTTGTTCTTCTTATTATAAGCCGGAGACAGATTGGGAAGCGCGCTTTTCCTTCTTCTCTCGACGCTTATCTTTTAGTGACTTTTGCGGTTCTTTCTTTGCTTTTTCTTTAGACATGATTCACTCCTAACAAAAAGAACCTCTGCGCCGATTGCCGCTAATCATTGACAGAGGTTAATGTTGGAAGCCATTTCCTATAGAAAACACTATAGCGAGCGGCGAACTAAAGCATGCATTGGTTTAATTCCTCCATTACCGTTTCAATCAATTGGGATCAATTCTGATGATGCGAAACGCATCGCGACGACCAAAAATCTGTACCTCAACCTGATCGCCCGCGCTGCGTCCCATCAACCTTGAACCAAGCGGTGAAAGAAAGGACAGCTTCCCGTTACCAGGATCACTTTCCTCCGGTGGCACCAGCGTAAAAGTCACTTCCTCAAGCAATTGTTCGTCAAATAACGTGATTTTCTTACCAGGCATTGCCTTCACCAGATTATCTTGCAGTTGACCAAGGATCCGCTCCGTTTTGGCAAAATTATGGGCTAACTCATGGGGTGGACGCGAAAGTCCCCACGCGTTCGTTAATCCAAATTGACGGGCAGATCTGACCAGCCAAGCCGGAGCCTGGATTAATTGTGTAATAGACAATTGATTACCCCCACAAAAAAGATGGTTAAAGTGCAGGGTTAAGGAACTACAGGAAGCCGAGCGGATAACTCCCGCTCGATTAGGAGGGAAAGGCCAGCATCTCTCTTTTAAGGATAAAACGAAGTAAGCTATTCATGGCAAATATAATCTATGTCAATGAATGGGTTCCTGACCCATCATAGCCAGATTTCCCCCTGTGTCAAATTTCGGCCCTGAATGCAAGCCCCCTGAGCGATAAATTCATCCTTGCCAGGAAAATAAACGTGGTGTATGGTTTCGCCATGAATAATCGCTCTTGGTTTCCCCATAACTCTGCAACGGCCGCACAGGATTCAACCTGTCCTCGCGCCTTCCCCATTAATGGCGGTTAAGTTACGTTTGCTTAACCGCCATCTATATAATTAGCTGATCAAACATCTCAGTTCGTAGAGCCAACCAAAATCCTCAGAGCCCAAGACATGTCCACACAAAGTTATTCTCTCGTTATCTCGTCTCTTGATTATCAGGCACTTATTGAAATCATAGAGAGGGAAGATTCACCGGCCGCCGAGGCGCTTGAGGCGGAGCTTGATCGTGCTGATATTGTTAAGACAGCCGATTTCCCCAAGGATGTAGTAGCAATGAACGCAGCCGCTACGTTTGTGGATCTGGATTCGGGTGAAGAAACCACGATTTACTTGGTATATCCGCAGGATGCGGATGTCAGTAATAAGAAGATATCTATTCTTTCGCCCATTGGCACTGCGCTGATCGGGTTACGAATCGGCGATAAAATAGATTGGCCTCTGCCAAATGGAAAAACACGTCGCCTCCAGGTGACTTCTGTCACGCCACCAGCACACTAGCACTATCGTTCAGTAAGAATAAACAAGGCTTGCTTATGAATATTATTAATCAAAGATTGCAATCAATTTTCGACCATGTGGTACAGCATAATTATGGTGAACATGAGTTTCATCAAGCGGTAAGCGAAGTTATAGAGACCTTGGGACCCGTTTTACATAAGCATCCTGAATACGCAGATCAAAAGATTATTGAGCGGATTTGTGAGCCGGAGCGGCAGATTATCTTTCGGGTACCCTGGCAGGATGACAACGGGCAAGTTCAGATCAATCGCGGTTTTCGCGTAGGCTTCAACAGCGCGCTTGGCCCCTACAAAGGAGGCTTGCGCTTCCACCCCTCCGTGCGTCTCGGCACGATCAAATTCCTGGGTTTTGAACAAACCTTTAAAAACGCCCTGTCGGGTATGCCCATCGGCGGCGCCAAAGGTGGGTCAGACTTTGATCCCAAAGGTAAGTCAGACACAGAAGTCATGCGTTTCTGTCAAAGCTTCATGACTGAGCTCTATCGTCATATCGGTGAATTTACCGATGTTCCCGCTGGTGATATCGGCGTGGGCGCGCGCGAGATTGGCTATTTGTTTGGTCAATATAAGCGCATCACCAATCGTTACGAGTCAGGTGTATTAACGGGTAAAAATCCGGCCTGGGGCGGTGCCTTGGTAAGACGCGAAGCAACCGGCTATGGTGCCGTTTATTTTGCTCAGGAAATGCTCCGCGTTCGCCAGGATGGCCTGGAAGGCAAAACCTGCGTGGTGTCCGGCTCAGGTAATGTGGCGATATATGCTATCGAAAAACTCCACATGCTGGGTGCAAAAGTGGTTGCCTGCTCCGACTCCAACGGTGTTATTTACGATCCGGCAGGCCTTAACCTGGATACGATTAAAGAGCTGAAAGAAGTTAATCGTGCGCGGATCAGCAAGTATTGTGAATTCCATCCGGAAGCTCAGTACCTTGAGCGCGGCAACATCTGGACCATCCCCTGCCAGTTGGCCTTCCCCTGCGCTACGCAAAACGAAATGGATGGTGAGTCCGCTAAAACGTTGGTTAAAAATGGTTGTATCGCGGTATCCGAAGGGGCAAATATGCCGGTTACCCCGGAAGGAATACGCGTACTGATTGAAGCCGGCGTCGCTTATGGCCCCGGTAAAGCAGCCAATGCGGGTGGCGTTGCGACCTCAGCATTGGAAATGCAACAAAATGCCAGCCGGGACACCTGGACGTTTGATTACACCGAACAGCGTTTGAAAACAATCATGCAGAATATTCATGAAAACTGCTATGAAACAGCTGCTGAGTATGGTTCACCCAATAACTACGTGATTGGTGCGAACATCGTAGGCTTCCGTCGCGTTGCGGATGCCATGATTGCTTTCGGTGTTATTTAAGCACGGCGGATCTTTTTGCTGACATATGGTCTACTCTGTCAAGGGAACCGAACAGAGAGACCATATGAAAATCGCAACATACAATGTTAACGGTGTTAATGGCCATTTACCGGTTCTGTTACGTTGGCTGGCAGAAACGCAGCCAGATATTGTTTGCCTGCAAGAGTTAAAAGCACCGCAGGAGAAGTTTCCTGAGCAGGCAATTCGCGACAGCGGATATGCGGCCATCTGGCATGGCCAGAAAAGTTGGAACGGTGTTGCTATTCTTTCCCGCGTTGGCGAACCCCTTGAAATTCGTCGCGTCCTTCCCGGTGATCCAGAAGACTCCCACAGTCGTTACATAGAAGCTGCGATACAAGGTATCGTGGTCGGATGTCTGTATCTGCCTAACGGTAATCCCGCCCCCGGCCCAAAGTTTGATTACAAATTAAAATGGCTCGAACGTTTTACCCGGCATGCGGCCGAACTACTACAATCGGATGCGCCGGTGGTGCTTGCCGGCGATTACAACATTATCCCCACCGACATGGACGTATATAAACCGGAACGCTGGGTAAAAGATGCGTTGTTTCTTCCCGAAGTGCGTGCCGTGTATCACGACTTGCTCGCGCAGGGTTGGGTGGATGCGCTTCGCCAGCTTTATCCCGAGGAGGTTATCTACACCTTCTGGGATTATTTCCGCAATGCTTATGGGCGTAATGCTGGCTTGCGGATTGATCACTTCCTTTTAAATCCCGCCTTGAAGAAAAAGCTGCGCGCGGGGGGTGTGGACAAGCAAGTGCGCGGCTGGGAAAAAACCAGTGACCATGCGCCAGTGTGGATTGAACTAAAAAATTAAATGATGGTGGCGCGCTTCCGGGTGGTGTATCGCCTCGCCAGTATGTCTGGCGTGGGACAGTCACCTTACCCGCTCCAGACTCTGAATACTCAAGTCCAGCGCTTTATAAATGTCCAGGCGGGCCGAGTGTCCCACATCTGGGTGGTTGATCTGGTTGTCCCGCTCCGAAGGTAAAATGGGTGAGGTAAGGTCATCGGCGTCGGCTGGTTCAAAATCACTTTCGGGGCCGATGGTCATGGCGCTGCGGCGCAACAGCAGACGCAGTTGCTCCGATGTCAAGGCGGGGTTAATTGAAAGCATGGCGGCGATGGTGCCCGCCACCAGCGGTGTGGCATAGGAGGTCCCGCAATGAATTTCACCGGGCGTATCCGCCTTCCGGATTGAGCCATGAACGCAGGCGGCAGCGGTAATGTCAACGCGCGTATCCAGGTTAGACGTTTTGCGTCTGGTAGCGTAGCCGGGGTCTTCTACCTTCACGTCTTTTTTGTTACTGCGCTCGTGACCGCCGACGACGATCAACTGTTCGGTAATAAATGAGGAGGGCAGGCGGTATTCATCACTCCCCGCGAAAGAAGCGCCATTTCCCGCAGAATTGACGACGATGACATCCGGATGTTTCATGCGCAGCCAGAGAAAGAACTCTTCCAGTAACTCTTCATAACCGCTCATGGCCAACCCGGATCGCACGAGCGAATCAATCTCCTCCCCCTCAATATTTTTTGTGCCGACGCGATGAATGCCCCAGCTCCAGTTGAGCACGCGCACCCCATCTTCCACCAGGTTTACCGAGGCCGCGACGTTTGCGGTAATACCTGCATCCGAATTGCGTTCAACGATAATGTCAAAGCCCGGCCCGACTGCATCAAGCCCACGCAGAAAACCGTTATTCCCGCCGTTGTCCCACGCGGCTGCAAGGATGCCCGCAACAGTTGATCCGTGGGAATCGGGTTTGTCGGCGTCGCGCCCATAAAGACAGGTGCGTGATGCAGACTGGCGACAGTTACCACGGTAGTCAGCAAAATCCGGGGAATCGAAATCCAGATTTCGTTCGATAAGTCCAATGCGCACCGGATGGGTTGTTATCGTTTTATTGGTGCGTGAAAGACGGCGCTGGTAAAACTCTACCCCATCAAGAACGCGGTTGGATGCCCACTCAGAATTAGTGGCGCTCTTGCTGCCAGATTCGCCTTCCGTCGGCGCACTGTCTTCAGCGGATTTCTCGGGATTGGTTTCCTCAATAACGACAGCATCCACACTGACCTCGTTGCCCAGACGCAGCACCAGGGCATCACGCTCCGTGAGATTTTTTACCGGCAGGCGGAGCTGGTAGGTGTTCAAAGGTGGAATCATGCCGACGATGGTTGCGTTATATTTTTGAGCAAGCTGACGAGCTTCCTGTAAACCATTGTATTTTTCTTCAATGATCAGGCTGACGAGGTTCAGGTAGGTGTTCAGGCCATCCATATTCTTTGCCACCTCATCTTCCGTTGCAGCTATCACGTGGCTGCCTTTAAGACTAAGCCAGACCGCATTGCTGGCTTGTTGGCCATCCTCAATCCAGAGCGGGCCACTGTCATACTGACGGGAGGCCAGGGAGACGCGCAGAAGGTTATTCTCTGTTTTCGTTTTGGCAGCAGGAATTTTCTTGCCGTTAAGTTTGATGGTTGGCTTCTGTTCAGCTGATACGCCACTGACGATAAGACAGAACTCTTGTGTCTTTACATCAAGAATATCGCCGCAACGCTCAAGATGTTTAATACGCAAAGAGTCGGCGAAACATGTATTGGTCATTAACAGCAGGGCAAGGTAAGCGAACCAGGACCCATTAAAAAAATTCCACATGATGCTTCTCCGATAATAAGTGGATGATTGAATCACCTTGTAACGTGTTTGTTTGTGGGATAGTGCACTCTTTGCTTAATAGATTGGCGCTGAGAGGTTCAATAAGTGCGTATGTTCGCGCCAGCGTTATGTAGGTGGCGCATTTTTATTTGATGCCGAATAAACTCTTGCGCCAATGATGTAACAGGCGAAGCTGTCGATGCTAAGTCGTATCTTGTTTTGTCACCTGCATCTTATATTTCACAAAAAAGACGATCTTTGTGAGGAAACTAACAGAGCGTCTATCGTTTTAAGATTACCGTCATATTCAGCTATCACTATAAAAATCGCACCCGAAAGGGATTATTAACGCTCCGTCTTTTTGTCGGAGTAATGTTGAAAAATTTACACATTGACGACTGCAGGAGTCCGCGATGACAACAGATCAAATTAACGAAGTGCTGGATTGGTTGCGCGATGCGTTTGCAATGGAATTGCAATCCGGGCGCGTTTTCACCAACCTCGTAAGTCGCGCGGAACCATATCCGCGCTTGAAGAACAAGTTTAAGGAACACCTTGAGCAGACGTATCGACAGCAGGAAATGTTGAAGGGCTGCATCGAGCGTTTAGGCAGCAGCCCGTGCATCATGAAAGATCTGGCGGGGAAAGTAATTGCGTTTGGTCAATCTGTTGCCGGTATGAGCGTTACCGACGAGGTGGTTAAAGCGGTAGTAAGCGGCTACGTTTTCAAGCAAGTGGAAGTATCCTCATACACCGTTTTGATTGCTGCCTGTGAGGCACGTGGTGATCTTGAAACCAAAACTGCCTGTGAGGAAATTCTTGCTCAAGAGATCGCGATGGCTGAGTGGTTACGCGAAAATTTGCCATTGATTACCCGCGAGTTCCTTGCGCGTACGGAAGACCTGGAGCTTGCGGTAGAAGCATAAGGTTGTCGTTATTGGATTAGTTCTTGATACATGCATAGCTAAAAAAAGGGCGATAAATTTATCGCCCTTTTTTTGTCTCTGGTTTATCAATGTCCTTTGCGAAGCATTTTTTCCCGCGATTGCTGTGCCCGCGCAGCGCCAATGGCTGTTCCCACTTCTTTTACTTCTTCCGGTGGAGGTAGAACAGCCGGGAAACCGAGGCTCTCGATCCACAATTCTCTTGCCCAGCCTTTGGTGTGATAAAGGTGATGCTCTTCGTCCTCGTTCACCGCTTCGTAGGCCTGGGCCAGGATCTTGGCTTCTTTGGCTGGCAACTTTTCCGCCAGCAGGCCAATTAATTCCCAGTTGGAATGGTCTTTTGTTTCCGCCAGTACAACACATTCTGCGGCCACCAGTTGGGCTGCTTCTGCATCGCCGCTGGACTTGGCCAGTTTGATGGCGGCGAGCAAGGATTCACCCAGATGGGACACAACTTCGCGGCCCGGTGTTCTGGTTGCAGGGTCTAGCCCCAGTTCTTCAAAAACGTTCATCAGCACTTCGTGATGAGTCTGCGTTTCTTCAAGATAACTTTCCCACTCTTCGCGTAAATCTTTATTGGTGGCGCAGGAGATTGCCGCTTTATAGATTTCAATTCCTCCCGCTTCGGTTTCAAGTGCCTGATACAACAATTCGTGAATCTGTGATTTTTTTCCTGATTTGCTGGCCATGATCATCTCCATTAACGGTTGAGGTAATTATTGGTCTAACTGATGAATCAGTTAGTTAATGTGACAATGGCTTCGCTGACAAATTCTCATGGAGTCCAACAAAAAGACGAAAGAGGGTTTACAGACATAGCGTGGCGGTTCCATTGTCGTGTAAGTTTCAATTAAGTAGACTCTCAACAAAACCTGAACCTGAGGAGCATTGTTATGCCTGCATGGCTTCCTTTACTCAAAGCATCCCTGCCTTACGTTACGCAGATTGTGGCAACCGCCTTGCCGGCGTTTACCTCCAAACCAGTAGAAGAAAAAACCGATGATATAACCGCCCAGCAAATTGCTGAGCTGCAGTCAGCCGCCACGCAGAATGCTGAATCCATTCATGTCTTGGCTGAAAAGCTTCAGCAAACCATTGAGGGCATTGAGCTGGCCAGTAACGAATTACAGAAGAAATTAATATTCTTTAAGCGACTGGCTTATAGCGCGCTGGCGGTTGCAGCTGTTGCCCTCATCATCGCGATTGCTTCGTTCCTGCCCTGAGTTCTGCCAGCTTCACGAGGTCTTCAGGGGAAAACGGCAAATCGCCCGGCCGTTTACGTGGCTGGGGTGCTTTCTTCTCTTCGGGAATATCGGTTTTGCGTTTGTTGCGCAGTTGGTTGTCGAGGGACTGCCGGTAATTAACGCAGCCGCGAATAAAATCTGGCCAGTCTGGCAGCGGTGGGAAGGGGTCAGACTTTTCCGGCAGCGCCTCCCACAGCGAGGGGTGGTGCCAACATAAATCCTGTCCACCATTGTCGCGATGTTCCCGAATCACGCTGCGTAATTTCTTTATCTCATTGATCAATTCATCTTGTGACATATATTCAAGATCGTCATCCATCGTTGGCTCCTTCTGTTCATTGTTATTAAGGTTAATCCTCAATCATTGATAATTAATTTGCAAACCAGGTAGAGATAAAGTCTTTGCTTGTAAGTTTTACATCTGGATTTAAGTTTTCGTCTTAAAGATTAGCATCAAATTATTCTTCTTCTGCTGTTTAGTGATCTTAAATCGGCATTTTGTCTTTTAAATTATCTTTCTGGTGGTCAAACCAGTAATTCAATTATCGGCACGCTTTTGGCTTGGGCATATAACACGTTCATCTTCGGCATATGCGGAGGTATATATAACGTCGTGGCGGTCTCATCAATCCGATCGTAATCAGACACGCCATTAATGACCCGTTAAGTTTTTTTGCATCGTACATAAGAGGAAAACATTATGAAAAATATCAAAATGGTATGGACCGGTATTGCTCTGTTATCGCTAGCGGTATTGAGTTTTACGGCTCGAGCGGATGTTGATGCTGAAGAATTTGTTGAGGAAGCATCGGCCAAGGGCTTAGCTGAAATAGAGACAGCACGCATGGCGTTAAGCAAAGGAACAGCGCCCGAAGTTAAAGCATTCGCGCAGCAAATGATTGATGACCACACCGCTGCTAACAAAGAGCTGGCTGCCATTGCTAAAGGCAAAGATCTCCAAATTGCAGATGATGTTGAGCTGATGAATAAAGCAAAAGCGTTTATTCTCAAGCAGCGCGATGGCGAGTCCTTTGATGTGGCCTATGCCAACAATCAGGTATCAGCGCACGAGCAAACCATCGAACTTTTTCGTGAGGCAGTTAACCTTCGTGACCCTGAGCTGAAAGCGTTTGCACAGAAGACCTTACCTAAACTGGAGCATCATTTACGGATGGCACAGGATCTGGTTGATGTGACAGCTGCCGCTGAGGCCGAACTTGATGGTCGCGCTGATGTAGGGGGGCAGAGTCGCGAAACCCACAACGAAACCCGTCCCAGACCAGGTACTACAACCAGTCCACG
>CAYUVQ010000056.1:11991-21119 GCA_964448175.1 uncultured Cellvibrionaceae bacterium | reverse complement strand
TTCTGACGGGATTAAAAAAGCCCTGCTCAGCAGGGCTTTTTTCTTTGTGCGGTTATAACTTGCCGATGGCGGTTTAGAAAAGCACGCAGGCGGTCATCAATTCGTAAAGCTATCAACGGTGAAGATTGGAGAGCTTTGGATTGGCTTTTTTATTAGCGCGATAGAGTAAAACTATTTTGCCTACTTCCTGTACCAGTTCAACATGAGGCAGAGCTTGCAGCTGTGCGACAAGTTCCTTGCGTTCCTCACGATCTGCGATAGCGAGCTTAACCTTAATCAGCTCATGATCATCGAGGGCACGATTCAGCTCCTGCAAGACGCCTTCACTTAAACCATTGCCAGCTACCGTCACAATCGGATTAAGTTGGTGGCCAATGGTGCGGAACTGTTTTTTGCGGTCGGCGGTGAGGGACATAGGTTAACCTTTCAAGAGCTGGGGTGTATAAAAGTCGGGCATTGTAGCTCATGAACTTAGATGAGCGTTAATGAAGTAGTGTTGCGGCAGCGAAGGTAGCCATAAACCTTGTAAAGTGACAGATGGCCCCCACTATGAGCGAACAAGAGGAGAATCCTGCCGATCTTCTGATTAAAGGGGTGAAACCAATCAGCTGGAATATGGCCAAAACCTGTAGCTGGCCCCCTGAACTACAGCATCAACCGCGAAAATCGCGCCGGAAGATATGTAATTTATTGTTAATTGCCGCGGAATTCTGCAAATCATCGTCTTTTCATGAGGTGTGTCTGCCGGTCTTCCACACTATACTGATACAACAACGCAAAATATTTTGATGTGCGACTGAGGAAGTGTCCTTGAACGATATGACAAAGAACTTAATCTTGTGGCTGGTGATTGCTGTAGTCCTGTTCAGCGTGTTTGAAAACTTCAACAAGACCTCGAGCAACGAAAGCCTAAGTTATTCCGAGTTCATCCTTGCGGTGAAAGACAATCGCGTGCGCGAGGTGACCATTGATGGGTTGACGATTGAGGGCCTGTATACCAATAACAGCTCCTTTAAAACTATCCGTCCTCAGGTGCAGGATCCCAAGCTGATTGACGACCTGTTAAACCATAATGTCGCCGTCAAAGGTCGTGAGGTGGAGCAACCCAGCCTGTGGCATCAGTTGCTGGTGGCCAGTTTCCCCATTCTTATCATTATTGCGGTCTTCCTGTTCTTCATGCGCCAGATGCAGGGCGGGGGCGGGGGCCGTGGCGGTCCCATGAGCTTTGGTAAGAGCAAGGCGCGTTTATTGGGTGAAGACCAGATTAAAACCAGTTTTGCCGACGTTGCTGGTGTAGATGAGGCGAAAGAAGAAGTACAGGAGTTGGTTGAATATCTGCGTGATCCATCCAAATTCCAGCGCCTTGGCGGCAAAATCCCTCGCGGCGTGTTGATGGTCGGCCCTCCGGGTACCGGTAAAACTTTGCTGGCGAAAGCGATAGCTGGCGAAGCCAAAGTGCCATTCTTCTCTATTTCAGGCTCTGATTTTGTGGAAATGTTTGTGGGCGTGGGTGCGTCCCGTGTACGCGATATGTTCGATCAGGCTAAGAAACAAGCGCCTTGTATCATCTTTATCGATGAGATTGATGCGGTAGGGCGCCACCGTGGTGGTGGTCATGGTGGTGGCCATGATGAACGTGAGCAAACCTTGAACCAGTTGCTGGTTGAAATGGACGGTTTTGAGGGTAACGACGGTGTCATCATTATCGCTGCTACCAACCGTGCGGATGTTCTTGACCGCGCGCTGTTGCGGCCAGGTCGCTTTGATCGCCAGGTATTTGTAGGGCTGCCGGACATTCGTGGTCGCGAGCAGATCCTTAAAGTCCACATGCGTAAAGTACCCATTGATGAGCGTGTGAGCGCATCAGTCATTGCTCGTGGTACGCCTGGGTTTTCAGGGGCGGATCTGGCAAATTTGGTTAACGAGGCTGCGCTGTTTGCAGCGCGCGGCAACAAGCGGCTCGTGACCATGGAGGATTTCGAGAAGGCACGAGATAAGATCATGATGGGCGCTGAGCGTCGCACCATGGTGATGAGTGAGAAGGAGAAGGAAAATACGGCGTACCATGAAGCCGGTCATGCCATCGTGGCTCGTCTGGTGCCGGAGCATGATCCGGTGCACAAGGTTACGATTATCCCTCGGGGTCGTGCTCTGGGGGTAACCCAGTTCCTCCCGGAAGGCGATAAGTACAGCATGAGTAAGCGCTCACTTGAGTCCAGTATCTGTACTCTGTTTGGTGGTCGTATCGCGGAGGAGATGACGTTAGGTTTTGACGGCATTACTACCGGTGCTTCCAACGATATCGAGCGCGCAACTGATTTGGCGCGTCGTATGGTGACGAAATGGGGGCTTTCGACAAAGTTGGGCCCATTGCACTACGGTGAGGAAGAGGGTGCGTATCCGGGCATGTCTTCTCAGCAATACTCTGACGAAACATCCAAGTTAATTGACGAGGAAGTTCGGCGGATTATCGATGAATGTTATACCCGCGCTGAAAAAATTCTGCAGGATAACCGCGATATTCTTGAGGCTATGAAGGATGCCTTGATGGAATATGAAACTATCGATGCCGAGCAGGTTGATGATCTTATGGCTCGTCGTAAGGTGCGTCCGCCACGCGACTGGCACGATGATGACTTTAATGGTCATCTTCGCTCCAAAGACACTGCCGGCGACAGTAAAAAAGGCTCAGATGAAAATCCTGCCGGACCAATTGGTGGCCCAGCTAAGGATCACTGATCGCCAGCATTTTTTCATACCAACAACCCCGGGCTTGCTCGGGGTTGTTTTTTTATAATGACCCCAAACTCCTACGTTATCTGGCTTCCGAGGTACAAGATGCAGCTCCTGTGTGGCACCAATCAACTGGATTTAACCAAACCAGCCGTCATGGGCATCTTGAATACGACCCCCGATTCATTTTCGGATGGTGGCAGTTACTACCGAAGTAATCATTTGGTATTGGACCTGGTGGTGCAAAAAGCTGCACAAATGCTTGCTGATGGCGCTCAGGTAATTGATGTTGGGGGTGAGTCGACTCGCCCGGGAGCGCTGCCGGTATCGGAGCAGGAAGAACTGGATCGTGTCGTGCCGGTGGTGGAGAGACTCGTACGTGAACTGGGGGCTATTGTCTCTGTAGATACCAGTACCGCCAGCGTTATGCGGGAATCTGCTGCTGTCGGGGCTGGTATTATCAATGATGTTCGGGCTTTGCAGCGAGAGGGGGCACTCGCCGCCGCCGCCGCGTCTGGATTACCGGTGTGCATCATGCATATGCAAGGCGAGCCCGGCAGCATGCAGGCGCATCCGGTCTATAAGGACGTTGTAGCTGAAGTGAAGGATTTTCTCCTTGCGCGCACAAAGAGTTGTTTGGCCGCAGGTATTGCAGCAGAAAACATTATTCTTGACCCCGGGTTCGGCTTTGGCAAAACGCTGGAACACAATCTAACGCTTCTGGCGCATTTGGCTGAGCTGCGCACCGAGGGATACCCTCTGCTGGTAGGCTTATCGAGAAAATCCATGTTGGCAACCCTCCTGAAGCGCGATGTTCGTGAGCGGTTACCGGGTAGTCTTGCCTTGGCGCTGGCGGCGGCGGCGCGGGGAGCCGCCATTATTCGCGTTCATGATGTGGCGGCGACCATAGATGCGTTAAAAGTAATGAGCGCCATTAACGCGATAAAAAATAACTGAAAATGCGCGGCAGTATTGCGTAAAATGCGCCCACTTATCCCCACATCACACTTACCGAATACAAAGGTGAACGGAGTCTGACATTTATGACACGCAAATATTTTGGCACCGACGGCATCCGCGGTCTCGTTGGTGAATTTCCCATTACCCCGGATTTCATGTTGAAGCTGGGATGGGCAGCGGGTTGTGTTCTGATGGATCGCTTCTCCGGGCCAAATATGATCCTGATCGGTAAAGACACACGAATTTCTGGCTATATGTTTGAGTCAGCGCTCCAGGCCGGCTTAATCAACGCGGGCGTGGATGTTGGTTTATTAGGCCCTATGCCTACGCCGGGTGTAGCCTATCTGACCCGCACGTTTCAAGCGCAAGCCGGTATTGTGATCAGCGCCTCCCACAACAGTTATGTCGACAATGGGATCAAGTTCTTCAGCGGCAACGGTACTAAACTGCCGGATGACATCGAGTTACAGATTGAGGAGCAGCTTGAGAAACCCATGGTGACCGCTGAGCGCCTCGGTAAAGCACGGCGTATTACGGATGCATCTGGTCGTTATATCGAATTCTGTAAAGGGACTATGCCGTGGGGCTTCAGCTTACAGGGGCTGCAAATTGTTTTGGATTGTGCCCATGGTGCCACCTACAACATTGCTCCCAGTGTATTTTCTGAGCTGGGGGCAAAGGTAGTTCCTTTATTCGTAGAGCCTAACGGGACCAACATTAATCGCAGTTGCGGCTCAACCAAGCCGGAAGCGTTGCAGGAACATGTGGTTGAGGTCGGTGCAGATCTGGGGATTGCTTTCGACGGTGACGGTGATCGCGTTGTTTTCGTGGATCACAAAGGCGAATTGGTAGATGGTGATGAGTTGCTGTACATCATCGCCTCCCATCAACAGCAATACGGTGGTGGATGTGACGGTGTTGTTGGAACCTTGATGAGTAACTTTGGATTTGAGTTGGGCCTCAAAGAGTTGGGTGTCCCCTTTGGTCGCGCCAAGGTGGGCGATCGTTATGTCATTGAAATGATGCGTGATAACGGCTGGTCATTAGGTGGTGAGAATTCCGGTCATATTGTCTGTAGTAACGTAACCACTACGGGCGATGGCATCATCGCCGCATTGCAGGTACTGCTCGCAATTACGACCTTAGGAATTCCGCTTCATAAAGCTAAAAAAGGTATGCAAAAGCTGCCGCAGACCATGATAAACGTCCACATGGCGAAGCGAGTTGATGTCAACGCTGATCCAGCGATCCAGGCCGCAGTTGCTGAGGTAGAAAGTAAATTGGCGGGGACCGGCAGGGTGTTATTACGTCCCTCCGGTACAGAGCCGGTGGTTCGCGTGATGGTAGAAGGACAAAACAAAAATCAGGTAAAGGAATTAGCCCAGGAATTGGCATCGGTGGTTGAGACTGCCTTGAACTAAGTTCACAGCAGGAAAGATTTGAATCGGCACAAATCGATGGCTCGACCATAATTAATAAAAGTTGGGTGTGGCCGTTAAAAATGGGATTGTATGTTCAACCCATCTTAGCTACCATTAGCGCCCGCTTTGGGGGAGGTATTGCTTGAACAAGGCAAAAAACACCAAGCGTCGTCAGTTGGTTGTAGGCAACTGGAAAATGAATGGCAATCAGCGTAGTAATGCTGAGTTGTTAGCCAGAGTGGTAGCAGGTTGGCAGGGTGAACACGATGCAGATGTTGTAGTCTGCCCGCCGTTTCCCTACCTTCAGCAAGCACAGGAATTAATCGCTCCGTCCGCCGTTGTATTAGGTGCGCAGAACGTGAGCGAGCATGAAGGCGGTGCATACACGGGTGAGATATCCGCCCGGATGCTGGCAGAATGGCAGTGTCGTTATGTGATTATTGGTCATAACGAGCGTCGCCGGATGCAATCGGAATCTGATGTTCAGATTGCACAGAAGTTTTTAGCAGTACAGCGTGAAAAATTAATTCCCATTCTTTGTGTTGGGGAATCACTGGAACAGCGCGAAGCTGGCCAGGCACTGTCGATAATTCACAGGCAGTTGAATGCAGTTCTTGATTTGGTAGGATGCAATGCTTTCGAGCATGCCGTTGTTGCTTATGAACCGGTTTGGGCTGTAGGCACAGGCAAGACAGCAACACCGCAACAGGCGCAGGAAGTTCATCACTATATTCGTGATCTTCTGGGCAATGTGGGGCAACAGGTTCGTATCCTGTATGGTGGAAGTGTCAAAGCCAATAATGCGGCGCAGCTTTTTGCCATGACGGATATTGATGGGGCTTTACTTGGTGGAGCTTCATTGGATGCCGAAGAATTTTTGAGTATTTGTCGAGCAGCTGAATGTAATACCTGACGCAGCATCAAGGCGGTCAGACTTGGATTAACATTCACTGTTCAACCAGAGAGCCATGACAATGGAAAAAGTTATTCTTGTTATTCATGTGTTGACAGCATTGGCAATTATCGCCTTCATTTTGCTGCAACAAGGTAAGGGTGCAGCAGCGGGTGCTTCGTTCGGCGCCGGTGCATCGCAAACTGTATTTGGCAGTCAGGGTGGCAGCAGTTTTTTTACTCGTGCTACGGCAATTCTGGCAACAATCTTCTTTTGTACAAGTTTTGGTTTGGCTATCATTGCAAAAAACAGTACATCAATAGCGGTAGATGGAATTCCGGTTCCATTTGAGGTTCCTCAGGCTCCCCAGTCTGAAGTTCCCACCGTTGAAGAAACAGCTCCAGCAGCTGCTAGCGATGTACCTGCAGTGCCGGAGTCAGAAGAGTAAGTTTTAAAGCCCAAGTGGTGGAATTGGTAGACACGCTACCTTGAGGTGGTAGTGGCGCAAGCTGTGCCGGTTCGAGTCCGGCCTTGGGTACCACAAGCAAAACCGATGTGTTCCTGCATCGTCCGAGAACCCGCAGAAATGCGGGTTTTTTTATGTCTGCTGTTCCTGTGGCGTCCTAAATGATTCTATTGCAGCTCGTGTGACAGGGGGGCACAATGGGCTGCATATTGAAATGAGTAAGGGGCGCAATGGCGGGGGGCACAAACTCTCGCTGATATTTTTCCTCCATCCAGATACCGTCTACCGTCGCTCGCCAATACCCACTTTTTTAAAGGCCCAATGAAATTCATCATATGGAATGGGCAGCTGGTAGTACTGAGAACTCTGGGCTACAACAACAGCCAAGTAACGACTGGGCAATCGAAACCATGGGCAACGCCAAATAGCCGCCAGACTATTCAAGCGGATAATCACTGTAAGCCTAAAGACTATGAAAATAGTGAACGCGTTGCCGAAGTTGGATATTTAAATAGGGAGTCGAAATGGCACTTTTTCACATCACCCCGGATGCCTTAGTACCAGTCATAAAGACTGGTTTTGACACTGAGCTTTTACGCGAGCGACAAGATATACAGCGATTACTTAAAGATAATATTTCAGCGCTAGGGATGGATTTGCTTGTCATTGCCGAAGAGTTTGGAGAATTCCAAGATTCCAAGCGTCGCATTGATCTGTTGGCAATTGATAAAAATGCGAATCTTGTTGTTATTGAACTTAAGCGCACTACAGATGGCGGCCATATGGAACTGCAAGCGATACGCTATGCGGCCATGATTGCCAATATGACGTGGGACAACGCCGTCGGCACTTACACAGATTATTTGGCGGGTGACGGAAATGCAGAGCTGCAATTGCTGGGGTTCCTCGGATGGAGTGAGCCTCTGCGTGATGAGTTTGGATTGTCTGTTCGGATCATTCTGGCAGCGGCGGATTTTTCTAAAGAAATCACCACTTCTGTTTTGTGGCTAAATCAAATGGAGTTAGATATCACCTGTGTGCGGCTTAATCTACACAAGCTCAACGGCGAATTGCTTCTCAACGTGGAGCAAATCATCCCACTGCCTGAAGCAGAAATTTATCAAATAGAGCTGCGCGAAAAAAGGCGCGATATTCGTGTAGCCCAACAGAGTGAAAAAGACCGCTCCACCTATACGTTAACTATTCATGGTGAAGTCTACGCCGCTGGCTTTAAAAAGTCCGATATTGGATTCATCACCATTAAAGCGTTGCGTGAAAAAGGTTTTATTGATCCATCTGCTTTTGATTTTTTGCGCGCAGATAAATCATGTAGTTTTATGCTGCTGAAAACGCCTGATGAAATGACAGCTACCGAAAAGCAGTATGGGAAGTATAGGTTTAGAAATGAGCCTGAACTGGTTTACGAGGGTGTTGGCTATTACGTGGCTCGTAACTGGGGGGTTGGCAATATAAAGGCTTTTATCAACACCATTGCACCGCGCTTTCCTGGATTTATTATTAAAAATGATAGCGAACAGGGAGCGTGTTAAATGTCTCTTTCTGAATTTGATGAGGGTTTTACATATAGCCTTGGTTATTGACGGCGACTCCGGTTGTTGCTTGAAATGGGGAAGCAGCCAGAAAAGGTCACGATGCCACCAGACGAAGGGTGGAATGGCAATGTCTAAACCCTACTTAATAGAAAATGACGGGGCGGGATATAAATGGCTCGCGTTGCAGGTGGATGACTTTATCGAGCTGATGCCAGAGCATTATTCGGATGCACAATTGCTACGCTTTAGTTACCACAACACCAGCCTTAAAGAGGGCTGGGAAAATATCAGGTCGAATTTTATTCAGGATGAAACTGTTGAACCCTTGCCGATACCAGACGTATCCCTTTGGTTGCCTGGAGCGGCGTTGGTTTTATCGGCTAAGGCATTGGATGCACTTGGTTCAATGATTAACGATTTCGGTGAAGCTTTACCGGTGGCGTGCGAAGGAGAGGATTTCTTTATCTTCAACTGCCGCACTGTAGTAGAGGCTGATCCCCATCAAAGCGAAAGCTTGATTGATTCCGGTGTGGTTGTGGGGGTGAAGAAACTTGGCTTTGCGCAGAGTGATGTTTCAAAGTCGCCAGTATTTAAAACTCGATTTGATAACTGCACCGGCTTGTATTGCAATGAGGCTTTCAAGAAAGCAGTGGAACAGAATGGCTTGCGCGGAGTAAAATTCGTACCCGGTTTACTCCCCATGATTGAAGGTTGAAGCCGGGGTTTATTCACGGTAGCGGTTGATCTGTGGGGGCATATTTGGGGGCATAAAGCGAAAGTGCTGCTTTTGGTGCCCCAGATTTAGCGGTATGCAGGCTTTTATTTGGGTGCGGCCTTGTACCACAAGCAAAACCGATGTGTTCCTGCATCGTCTGAAAACCCGCAGCAATGCGGGTTTTTTTATGCCTGCTGTTCCTGTGACGACCTAAAAGATTTTAAAGTGACGTTTAAACGTCGCCACTATTTAAAATTTGATTTGATAGCTGCATAGGTTTGTATTGCAATGAGGCTTTCAAGAAAGCAGTGGGACAGAATGGCTTGCGCGGAGGCTTTTTGTATCTGTTGTTCGTGCATTGAAAAAAGGCAGCTTGAGCATCTAATAC
>CAYUVQ010000056.1:0-11891 GCA_964448175.1 uncultured Cellvibrionaceae bacterium | reverse complement strand
GCTTTTTGTATCTGTTGTTCGTGCATTGAAAAAAGGCAGCTTGAGCATCTAATACCGGTGGTGTTTCCATGAGTACCTATAAGCAGTTGCGCCAGCGTTGCCTCGCTGAATCTACGCGGGATTTTAATGCGCGGGGGAAATCGATTGTGCGGTGTGAGTCGTGTCTTCTGGCGAGCTTCGCCTGTCTGTGTCAGTGGCGGACCAGTTCAACCTCGCGGTGTGATTTTATCGTGTTGATGCATCGCGATGAGGTGTTCAAGCCGACTAATACGGGTCGTTTAATTGCAGACGTTTTTCCGGATAACACCCGCTTTTTTTCGTGGAGCCGAACAACACCGGACGTAGAGCTGCTGCAGCTGCTTGAGGACCCTGAGCGCCAATTTTTTATCATTTATCCAGCCAAAGAAAGTGAATCCCGGGAGGTTTTTTCGGTTGTTCCGACAAACACTAAGCGCCCAACGTTCATTTTGTTGGATGGGACGTGGAAGCAAAGTGGGCGGATGTTTCACTTGAGCCGTTGGCTTGATCAGGTGCCGGTGCTGTGCCTGCCCGATACGCTCTTGCGCAGCTATGCGGTGAGGAAGTCTCATCAGGACCATTATCTGTCGACCCTTGAGGCGGCGGCGCTGTGTTTGCAGATTGCGGAAGAGCAGCCGCAGGCAGATATCCTGCTGGACTACTTTGCGCTATTCAATCTGCATTATCTGGCAACGCGTGGCTGTTATGCCCCTGAGGTGGGAGAGGTGCATCAGCGATTGAGCAATATTAATAATCAGCTGGGCGCTGTCGTCGGCTAACATCCATGTTTGCTCGCCGATCTTTCTTTATATCAGTGTAACTTCAGGCGCGGCCTCAACCAGCGATTTATCCCATTAGCCAGCATGACTAATCCGGTTTTAATCACACCATGAATGGCCACCTGGTGCATCCGGTAAAGTGATATGTAAACAAACCGGGCCAGGCTTCCCTCGATAAATAAACTTCCACGGCTCAGGTTGCCCATCAAATTACCCACGGTTGAATAATTGGACAGAGAAATCAGCGAGCCGTGATCCCGGTAAACATAGGGGCGCAACGGTTTGTTGTTAAGCAGTGCCGCCAGATTTTTGTAACAGATGCTCGCCATTTGATGCGCTGCCTGCGCGCGCGGAGGAACGCGCTTGCCATCTGCCTGTATGAATTGCGCGCAATCTCCTATCGCAAAAATGGTGGGATCGCGAGTGGTTTGCAGAAACTCATTTACGTGTAACTGATTGATCCGGTTAGTCTCCAATCCGCCGATGTCTTTCATGAAATCAGGCACTTTAATTCCAGCTGCCCACACCAGGAGGTCGGCCTCAATAGTTTCGCCGTCCTTGGTTTCAAGGCTGTTATTGGTAGCCTTGGTGATGGTGGTATTGAGCTTTACGTCTACGCCGATGTTGATTAACTCCTTTTGAGCCGCCGCAGAAATTCGCTCGGGCAGTGCGGGTAGAATACGTGGTCCAGCTTCTACCAAGGTGACCTTTAAGTGCTCGTTGGACAGTGCGCTAAAACCGTAATTGTGAAACTCAGCTACAGCGTGGTGAAGCTCGGCTGAGAGTTCAACGCCGGTAGCGCCGCCGCCGACGATGGCAATGCGCACGTTTTCGTGATTCTCTGGCAGGCGTTGAATGCGCAGAAACGAATTCAACAATTTAGTGCGGAAGCGATGTGCTTGCTTGGGACTGTCGAGAAAAATGCAATGCTCTTTTACTCCGGGCGTACCAAAGTCATTGGAAACCGACCCGAGCGCGATGATTAGATAGTCATAGTCGATGCGCGTTGATGGCAGGAATTCTTTCCCGTCTTCATCGCGCATCGGGGCCAGAATTACCTGGCGCGCTGCGCGATCAATGCCGACCATGGTGCCGAGGCGGAAGAAAAAATAATTAGCAATTGCATGGCCGCGATAACTGACAGCATCAACACCTTCATCCATAGTGCCCACCGCCAGTTCGTGCAGGAGCGGCTTCCACAAATGGGTTGTATCGCGGTCAATCAACACGATTTCCGCTTTCTTCTTTTTGCCCAGTTTACGTCCGAGTTTTGTCGCCAGCTCTAATCCGCCGGCACCACCACCTACTACGACTATCTTCGGGGGATGGTTTGATGTTGCGGAGTGGTTCGGGGTCTCATCTTTTACCAAATTGTTGCTTGCAGAATCACTGCTATCCACGTTGCCTACCTCTCAATGCCGATAATGAAAATGGTGAAACCCCAGGCAAATTTATCTTCAGATGGTGGTTGTTCTTATAAATATGTAAGTAAAACCTGCGCAGGTGTTACCAGTCCAGATTAACCCAGGTTCCTTTGGCTGCGCTGGCAAAGACTGCATCAATAATTTTCATGTTTGCCAGCGCGTCGCTCAATGGCGTCGGCACAGGCTGTTGATTGAATACGCTCGCTGCAAACGCGTCCGCCATGTTGCGATAGTGATCGCACGAGGGGATGACAAGCTCTTCACGATGATCGTTACGTTTGATCAGGAGTTTAGTGGTGGTGTCAGCAATGGGGCTGAACGGAACCGGAAGAAACACACTGCCGCTTTCTCCGCTGGCTTCCATATATTGGTGGCCTTCGATTTTTGTCGATGCGGTAAACGTTGCCGTGCCATCCGCAAACTCCATAATGCCGGATACAAAGCAATCTACCTCATAACCCGGGTAAGGCATGATGTGCCCAAACACCCGCAGCGGCTCGCTTTGGAATAGATAGCGTGACAGGGAGATTGAGTAGCAACCGATATCCATCAAGGCACCGCCGCCCATATCGGCGTTATTGCGGATATTTTCTTGCTCCCGGTTATTGTAGGAGAAGTGCGAGTGGATGCTGCGGACCTGCCCGATGCTACCGTTGGTTACCAGCTCATGAGCTTTATCCCATTGTGGATGAAAGCGGTACATAAATGCTTCCATGACCTTGAGGTGCGGGTAGCGTTGGGCTGCATCCAGAAGCGGCTGTATGTCGGCGGCATTCAGTCCCAGCGGCTTTTCACACAATACGTGTTTGCCTGCTTCCAGCGCTTTGATAGACCAGGGTACATGCAGGTGATTGGGCAGGGGATTGTAGATGGCATCTACCTCGGGATCTGCCAGCAGTGCTTCGTAACTGGCGTGTGCGCGGGCTATTCCCAGCTCGTCCGCAACCTGCTGCGCGTTTGTCGCATTGCGGGAACTGATGGCAACGACATCGCCGTACAGGGAAGATTGAATGGCGGGAATGACTTTGGTGCGTCCGATTTTGGCCGTGCTGAGCACGCCCCAGCGTAACTTTTGCATGTGATCTCACTGATAAAAGCGGTGGGCCGATAAGTCGGCCGGAATGGCGGTTACCGAAAGGGTTCGGCGAGAGCAGCAAGGTAATTCAGCCGCTGCTATATGTAAAGCGCGGCTAAACAAAGGTGTGTGGGTTTAGCGGTGAAAATCGCCAGAGGCTTCATGGCCGGTAGCACGCCACGGACTCGCATTCAGAATGAGGAGATGTGATAGTTCAAAACAAAAGATTGCTATTTCGCGGTAAGCGTTTCACATTCATATTGTTCATTGATCGCTTGAATGGCTTCCTCTGTAATCTTGCTCAGCGGGGCGTCAATGTCCAAAGAGATTACGTCAGTTTCGGCTGTTGGGTCTTCCAGTGCTGCCAGCTGACTGTCCAGTAATTGCGGAGCCATGAAATGGCCGGTGCGGCGGTTCAGGCGATCCTGGATCGTGGGCTTGTCGCCTTGAAGGAACAGAAAAATCGTTTTCAAGCCGGCATCGCGTAATTTGTCGCGGTGAGCTTTGCGCAGGCCGGAAAATGCTAACAGGCAGTGCTGTTGACGGCGCGCTCGTTCCTGCAGGTGCTGGCAAATGGAGGCCACCCAAGGGGCGCGCATCTCATCTGTCAAAGGTTGTCCGCTGGCCATGCGTGCCCGTGAAGATTCACTATGAAAGTCATCGCCATCCAGATAGCAATAACCATAGTAATCAGCGAGTGAGCGAGCCAGTGATGATTTACCACTGCCCGACACACCCATCACCACGATCAGATGGGTGGTGGCATATATATTGGAGGGAGCTAAGCGTTGAATCATTTCGCTGTTCGGATGAAGACCTCGGAAGCTTGCCAGAGTAGCATGGGGCCAAATGATAGCGCAATCATTTAGTCTGTGTTATCGTTTTGGCACGCGTAATTAGTAAGAGATGCGGCAATGAGATCAGCAAAAAATATAACCCATAAGAAAGTAACGTTAGTGGATGTAGCCGCAGTGGCAGGGGTGAGTGCGATCACCGTTTCCCGTGTCATCAATCAACCGGACAAAGTGTCCGATCTGCTGCGACGCCAGGTGCAGGCTGCAATCGACAGTCTGGGTTATATCCCCAATCAATTTGCCAGCTCTCTCGCTTCTGCAAAATCCCGCGTGATCGGCGTCGCCATCCCTTCGTTATCCAACATTGTGTTTAATGAAGTTCTGCGCGGTATTTATGAGGTTGCGGGCAAGGCCGGTTATAAGGTACTGCTGGTCGACACGCATTACTCGCCGCTCGAAGAAGAAAAAATGGTTCGCACACTCCTGAGCCAAGCGCCGGAGGCCATGATTATCACCGGCGGTGACCAGACGCGTGCCTGTCAGCAGCTCCTGCAGAAAGCCGGCATTCCTATCGTGCAGATGATGGAGTTGCTTGATCAGCCGCTGGATATGAACGTGGGCTTTTCTCATTGGCAGGCAGGCTACGATGTGGTGTCCAAGCTGCTTGAAGCGGGCCACACGCGGATCGGTTTTATGGGCGCACGTATGGACCCCCGTGTACAGCAGCGGATGTTGGGTTATAAAACCGCGATGGATGCAGCCGGTATCGATTGGAAAAATTTTGTTGTCACAACGCCTGAGCCTTCTTCCATCGCATTGGGGGGCGAATTATTTCGCAGTCTGATGGCTTCGAGTCACGGCGTTATCGATTCGATTTTCTGCTGTAACGACGACTTGGCTTTGGGTGCATTATTTGAAAGTCAGCGTATGAATATCCGCATACCCGAACAATTATCCCTGTGTGGTTTTAATGATATTGAAGCCTCGCAGTTTGTTAATCCGTCCCTCACCAGTGTGCATGTCCCGCGTTACGAAATGGGAGTGAAATCAACCGAGATGGTTATTCGTGCGCTCTCTGGCAAGCCCATCGATCAGAAGCAGGTTGATATTGGTTATGAGGTGCGTTTGCGTAAATCCACGCGCAATCCAAAATAGTCGCGATTTTATACCGCGATTCATAAACAAAACCCCAAGATTGACAACAATAATAGTGCGCGAGGAGAGAGACCGTGACCCATCACGATCGTATGGCGAAATTGAGTTTGCGAGAAAAAGTCGGCTACGCGGTAGGCGATTTGGGTTTCAATTTGTATTGGGCCAGTATCGCTTCATTTCTTGCGGTGTTTTACACCGATGTATTCGGAATTCCGGCGGCAGCTGCCGGCACCATGTTTCTGGTCACTAAAATTATTGATGCGATTACCGACCCTGTTATGGGGGCAGTGGCTGACCGCACAAAAACCCGTTGGGGAAAATTCCGCCCCTATCTATTATTTGCCGGGGTGCCGATGGCTGGTGCGGCAGTGATCACCTTCAGTACGCCGGACCTGAATGAATCCGGAAAAATTATTTATGCCTACGTAACCTTCTCATTCATGATGGTGATGTACACCATCCTCAGCACCCCGTATTCATCATTATCCGGTGTGTTGACGGCTCGCAGTCAGGAGCGCACAACGTTAATCAGCTTTCGTTTTATTGCAGCTTTTGTTGGAACGGCATTGGTAAATAAATTCACTCTGCCATTGGTAGAAATACTGGGGCAGGGAAATGAAACGCTGGGCTGGCAATTGACGATGTTGCTTTACGGCGTTGTCGCAGCGATTGCTTTTGCGATTACGTTCTTTTCCACCACGGAGCGTATTGCTCCACCGCCTGGCCAGAACACGAATCCCCTCAATGACATTAAAGACCTATTAAACAATCGCCCCTGGTTAATTCTGATTGCGCTGGCGATGATCATCATGATGACGATTACCTTGCGCGGTGGATCCAGCTATTACTATTTTGCTTATTATGTTGAGCGCCCGGATTTAATTTCTAATTACTTGTTTGTACAGGCTCTGGCGCTGGGCGCTGGTGCTGCGCTGACGCCCGTCATGACTCGATTTGTCGATAAAACAAAATTGCTAATGATATTGATGGGTATAGTGGGTGTGCTGTCGATTGGATTCTATTTTGTCCCGCGCGATGCGGTCGGCCTGATGTTTACGTTGAATATCCTCATCAGTCTTGCACTGGGGCCGAAGTCTCCCCTGGCTTGGTCTATGTACGCCGACAGTGCCGACTATACCGAATGGAAAACCGGTCGGCGCGCTACCGGCATGACATTCTCGGCCGCAACTTTTGCGCAGAAAGTGGGTGGCGCAATGGGGTCTGCATTCATGCTGTGGATGCTTGCGGCGATTGGCTATGTCGCACGGGAGGCGCAGAGCGACGCATCACAGCAGGGCATTGCGTTATTGCAGACCGTCATCCCCGGCGTGATTGCGTTTATTGCAGCTTTTGTCGTGAGTTTTTATCCGCTGACTGAGGAAAAGCTGGAACAGATCCAGACGGACATCAAAGCGCGGGAAGCGGAGCCAACGGCATCTACTTAATACGAATTCGTTTTCAATCATCATCAACGCCGCTGTTCTTGCGGCGTTTTTTTATGTTCAGGATGAACCTGAGTCGCAGGATGCGCAGCGATTATTTCACCGGAGCTCATATATGTTGTCACCCAGCGCCAACGGCGAACGCTATGATTTAAACAGCCCTACCGCGATGCCTCGTGCTGCCGGTTTTTTGTGGAACCAGCGCATGATGATTCAGGTAACCTGCCGCGGCTATGCGGTCGCACAATTTATGCAGCCCGAGCCGGCCAAATATGCCTATGCCCCGAATCTCGAAGCCAAAACATTTATGCAGCCGGAGCAGCCTTACTATGCGCATCATCCGGGTCGCTTTTTTTATGTGAAGGATGAAGAAACCGGGAAAATTTTTTCCGCACCCTACGAGCCGGTACGGGCCTCGCTGGATAAGTTTAATTTTTCGGTAGGTAAAAGCGATATCGCCTGGTGCATTGAACACGAGGGCATTCGTATTGAGTTGAGGTTGAGCCTTCCCACGCAGGATGTTGTTGAGCTCTGGCATCTGCGGGTTACCAATATTTCAGGGCGCCCGCGCCGCTTAAGTGTTTATTCATACTTCCCGGTTGGTTATATGTCGTGGATGAATCAATCCGCCGAATACCGTGCTGATCTCGGGGGCATTGTCGCCACCTGCGTAACTCCATATCAAAAGGTAGCGGACTACTTCAAAAATAAAAACTTTAAAGATAAAACGTTTTTTCTGCACGAAAAGGAACCGGTTGCCTGGGAAGCAAAACAAGAAACCTTTGAAGGCGAGGGTGGTTTGCATAGTCCCTCGGCGTTGCAACAGGAAATGCTTGATGGGGGTGATGCTCGCTACGAGACTCCCGCCGCCGTATTGCAATACCGTCTGGTGTTGGAGGCGGACGCGACGCAGGATCACCGTTTTATCTTCGGTCCTGCTTTTGATGATGCGGAAATTGCGGCATTGCGTAATAAATATTTAAGTGCAGAAGCATTTGCTCGTGCGCAGCAGGAATACACAGAGTATCTGCAGCAGGGACACGGCTGCTTGACGATTGAAACACCGGATGTGGAGTTAGATAACTTTGTTAATCACTGGCTGCCGCGTCAGGTGTTTTATCACGGCGATGTAAACCGACTTACCACAGACCCGCAGACTCGCAATTATCTGCAGGACAACATGGGCATGAGTTTTATCAAGCCGGCGGTTACTCGTGCGGCATTTCTGCATGCGCTCAGCCAGCAGGAAGCCAATGGCGCTATGCCCGATGGTATTTTGCTGGTCGAAGGTGCGGAATTAAAATACATCAATCAGATTCCTCACACCGATCACTGCGTATGGTTGCCGGTTTGCTTGCAGGCTTACCTGGATGAAACCAATGACTACGCCATTCTGAATGAAATGGTCAAAGACGCAGAGGGCGAAAAAAATCTGACGGTATTCGAACGGATCAGCAACGCCATGCGCTGGTTGTCGAGCGCGCGCGACGAACGCGGCTTGAGTTATATCGCTCAGGGTGACTGGTGTGATCCGATGAATATGGTGGGGTACAAGGGCAAGGGAGTATCGGGGTGGTTGTCTGTGGCAACAGCTTATGCATTGAATTTATGGGCCGATATTTGCGCGGCGCAACAACAGACGGCGCTTGCCGAAGAGTTTCGTGCGGTGGCGCAATCGGTTAACGCCTCAGTAAATCGTTATCTGTGGGATGGTGAGTGGTTTGGTCGCGGCATTACTGATGACGGCGTGGTGTTTGGAATAAGCAAAGATCAGGAGGGGCGCATCTTCCTGAACCCGCAGAGCTGGGCAATCCTCGGTGGCGCCGCAGACGAAGAGCAGCGGCAAAAAATGTTACATGCGGTGGAGGAGCAACTGGAAACCCCCTATGGGGTAATGATGTTGGCCCCGGCCTACACCGCCATGCGCGATGACGTGGGCCGGGTTACCCAAAAGCATCCCGGCTCTGCAGAAAATGGTTCGGTTTATAACCACGCGGCGGTGTTTTATATCTATAGCCTGTTCACCATTGCCGAGCAGGATCGTGCCTATCGTCTGTTGCGTCAGATGATCCCTGGTCCGGCGGAGCAGGATTATCTGCAGCGCGGTCAGTTGCCGGTCTTCATTCCGAACTATTATCGCGGTGCTTACCATCAGTTTCCGCGCACGGCTGGCCGCTCAAGCCAGTTATTTAATACCGGCACTGTTTCCTGGGTCTACCGATCGCTCATTGAAGGGCTGTTTGGTTTGAAGGGCGATCGTGACGGGCTGCGTATTGCTCCCCAGCTGCCGTCGCACTGGTCACAGGCCAAGGCGGTCCGCGAGTTCCGCGGTGCTCGTTTTGAGGTGGAGATGCGCCGTGAGCAAGGGGTTAAAGCGGTGCAGGTAAGCCTGAATGGCAAGCGCCTCGAAAAAGCTCATATCAGCAATATCGAGGCGGGTAAGACTTATCAGGTATCAGTGAAGTTGCCGGCTTGATATTGAATCCATGCTGCCGGCCGGTGTGCGGCCGGCAGTATGGAGAGGGGTAATCATCTGGTTGATCAGGAAGATTTTTTTTCTGCAGTTTTGGAAGAAGATTTAGATTTTGCGGGGCGGGTTGCTTGCTTGGCTTTAACCAGGCTGAGGTATTTAACCCAGGCTTGCTCTACCGGTGTCTTGGGTGCGCCCTGATTGGCGATCACTTTTAGCAGGTGCAGATCCTCCGGTGTGGGGTCCGACACGTTCTCATCAACCAGAGCAGAGATCAGCATTCCATGTTTGCGGACCAAACGTGCCTGAATACTGGATAATCCACCTGCTTCAAAACCGTCGGGGAAGTTGAGCGGGTCCTGAAAAGCTTGTTTCAGATAATGCTCGCGCGGCAGCATAAAGACATCTCCATCAATAAGTGTGTGCACGATCTACACGCAGGATACCGACAGCAGAACGGGTTCCGGCTGTAAAATCCATGGCGAAGATAATCTGTTTTCACTGCACTGTATAGATGGGGGTGATATCCGATGTGGGGTGCCCAACGAAACGGGGCCAGTAAAAAGCAGCAGACACAAAAAAACCGGCTATTGCCGGTTTTTTTGTTGCGCTTGCGTCGCTAGCCTTTGGCTACATCATTGCGGGTTGCTGCTATTAAGCAGCGACAGCCATCGCTTTGATTTTGCTGTTCAAACGGCTCTTGTGACGAGCGGCTTTATTCTTATGAATAAGGCCTTTGTCAGCGATGCGGTCAATGACCGGAATAGCTGCAGCATAAGCTGCTTTGGCTGCTTCCAGATCGCCTGATGCAATGGCATTTACCACTTTCTTCAGGTAGGTACGCCCCATAGAGCGCAGGCTGGCGTTATGCTTGCGAGCTTTTTCGTTTTGACGCGCGCGTTTTTTCGCTTGGGCTGTATTGGCCACCGTGGTGCTCCTATAAAATCTGATCTAAATCGGGCTGGAAACGAGGACGCGACATTATGCCGTTTTGAGTCCGCTTGTCAACACTTTGATCGGGTGGATTATAGCCATCTGCCTGCGGTTTATCATGGCGTGGCGTGAGATTTCGCAACTTTACACTCCCGGGTATGGCTAGCGCTATAGCCTGTTCCTATACTGCTGAAACTGCCCGGTTGGCGCTTAAATTTTGATGGATCTTGCCGTGCCGGTCCGTAATCACCCTGACAGACGCTACCCGTCTGATCGACGATAACAATAACCTGATGGTGGTGGGCCTCTAATGAAGACCTTAAGAACCCCTGTTCGCTGTATATCCGTATTTCCTGAGGTAAAAATTTTCGGCTGGATCTTGATCGGACTACTGTCCGCCTGTGGTGGTGGATCAGGCTCCAAGTCTGACACACCTGCTCCCGCCGTACCCGTCAGCAGTGCGAGCTCTTCCTCCCAATCCAGCAGCAGTGCAGCCAGCAGTATTGCCGGGCTGGTGCCGTTTGTTCTTCCCTACGACGATGACAGCGCGGGCATTACCAGTCTGGCCGACTTAAACCATAAACCCGCCGGCAAATTTGGCTCGGTTGGCGTGAACGCCGCCGGCCATTTTGCGGTAAACGACGAGCGTATACGGTTTGTTGGGGTGAACATCACCGCCGGCTCGGCGTTTCCGTCCCATGCCGATGCAGCGAAAATCGCGCGGCGTCTGGCCAAGTTCGGGGTCAACCTGGTGCGCTTCCATCATATGGATAACAACTTTGGGGCAGAGAGCCTCATCAATTATGCGGCGGGCACCAGCCGCACCTTGAACACCGCCAATCTCGATAAGCTCGATTACTTCATTGCGCGGCTTAAAGAGCAGGGGATATATACCAATCTCAATCTCCTTAATTCCCGTGAATTTCGCGCGGCGGACGGCTTGCCTGCAAGTATAGGAAGCATGCCGTGGAAGCAATCCCACGTGCTCGGCTTTGTGGATGACACGTTCCGCCAGCTGGAAAAAGAATACGCCCAGCTATTGTTGAGCCACCGCAATGCCTATACCGGCCTGACTTACGCTGAAGATCCGGCCATCGCGTTTGCCGAGATCAACAACGAAAACGGTCTTTTACATCAATATTTTGATGGCGCGGTGGATGAGTGGCCGGCGGAATTTCGGGCGGAGCTCGATCGGCATTGGAATGACTGGCTACAGGCGAAGTACCTGACCACCGAAGCAGCAGAAGCTGCCTGGGGAGCTATCGACGAACCCTTGGGCGAGGAAGCTCTGATCAACCCGGATTTCACAGGTGGCATCAACAGTTGGAATCTGGAGCAGCACAGCGGCGCCGTAGCGACAACTCAGGGCAGTACGTTTGAGGGCCGTGCCGGTATCGTAGTGCGCGTTACCAGGGCGGGTGCGGCGGATTGGAGCGTGCAGCTGAATCAGGGTGGACTGGCACTGACGGCAGGTCAGATATATACGCTGGGTTTCTGGGCGCGATCGCCAGACGGCTTCACGCTAAGCCTGGGGTTACAGCAGAATTATGATCCTTGGGGAAGTCTGTTAACTCGTCGCTATGAGCTGAGCAGCAGCTGGCAGTATTTTGAAACTGTTTTTGTGGCAAGCACCGACGACACCAATGCACGAATTAACTTCAACGGCTTTGGCAATCGGCTGGCGCAGGTCCACCTCGCTAACGTCAGCTTTAAATCTGGCGGCAGTCTTGGTCGTCTCGCCGAAGATGAGCGGATTGAAGACGGTACGGTTAAAAGCCACTATCGCTCCAGAAGTTACACC
>CAYUVQ010000055.1:0-21181 GCA_964448175.1 uncultured Cellvibrionaceae bacterium | reverse complement strand
AACTATCTCAATGTCTCATCGACCTTTGCTACCTTCGTTGAAGGTAAGTCCAACCAGCTTGGTTTGGCAGCAGCGCGTCAGGTTGCCGAAAATCCAGGTGGTGCTTATAACCCCTTATTTATTTATGGTGGGGTGGGCCTCGGTAAGACGCATTTGATGCAAGCCGTTGGTAATGCCATGGTCGCGCGCAATCCTAATGCCAAAGTGGTGTATCTGCACTCCGAGCGGTTTGTCGCGGATATGGTCAAGGCGTTGCAGCTGAACGCGATCAATGACTTCAAACGCTATTATCGGTCGATGGACGCGTTATTGATTGACGATATCCAGTTCTTTGCCGGCAAAGAACGATCCCAGGAAGAGTTTTTCCATACCTTTAACTCCCTTCTCGAGGGTGGCAGGCAGATCATCCTGACTTGCGACCGCTACCCCAAAGAGATTAACGGTCTTGAGGAGCGCTTGAAGTCCCGTTTCGGTTGGGGGCTGACGGTGGCTATTGAACCACCGGAGCTGGAAACTAGAGTCGCTATATTAATGAAGAAGGCAGAGCAGGTCGGAATCGATCTGCCTCATGAAGCCGCGTTTTTTATTGCTCAGCGAATTCGCGCCAACGTACGTGACCTTGAAGGCGCGTTGAAGCGGGTTATCGCCAGTGCGAATTTCACCGGCCGCGCCATCGATGTTGATTTGGTACGCGAAGCGTTGAAAGATCTGCTGGCTCTGCAGGACAAGCAGGTCGGGATTGATAATATTCAGCGGGTGGTGGGCGAGTATTACAAAATCAAGATCAACGACTTGCTTTCCAAACGCCGTAGCCGTTCGGTGGCCCGCCCACGTCAGGTGGCGATGGCCTTGGCAAAAGAATTAACTAACCACAGCCTGCCAGAAATTGGCGAGGCTTTTGGTGGCCGCGATCATACAACAGTCTTACATGCCTGCCGTAAGATTAAAGAACTGCAGGAAGAAAATGCGGATATTCGCGAAGACATGAAGAATTTGCTGCGCTCCCTGACTACCTGATCCACTAATTCGGTTTATGATGCGCAAGCCGTGCAGGGGCATCGCCCGGCATTATCAACAGCAACTGTTACTTTCTGTTGAAGCCCTTTTAACAGGACATTTAAAGAGACCAACACATGAAATTTGTCGTTTCCCGCGAGGCTCTGCTTAAACCCCTTCAATTGGTTGCCGGTGTTGTTGAACGTCGTCAAACCCTGCCGGTTCTCTCCAACGTGCTGCTGGTATTGAATGGTGACCAGTTGTCATTGACCGGTACGGATCTTGAGGTTGAGATTGTAGGGCGGGTTCAGCTGGAACAGGCGGGCGAGAGCGGAGAGATTACAGTTCCCGCACGTAAGCTGGTAGATATTTGCAGATCGCTGCCAGATGGTTCCAATATCGAGTTTTCCCAGGAAGAGCAGCGCATCATTGTAAAAAGCGGCCGCAGCCGTTTTACCTTGTCTACTCTTGCTGCCAGTGATTTCCCCAACGTAGAAGATAGCCCGGGTAACCTTCAGTTCAGCTGCGCTCAACAGGAAATCAAACGTTTGATTGAACGCACCGCCTTCGCTATGGCTCAGCAGGATGTGCGTTACTACCTCAATGGTATGTTGTGGGAGGTTCGTCAGGATCAGTTGCGCGTCGTAGCTACGGATGGCCATAGAATGGCCATGTGTACCCGAGCTGTTGCTGTAAACACCAGTGAAATTATTCAAGCCATCCTGCCTCGCAAAGGAGTACTGGAGTTGTCCCGGTTGTTGGACGATTCGACAGCCCAGGTTGAGATAACGCTCAGCGCTAATCATATCCGCGTGACCTCTGCTGACTATACTTTCACGTCAAAACTGGTGGATGGTAAATTCCCGGAGTACGAGCGTGTCTTGCCTCGCGGTGGCAATAAGGTCGTCATTGGATCGCGCCTGGAGTTGAAGCAGGCGTTCGGTCGAACGGCTATTCTCTCTAACGAAAAGTATCGCGGTGTTCGGCTGTTGTTAAGTGATGGAGTGTTGACCATCGTGGCTAATAACCCGGAACAGGAAGAGGCGGAAGAGCAGGTGACGGTGGATTATGCCGGAGACACGTTGGAAGTCGGCTTTAACGTGAGCTACCTGCAGGACGTAGCCAATGTGATTAACCATGAAAACATCAAGATCACTTTGTCAGATGCCAACAGCAGTGCGCTTATTGAAGAACCTGATAACAGTGACTCTCTGTATGTGGTTATGCCGATGCGTCTTTAAGACGGTCGGTGTAACTATTTCCCGCACTTTTACTTCCCGTTCTCTGTTGTAGAGACCTTCATTATGACTTTGAAGCGTCTCTACATTCAGCATCTGCGTAATCTTGAAGCCGTTGACCTTACCCCGTCAGAGCGGGTAAACCTTATCTACGGTGAGAATGGTTCTGGCAAAACCAGCATTCTTGAAGCTATTCATGTTCTAGGCGTAGGGCGCTCGTTCCGCAGCCATAAACATAAGCCATTAATTAATCACGAACAGAACTCCTTTACTGTATTTGGCAAGGTGTTGGCCCAAGGGGCTGATGTGCCTATCGGTGTCAATCGCCAAGCTAACGGGACGGCGGTGTTCAAAGCGAATGGAGCTTTGGTTGGTTCGGCAGCCGCGCTGGCGTCCTATTTACCTATCCAGGTTATAAACTCAGATACATTTCTTTTATTAGAAGGGAGTCCCAAGGTCAGACGCCAGTTTATGGACTGGTTAGTGTTCCACGTGGAACCTAACTTCTTTCAGGTCTGGAAAGATGCGCAGCGCAGTCTTAAACACCGCAATAGCCTACTCCGGCGTGATAGAATAGATCGTTTTGAGTTGGCAACCTGGGATAAAGAGCTAGCCAGATGCAGTGATCAAATTCACGCCTTCCGTCAGGAATGCATGAACAAGTTCTGCGAGACCTTCTATGAACTCGTTCAGGAATTTATTGCGATAGATGGCATTGAACTGAACTACTACTGCGGCTGGGATCAGGAGAAAGACTACTTAGCAATTCTTTCTGACAGCATCGATAAGGATAAACGCCACGGTTTCACACAGGTCGGGGCTCACCGAGCTGATCTGCGTATCCTCGTCAAAGGCTTTCCCGCAGCAGAGGTACTATCCCGCGGTCAGCAGAAGTTGCTGGTGTGTGCGTTAAAGATTGCTCAGGGGTACGTTTTTTCCCGGATCACCGGCCGTCGTTGCATCTACCTTATTGATGATTTACCCGCAGAGTTAGATGAACAATACCGCGCACTACTTGTGCGGTGGCTGGATGCAATGGGAACACAGACTTTTGTCACCGGTGTAGAACAGAAGGTTTTGCTTGAGGCGTGGCAACAAATGCCCAGTACAGAGATTAAATTGTTCCACGTGGAACAAGGTAGAGTTCAAGCGACGTCAATTAACGATAACGCGACAGATAAGTAGCAAGCGGAGAATATATCTATGTCAGATGAGAAGACTTACGACTCGTCCAGTATTAAAGTCCTCAAAGGCCTGGATGCGGTGCGTAAGCGCCCAGGGATGTATATTGGTGATACCGATGACGGTTCAGGCCTGCACCATATGGTCTTTGAAGTTGTCGATAACTCCATTGATGAGGCGCTCGCGGGTTACTGCACAGAAATCCGGGTAACCATCCATCCTAACGAAACAGTCTCCATCACTGACAATGGTCGCGGCATTCCAACAGATATGCACGAAGAAGGTGTGTCTGCGGCAGAAGTTATCATGACGGTGCTACACGCTGGTGGTAAGTTCGATGACAACACTTATAAGGTATCCGGCGGTCTCCACGGTGTGGGTGTATCTGTAGTTAATGCTCTGTCAGAGGAGCTTAAACTCACCATTCGCCGTAAAGGCAAAATTCATGAGCAGGTTTATCATCATGGCATCCCGCAAACTCCGTTAACGGTAGTGGGCGATACCGCCACCACGGGTACTGAGATTCACTTTAAACCATCCTCAGAAACCTTCACTAATATTGAATTCCAGTACGACTTGCTCGCGAAGCGCCTGCGAGAGCTGTCATTCCTCAACTCCGGTGTATGTATTCATCTGCGGGATGAGCGTAGCGGAAAGGAAGAAACCTTCCAATATGAAGGTGGACTTAAGGCGTTTGTGGAATACCTTAACCAGAACAAGAGTTCAATGAATAAGGTTATCCACATTCTCTCTGCACAACGAGACGACGGAATAGGTGTTGAAGTTGCCCTGCAGTGGAATGATTCCTTTCAGGAAAACCTCTATTGCTATACCAACAACATCCCGCAACGTGATGGTGGAACCCATTTAGCCGGTTTCCGGGCCGCCCTGACGCGCAGCTTGAACAACTATATTGAGAAAGAAGGTCTGGGTAAGAACGCCAAGGTTGCTACAACGGGCGATGACGCTCGCGAAGGCCTGACGGCGGTGATCTCCGTTAAAGTACCTGACCCTAAATTTTCATCGCAGACTAAAGACAAACTGGTTTCTTCAGAAGTGAAAACCGCTGTAGAGCAGGAAATGAACCAGATCTTTGGCGACTACCTGTTAGAAAATCCCTCTGAAGCGCGGGCAATCGTTAACAAGATGATCGAAGCAGCCCGTGCCCGTGAAGCGGCCCGTAAAGCCCGTGACATGACTCGCCGTAAAGGCGCATTGGATATCGCCGGCCTGCCGGGGAAACTTGCGGACTGCCAGGAAAAAGACCCGGCGTTATCGGAAGTGTATCTAGTGGAGGGTGATTCCGCAGGTGGATCAGCCAAGCAAGGTCGCGCCCGTAAAACTCAGGCGATTCTGCCGCTCAAAGGTAAAATTCTTAACGTAGAAAAAGCGCGGTTCGACAAGATGCTGTCCAGCGCGGAAGTCGGTACGCTGATCACGGCATTGGGTTGCGGCATCGGTAAAGACGATTACAACCCGGAAAAACTTCGCTACCACAGCATCATTATCATGACGGACGCCGACGTGGATGGATCTCACATCCGGACTCTGTTGCTGACTTTCTTTTTCCGGCAAATGCGGGAGCTGATTGAACGCGGGCACATCTATATCGCTCAGCCGCCACTGTATAAGATCAGCAAAGGTAAACAGGAACAGTATCTTAAAGATGAAGCTGCCATGACAGAATTTCTGACTCAGGCGGCGTTAGAAGGTGCGAGCCTCTACGTCAACTCAGAAGCGCCAGCGATCACTGGTGAAGCGCTGGAGACGTTGGTAGCGCAATATCGGAAGGTGATGGCAACGATTGAACGCCTGTCCCGGTTATATCCTTCCGAAGTGCTAGAAAAGATGATTTATATGCCGTCACTGCGGGCGGAGCATCTGGCGGATCAAGGTCACATGCAGCAATGGTGTGATCAACTGCTGGCACGTTTCAGCCTTGATAGCCGTGCTGGCAGCCAGAAATACAACATCACGGTGCGGGAAGACAGCGAACGCCACTTGTTCCTGCCGCACGTCGAGATCATCGCTCACGGGATTGCCAACACCTATCCGTTTAACCACGATTTCTTCCAGTCAGGGGAATACGCTTCTATTGTCGCACTGGGAGAGGATCTGGAAAGTCTGCTGGAAGAAGGGGCCTTCATACAGCGCGGCGAACGCAAGCAGCCGATCAGCAACTTTGCTGAAGCACTGGACTGGTTGATGAGAGAATCCCGTAAAGGCTACAACATCCAGCGCTACAAAGGACTGGGTGAAATGAACCCGGAGCAACTATGGGAAACCACGATGAACCCGGAAACCCGGCGGATGCTTCGCGTTACGATTCAGGATGCGATCGCCGCTGATCAAATTTTCACCACTTTGATGGGTGATCACGTGGAACCGCGCAGAGAATTTATTGAAACCAATGCGTTAGCCGTTGCTAACCTTGACATCTAAAGCCGTTGTCATGGTCTATACTGCTGGTATGGCTGCAACGCGGGCCACTAAAAACAGTGTATAGAGCAAGAGGCAACATGAATGAGTGAAAATAAACTCAAAGTGGTAACCATAGAACAGATTGCGGAAGCGTTGGAAGAACGCCAAAACCCGGATCGCCGGAAACAGGATCAGGGGCTTCCGCAAGGGGTTGGCGGTGAGCGCCGTAAAGGTGATCGCCGCAATCTCAAAAAAGAAAAATGATTTAACGGAAGCGGCGCGAAAAGCCAATCTGCAAAGATTGGCTTTTCTTTTGGTAAATTGAACGTGCGAATGGCATTGCATAGGCGGAGAGAATCAGATATTTATCGCTGTGACACATTTTTAAACCTAAAGACGCCGTATTATTCGTAAATCAGTGAGTGGCGTCATTTTGTAGAGAAGGTTATGGATACACCTGGACATACTAATAAACAACGATCGTCCGCCGAACCCATGGTCTCCATTCAGGTATTAAATGCCTGTCGCATTCTGGTCATTAATGGTAAGGGCGGGGCGGGTAAGACTACCGTGAGTACCAACCTTGCTGCCTGGCTTGCCCACCGGGGTGAGCGAACGGTGTTGGTGGATGCAGATCCCCAGGCCTCTTCTCACTACTGGGTGGCTCATCGCGCTGCTGAACTGCCGCCTATTTTCAGCGTAAAGATCGAAACCAATTCGCGTACCACCCGCAGCTTCCAATGGCGTGCCCCGAAGCCAACCCGCTGGCTGATTACAGACGCACCGCCGGGTTTGACCGGTCCCGCCCTTGATGATCTTGTGCAGGATCATGATTTGATTGTGGTCCCGGTACAGCCCTCTGACATTGATATTCGTGCGAGCGCCCGCTTTATCGGTGAGCTGCTACTGACTCAAAACATGCGCCGCAAACGCCGCCCTATTGCGGTGGTGGCGAACCGGGTGAAACAACAGACTAACGCTTGGGATCGTCTGCAGAAATTTCTCCTGAGCCTGAACATCCCGTTTCCTGCTACGCTGCGCGACACCCAAAACTATGTACGCGCCTACAGCGAAGGGCGGGGCATTGTCGATTACCCCTTTCAAAGCCACGCCCGGGACCGGCAGGACTGGGAAGTGTTAATCCGTTGGCTGGACGCTCAGAACTCCACCCATGAATGGCTCAAAGAGGAGCCGGTTAATAACACCATCATTAATGTATCGTGAAGGCGCCGCCGTAACGCGGCATGGCTGGCTACCACTTTCCCTCCAAAAGCTGCAATTCAACCGACTGGCAATGCCGTTTTATCCACCGGCGATTTAAGTACGAAAGAGGAATGCACCCCGCTGACGCCTTCGATACGGGTAAGTTTCTGCAGCAGGAACTGTTGATAGGCATCCATGTCTTTCACGATAACTTTCAACAGGTAGTCCGCCGACTGGCCGGTAATTAGATGACATTCCAGCACTTCGGGATAACCGCCCACGGTCTTTTCGAATGCATCGAAGCGCTCCGGGGTGTGTTTGTCCATGCTGATCTGAATAAACGCCACCAGAGTGAGACCCAGCTTGCGGGCATTGAGCAAAGCTACATAACCATCAATGAGTCCCGCTTCTTCCAGCTGGCGCACCCGGCGCAGGCAAGGGGAGGGGGAAAGGCTGATGGTATCCGCCAGCTCCTGATTGGAGATCCGGCCATTTTTTTGCAGCTCTTCCAGGATCAAACGATCATAGCGGTCGAGTTCCATCATAATTCCTATGGTGGTGAGTAGAAAGTTTCTACGATGAATAAAAAGGAGCAATAATATTGCGCCTGAAATCCTGTTACAACAATCTTAGCAATCCTATTGCGCTACCACAGGCATATACTGAGTCCAACCTGATCGCGAAGAACGTGCCGTTACGAGCGGATTGTAGGGTTGCCTGACCAGATCCTTACCAGGGTCGTCACTGGGCAGCGGCAAAAGGGGTACTCCCAACAGCCTGACCTGCAAAGTCTTCCACAGGTTTTTGTCGTTTAGCCCCTTCTTTTGGAGACCATCATGCTTGCCAACCCATCCACTAAGTATCAGCGCTTCGTTGGCGTGTCCTTGCCCGATCGCCAATGGCCGAACAAGATTATCGAGAAACCGCCGATCTGGATGAGTACTGACCTGCGCGACGGTAACCAAGCATTGATTGATCCGATGTCGGTAGCAACTAAGTTGCGTTTCTTTAAAGAACTGGTGCAAATCGGTTTTAAAGAAATTGAAATTGGTTTTCCTTCAGCCTCGGAAACCGATTTTGAATTTACCCGCCTGTTGATTGAAAAAAATCATATTCCCGATGACGTCACCATCGAGGTGCTCGTGCAGGCGCGTTACGATTTGATCCAAAAAACCGTGGAGAGTTTACGTGGCGCTAAGCGCGCGATCCTGCACATGTATAACCCATTGGCGCCGGCGTTTCGCAAGATCGTTTACAACACTGATAAGGAAGGTGTAAAAAACATCGCAATTCAGGGCACCAGATGGGTAAAAGAATTAACCGCGCAGGCGCCGGAAGTGGATTGGGTTTATCAGTATTCACCGGAAGTATTTTCCAGCACCGAAGTGGAGTTTGCCAAAGAAGTGTCCGATGCTGTAGCGGATATCTGGCAACCTACACCGGAAAAAAAGATGATCCTCAACTTGCCCGCCACGGTAGAGATGAGCACGCCCAATACCTATGCGGATCAGATCGAGTGGATGCATCGCAACATCAACAAGCGCGACTCCATTATTATCAGCGTACATCCACATAATGATCGTGGTACAGCGGTAGCGGCGGCGGAATTGGCGGTGATGGCGGGAGCGGACCGCGTCGAAGGTTGCTTATTTGGCAACGGTGAACGCACCGGTAATGTTGATCTGGTAACGCTTGCGTTGAACTTATATTCCCAGGGAATTAACCCTGGACTCAATTTTTCTGACATCGATCGGGTGCGTAAACTGGTGGAAGATTGTAACCAGTTACCGGTTCATCCGCGTCATCCTTACGCGGGAGAATTAGTCTTTACCGCCTTCTCCGGTTCTCACCAGGATGCTATTAAAAAAGGTTTGGCGGTCCAGCAGAAAGATGCCATTTGGGAGGTCCCCTATCTGCCCGTAGATCCGGCAGATTTAAATCGCAGTTACGATGCAGTTGTGCGCGTGAACAGTCAGTCCGGTAAAGGCGGAGTGAGCTTCTTATTACAACAGGAAGCAGGTTTGCAGTTGCCCCGTCGCTTGCAGATTGAGTTCAGCGGCGTAGTGCAGAAAGTGAGTGACAAAACCGGCAAAGAGGTTAAGAGCAGTGAGATTGCGCAATTATTTGAGCAGGAATATTTTGCCGTAAATACACCGTTTCGGTATCACAGCAGCAAGATCAGTGAGAATGCTGAACATATAGATATCGAAATTCATGTGCGTCATCAACAAAGTCCTGTAGCACTTTCAGGAAGCGGTAATGGACCGATCGATGCCGCGGCACATGCGCTGAGTCGGTACCTCGGGAAAAAAGTGCAGGTGGTGGATTACCATGAACACGCGGTAGGTGCCGGTTCCGATGTAGCAGCGGTGTGTTACGTGGAACTGAAAATCGACCAGAGCAAAACGGTGTTCGGCGTTGGTAAGGACAGCAATATTATCTCGGCAGCCATCAAGGCGTTATTAAACGGGGTAAACCGGGATCAGAAACTTAATCAATGATTGCATGGTGTGCGGGCAGGGAATCTGCCGTTCATAGCGAAGAACCGGGTGGCGCTGGAAATTTGATTTCCTTGGGCTAATCTGGAAGACGATGTCGCGTTATTTTGTTATGAAATTCCACTGAGGAAAGTGCACCTATGAATAAGTATCTTCAACAAGGATTACTCACCGCCATTGTAGTCAGTCTTGCCGCCTGTGGCGGCAGTGGCGGTGGAGGAAGTAAAACATCTTCCTCTGCCAGTAGCCTGGCCAGCAGTTCCGCGCCAGCCAGCTCCAGTGCAGCGCCTGTCAGTTCCAGCAGTTCAGGAACCAGCTCCAGTGCAAGTGGCCCGGCCCAGACCCTCACCGGGGTGTTTCTGGATAGTGCCGTAGCGGGTATCGGGTATCGCACAGAGACCAAAAGCGGCGTCACCAATAGCTTGGGTGAATTCGACTATGTAGAGGGGGAAAATGTCATTTTCTTTATCGGTGACCTGGAGTTGCCGCCCGCGCCGGCGAAAGGTGTCGTAACGCCCGCAGATATTGCAGCGGCTAAACACGATGACAATGCCGCAGTTGCAATCACCAAAACCAATATTCTCCAGTTGCTGCAAACCCTCGATGAAGATGGTGACCCATCTAACGGTATTCAACTCAGCGAGGCTGCCGATAGCAAATTTAAAGCGGACAACCTGCCTGATATTACCTCAGTAACTTTCGATACTGATGTAGTGGCGTTCCTTCCTGAGGGAGTTTCGCTGGTCAGCGAAAGCGATGCCCTTGAGCATTTCGATCGGACGTTGAAGTCTCAACTGCTCGGCAGCTGGGTTTACAGCGAAGGTGAAGGCAAACGCAACGTACTGACATTTATTGATAGCAGCCGCTATATCATTATCCATGAGCATGATGATGAGGAATCCCAACGTCCGGGGAGTGTGGAATATGGCGAATATGAGTGGAACCCGGAAGCAGGCCAACTTGCAGTCGCGCTGATTGGCGAGTCTGATGCAGATGGGGGGCTATGGTCTGAGAGTAACGCCGAAGGTGGTGTGGTTACTCACACTCTGACAGTCAACGGAGCGGACCTGACCCTTGGTACACCGACTGACGGCCAAGCCGTCTTCACCCGCATTATCGACAGCAACAACCCCATAATTGGGGGATGGGGAATGTATGAAGTAGAGGATGATAACCTGAATGTCCTCACCTTCCTGTCCGCAACCGAATATGTCATCGCTCATACCAACAATCAGGAATCCTACGCGGGTGCTGAGAATCAACCACTCTCTGGTGAATTCGGTACTTACACGCTCACCGACGGGCGGTTTCGGGTCACTGGCGCTACGGTTGATACCGATGGTGAAGGTGGTTTGTACAATGCAGATAGTGAGAGCGATCAGTTAAACGAAGCTCTGCAAATCACGCCTTGGGGTGACCTGCTATTTGAAGACGATGATGAGGGCAGCTTCTCGTTTATGCGCCTCGGCAGCTTTGTTGCCAATCTTCAGGATTACAGTAGCGATAATCCGCTGGGAACCGTTCTGGTCGTTCGTGATTCAATGGGATTCAGCGAAAACTATATTGCTGGTAAGAGCTTTACCGCTAAAGCGGTCGAAGATGGCAGTAATACCGTCTTAACATTTAATTTTTATGATGATGTTAATGAAGATGGGGAAGGCACTGGCACTCTGGCCGTGGATGGTGATGAAGGCGAAGATGGTTTTGATATCACTTGGGGAATCAATTCAACAGCCACTGTGATGGTGAAGTTTGTTGATGGAAGTGAGTCATTTACCTTGGCTATCAGCAAGCTGGTGAGCAGCAACAGTGACACGGATTCAAAAGTTCTGATGTCGCTGGAGTCGCAAGAAGAAAGCTCGCTCTGGGAATCCAGATTGCAAATGATAAATAAATAATCTATAGCAGCTGAAGCACACAAGGCCGATGGAGTAATTCTCTGTCGGCCTTTTTTACTAGGGAAGTTATCCCTGTGCAGTTATGTGAGACCATAGCCGGAACTTCGCAAAAATGGTGTGATCATTATGACCAATAAACGGAGTGATACCCATGGGCGAAACCGATCTACGCGATTCACTGGCCGTTGAACGCACTCACTTGGCCAATGAGCGCACGCTGTTGTCTTATATCCGCACCGCTCTCGCGTTATTAGCGGGAGGCGCGATGGTGCTGCGGTTTCTGAATAATGATCCAGTGCTCATGCCCTTCGCCTGGGTGGCGCTGGTAGTGGGTAGCCTGGTGTTGGTGATTGGTAGTTATCGCTTTTTCAGTGTAAAGCGGCGTATCAGTCGCAGCTGACCCTGATGGGTAAAAGGACGTTTTGCTGAGTTACAAGGATGATGTTGCTCCGTGTTCTCATCCTCTTCCTCCGGCGGAATATGCTCGCCACCTTCAACGACTCCAAAAAATTTTTCAGCAGGTGAATCCGAGAGTCGGCTTTTCCACTTCTAATGACATAACAATAGCCTGTTAACGCGGTGTGCCGATACCGCGCAGAGTGCTGGATGAATAGGTGACAGATGTCATTACTATGTTAATTTCCGTAAAAATCCGGCATTTCTTTTCGAGATATCCGACGAAACTGTTTAAGCTTGGCGCACCCGTGGCTCCATCAAGGATTCAGCACTACATGATAAAACTCCATAACATTCATAAATACTATTCCACTGGTGAACAACGCCTGCATGTACTTAAAGGAATTGATCAGCATATTCGCGAGGGCGAACTGGTGTCGATCATGGGGTCATCCGGTTCGGGGAAATCTACTTTACTGAACATCCTCGGCATTCTAGATACTCACGATGAAGGCGATTATTTTCTGAATGGTGTGGAGATTCGCCGGCTGAAAGAAAAGAAAGCGGCACAATTACGTAACCAGCTGCTGGGTTTTGTTTTTCAATCATTCAATTTATTACCGTTCAAAAACGCGACCGAGAATGTAGCGCTACCGCTTTATTATCAGAACGTGAGCCGCAAGGAGCGTAATTACCGCGCGGCGCAGTATCTGGAAATGGTGGGGCTGGCCAACCGCGCGGATCATATGCCCAACGAATTATCCGGTGGACAGAAGCAACGGGTGGCTATTGCTCGTGCGCTGGTAACCAAACCTAAAGTAATCCTTGCCGATGAACCGACCGGTGCGCTGGACAGCCAGACCACCCAGGAAATCATGGCGTTGATGAAAGAAGTCCACAGCCTCGGCAACACCATCGTGATTGTGACTCACGAACAGGACATTGCAGATCAAACCCAGCGGCAGATTATTCTCAAAGATGGTTTGATTGTACCGGCCAAAGACGCCAGGCCCGCGGTCGCGGATCCGGCTCTCGAACACGAAGAAGATATCCTGGGGTAACGCAATGGACGGCTTACAGGAAATTCTCTACACCCTGCGCCAGAACAAACTGCGCACCGCGCTAACCGCCTTCGGCGTGTTCTGGGGCATCCTGATGTTGATGCTGTTGCTTGGTGCCGGGCGCGGAATGCAGAACGGTGTTTACGCAGACTTTGGTTCGGATGTACTGGATTTTGTGGTGGTTTACACCGGCACCACGTCAGTGGCTTATGGCGGCCGGGGACTGGGCCGACAGATCACCTTAACGCTGAACGATGTGGATACGATCCAGCGGCAGGTGAACGGCGTTGGTGTCATCTCGCCCACCAATGAACGCGGCGGTATTTCCATCGTGCACGGTGACAAAACCGGTAGCTTTGCAGTGCACGGTGTGCCGGATGATTTCTTCCGCGTGAAAGAAAGCGTGCCTTTTCCTTTAGGGCGCAAGATCAACGGGCTCGACGATGAACATGTGCGCAAGGTTGCCGTGTTGGGCACAGTGGTAGCGGAACGCCTATTCGGTAAGGACGTTGATCCTGTCGGTAAAGATGTCCGCGTAAATGGTGTGGTCATGAAAGTGGTCGGCACTTTTTACGATAAAGGCAATCGCGGTCGCGACTCCGAGCGCGTGTACATTCCCATCACAACCTTTCAGAAAATGTTCGGGACCAGTAACAAAATTTCCACCATCTGGCTGCGTCCGCAAGCGGGTTTGGATGGCTTCGCCGTGGAAGAAGATGTTATCGCACTGCTGAAGCGTCGCCACGGCGTCGCGCCGGAAGATCGGCGGGCGATCCGCTCATTCAATATGGCCGAACCGGCAAAAATGGTGAACGGATTATTCCTCGGCATCAATGCGTTTATCTGGTTCGTAGGGCTGGGAACCTTGATGGCAGGGATTGTGGGTGTGAGCAACATCATGATCATCACGGTGAAAGAACGCACACGGGAAATTGGGATTCGCAAAGCATTGGGTGCAACCCCGTTGAGTATCGTCAGCACCTTATTGCTGGAGTCAATTCTGGTTACGGGAATTGCAGGTTACGCCGGCCTGGTGGTGGGTGTGGGCTTGATCGAACTGGTGTCCTATTCACTCAATTCGGTAGGTGCGCAATTACCCTACTTCAATAACCCGGAAATTAATTTTCAGGTAGCGATTACGGCAACGGTGTTGCTGATTGTCGTGGGCGCGTTAGCGGGGCTGATGCCAGCACTGCGCGCCGCGAAGATTATGCCGATAGAAGCCATGCGGGCGGATTAATTCATGATTATCGATACCGAAAAATGGCAGGAAATTTTTAAAACTCTCGGCCAGCATAAATTGCGCACCGCGCTCACCGCCTTCGGCGTCTTCTGGGGAATCTTTATGCTGACCGTGCTGCTCGGCGCCGGCAAGGGTTTGGAGAACGGTGTAACCGAAGGTTTTCCCCGGGTAGCAAACAGTGTTTACATCTGGATCCAGGGCACCACACAGATACCCTATATGGGGCTGCCCACCGGCCGGCAAATCCGGCTGGAAGCGGCGGATGTCAAAGCGATAGAAGACAACGTCCCCAGTGTCAGTTTTGTGCGGGGCCAGAACTCTGTCGGTATCTGGGGCGGCACACCGCCCTATACAAAATACAAAGATAAAAACGGTACTTTTTACGTGCAGGGCACTCACGCTGGCATGGCGAATATTCACTCCATGCAGATCACCGAAGGGCGCAGCATTAATGACATTGATGATCGCGAGCGGCGCAAAGTGGCGATCATCGGTACGCGGGTGAAAACGCAGTTATTTGATGAGGGCATAAATCCCATTGGTGAAAACATAACGCTGTCCGGTATCAGTTTTACTGTGATCGGTGTATTCAAATCCCTCGCAAACGGCAATCAGCAACAGGAAGAAGAAAAAATTTATATCCCCAATGACACGCTGCGTTACGCGTTCAACCAGGTGGGGTGGGTAGGTAGTTTAGTGGTGCTGCCACAGCCGGGCATACATGCGCGCGTAGCGGAACAGGATGTTAAAAAATACCTCGCAGAAATTAACAAAGTATCGCCGGATGATGTAGGTGTATTCGGCAGTTTTAATCTGCAAAACGAATTCGACAAGATTCAGGGTTTGTTTACAGGTATCGAGGTATTCAGTTGGATGGTGGCGATCGGCACCATCATGGCCGGTGCGATCGGTGTGGGCAATATCATGTTGATTGTAGTAAAGGAGCGCACCCGGGAAATTGGTTTACGTAAAGCATTGGGTGCGACGCCCACATCCATCGTCAGCATGATTGTGCAGGAGTCTATTTTTATTACGGCCGTTGCCGGTTACATGGGCTTGGTGGTGGGAGTGTTTTTGCTTGAAGGCATCAGCACATTACTGGAAGCCGGTGGTGGCGATTCAGGTATGTTTCGCCATCCGGAAGTGGATTTTGCCACCGCAATCAGCGCGCTTGTCGTGCTGGTGATTTCCGGTTTGCTTGCATCACTGATGCCGGCCGCCAAGGCGGCAGCAGTGAATCCGATTGTAGCGCTGCAAGATGAATAATTAATTTTTTGTAAAACACAGCCAAAGAAAGAAGGGAAAAATGAAAAAATTTGTGTGGTTTGCCATCGTAGCCTTCATCGCGTTTGTCTTTATCGGCACGGCAATATTTCTGTTTAATAAGTCGCAGGAAAAACCGGTTGTTTACGAAACGGATGCACCCTTTACAACCAGCATCATCAAAAAAACCGTGGCGATTGGGAAGGTGATTCCGCGTAAGGAGGTCAACGTGACCTCGCAGGTTTCCGGCGTCGTGGAAAAAGTTCATGTGATTGCCGGACAGACAGTCAAGAAAGGTGACCTCATTGCGCGAATTACGCTGGCGCCCAACATGGTGATGTTGAACAATGCGGAATCACAGTTGCAATCGGCGCAAATTAATTTAAAAAACGCGGAAGATGAGCTGGAGCGGCAGAAAAAACTTTACGCTGATAAACTTATTTCCGTATCGGAATACAACCGGTTCTTGCTGACCTATAACCTGCAGCGCGAAGCGGTGGAGTCGGCAGAAAATAATCTGCTGTTGATCCGTGAAGGTGCAACGCGTAAATCGGACCTGGTATCCAACATGATCCGTGCAACCGTTGATGGAATGATTCTGGATGTACCGAATAAAGAAGGTGCGTTTATCGTTGAGTCGAGCACCTATGGTGCAGGCACGACGATAGCGACCCTCGCGGATATGAACGATATGATCTTCGAGGGTCTGGTGGACGAAGCGGAAGTAGGCAAGATTCGCGAAGGCATGGAACTGGTGCTGGATGTCGGCGCTCTGGAAGGTGAGCCATTCAGCGCGGTGCTGGAGTACATTTCGCCCAAGGGTGTTGAAGACCAGGGCACCATTAAGTTCCAAATTCGCGCGGCGGTTACCCTTAGCGATAAGCTTTTCCTGCGCGCGAATTACAGTGCTAACGCCGACATCGTGCTGGACAAACGTGAAGACGTATTAGCGATCAACGAGGGCAATTTACTGATCGAAGACGGCCAGCATTTTGTTGAGGTTGAAGTAGCGCCGCAGCAGTTCGAGAAGCGTAAGGTAGAGACCGGGTTGTCCGATGGCATCAACATCGAAATCGTATCCGGCCTTAAAGACGGCGAGAAAATCAAACGCCGTTGAGAAGCGCTTACCCATAGCGGATAATGCCAGGGCCACAATCGTGGCCCCTTTTATTGCGCGCTGCGTCAATCCGGGCCACCACAACTACAGGACCACCCATCACAGGCTACAAAACGTTACAACATACCGCGCCCTTTTACGGTATATCTAAACTGGGCGATTTTGCCCGGGCAACCCTAGTACCGAATTTATGAATCGACACCTCATCCGTGCTTTGCTGTTACTCCTCGGCTGCCACAGTCTGGCGACCTCTGCTGCTGATTGTGCAAGCGGTACTGAAGGCTGTGTGGAGGTCGGTAAGTGGCAGTTATCCGTTGCGCTTGGGGTGGGAATCCGGACGAATCCTGTTATCGATAACGATGATATTCCTCTCTACGTTATTCCCCAGGTCAGCTACAACGGAGAGCGTTTTTTTCTGCAGAATCTGGATCTGGGTTACATCCTGTTTGAGGATGATGATCAACAATTCAATGTGTTATTAACGCCCAGTTATGACCAGGTTTTTTTCCGCCGCTGGGACGTTAACAATTTTGTGCTCAGCGAAAACCTGATGGCTGATCGCAGTGCTGATCCTGCTTTTGGACCCACCGTCGAGGCATACCACACGCTGATCGACACAGATCAGTTACGCAAACGGCGCATGGCCGGCCTGGCGGGTTTTGAATACAACGTCCAGTCGGGCAAGATTGATCTGCAGCTTCATTTGCTTCAGGAAGTTACCGGCTACCATGATGGGCAGGAAGTGCGGCTCTCGCTGGCGCGGCATTTTCCGGCGGGCCGGCATCACGTAATGTTATCCGGCGGGGTCATCTGGCAAAGCGCCGAGGTGCTGGATTATTACTACGGCATCCGCGAGGGCGAGGGCGGTACGCTCGGTTATCGTTATCGTCCCGGCAGCGGCGTCTCCGGTGTGGCACGACTGGATTGGAATTACCGCATCACCGACAGCTGGAGTCTGACCTTTACCACCGCCTACCGGCAACTGGCTTCGGGTATCCGCCGCAGTCCCATCGTGAATGACGATAAGGTTATCACTTCGTTCATCGGAGGGGTCTACCATTTTTAACGGTGCGACAATTTCAGCTATCACAGCATTGAGTGGCCTGCTTGCGTTGGCGCTGAGCGGCTATGTCGTGGCTGATGAAGAATCCATGAAACTGCCGGTCATTCAGTTTTCTATCAAGCCCCGTCTGTGTGTATTGGCGGCCGGTGAAGAAGTGTGTCGCGACGAACTGGAGGTTACCTGGGCTGCTGAAGAAGCGCGCAGCCTGTGTCTTTATCAGAGCGGTGAAACCCTGCCGCTGCGCTGCTGGGAAAATAAAACTCGCGGCGCCTACCAGTTTACGATTACGGCCAGCACCAGCGTTGATTTTCATCTGCGCGAAGACGAAGGTAAAAAAGCGTTGGGCAGTGAAGTATTTGAAGTGGTTTACGATCAAAAAAAATTCCGTAAACAGCGCCGCAACCCTTGGAGTTTTTTTTAAACTCAAGGGAGTGTTATTGCGGAGGTTGTTTGTTAATTACACAAACACTTCTTTTTTAACGCTGATAAAAATATGCGCAGACAAATTATTTTATTCAAGGCTCTTTGACGTGATTGGTTTATGGTTATGAACAACAATCTTATCCTGCTCGTGGAAGATGATCGTCGCCTGGCTGAACTGGTCAAGGACTTTCTGGAGAGCAATGATTTTTCGGTAGTGGTGGAAGCGCATGGTAACCGCGTGATTCGCCAGTGTCAGAATGTTAATCCGGCTTTGATCATCCTCGATATCATGTTGCCCGGTAAAGACGGCCTGACGCTGTGCCAGGAACTGCGGCCGGAATATAAAGGCCCGATTCTGATGCTTACCGCCCGCAATGAAGATGTGGATCAGGTGCTTGGCCTTGAATACGGCGCCGACGACTATGTCATTAAACCCGTTGAACCGCGCGTGTTGCTCGCGCGCATTCGCGCACTGCTTCGTCGCTATTACCAGACCGATGTGCGCGAGCAGGAAGCGCTGGTGTTTGATCAGCTCACTATTCATCCGGTGCAGCGCAAAGTTGAACTGAGCGGACAGGACATTCATCTTTCCAGTCACGAGTTTGATCTGCTGCTGGCACTGGCGAATCAGGCGGGGCAGATTCTCAGCCGCGAATTTTTATTCAACCAGATTTACAGCCGCCCCTACGATGGGCTGGATCGTTCTATTGATGTCCGCATTTCGCAGTTGCGCAAAAAATTGCTCGATAATCCAGAAAATCCCACACGTATTAAAACTATCTGGGGTCGCGGCTATTTGTTCATTGCCGATGCCTGGACCGAGTAACCGGCTCCCATGAATCGCGCTTTCTTTTCCCTATATTTTTTTATCGTCTTCTCAGTGATTGTGATTGGCTGGGGTCTGGATAAATTCTGGGAAAAACTTTATCCCGCTCCCGCGCTGGAGACAGATGTTGCGGACCTGATCGTCCTGCTTGAACAGGATCTTTATTCACTCACGGCTGAGCAACAACACGCTCGCATCGCGCAACTCAATCAGCAGCTGCACAATCAGTTACAGTTGCTCCATCTTGACGACTTGGCCAACTCATCCGCGACACAACAGATTCGTGCAGGGGAGGTGGTCAGTGCTTCTGCTGCTAAGGATCAATTGATCTGGTACAAACGCATCGCGGACAGCGATCGTGTGCTGGCAATTGCATCCCCGAATCCTGACGAGACCCGCTCACCGATTTATGTTGGATTGCTGGTAGTTTTTTACCTCGGCATCGCTCTGGTAGTTTTCCTGTGGGTGTGGCCGCTATCGCGCGACCTCAGCCGGCTGGAAAAACATACGCGTCTCATCGGCAAAGACGATGCGCCAGATCAAATTGCCGTCGCGCCCACCTCGACAGTATTTACGCTGGCCAACGCATTCAACCGCATGGCCAAACGCATTCGCGAACTTATCAGCTCCCATAAAGAAATGACTTACGCCGTGTCCCACGAATTGCGTACACCCTTGGCGCGGATGAAATTTGCCTTGGCCATGGCCGGTAATCCAGCGGACGCACAAGTGCAGAAACAACTCGACAACATTCATCAGGATGTAACGGAGATGGAAAATCTCATCAGTTCGCTGCTGAGTTACGCGGGGTTTGAACAGGAATCCCGCCAACTGGATCGCCGCGACGGCTTTATGCAGGATCTGCTGAGTGACCTCATCGCGCGCATTTATCGCGATCATCCCGATACAGTAAAAATACATATTCGAGACGAATCCGCCGGCCAGCCATTCAATTGCGAATGGAAATTAATGGAATGCGTAATCCTCAACCTGCTGCAAAATGCTGCGCGTTTTGCCAAAGAAAATATTCAGGTAGAGCTGCGTATTCTCGCACAGGAATTCGAAGTTGCCATTGAAGATGACGGCCCGGGCATTCCGGCCGATCAACGTGCGCGGGTATTTGAATCTTTTGTCCGTTTGTACAACGAACACAAACCCCAAAGCAGTGGCTTTGGTCTCGGTCTTGCCATCGTAAAACGAATTATGAAATGGCATGGCGGAGACGCCCATTTTGTCGATACCCCACAGGGCGGCGCGCGTATTGTGCTGCGTTGGCCTCGATGCTAGTCCGGTAAAAAGCCCGCCGTCACCGAAACCTCCTTGTGATTAAGCCAAGCGAGAACAATTCCGTGGTCATCGCAAAGAGTCTTTTAAGATGCATTCTCGCGTATGAATCATCATCTCCGTACAAAAAAAGGCCAGGCAGGGGCTGGCTATGGCGCGATTAATATGGTTAGAATGCGAGTTCAATCAACCAAAGAGTGTGATTTGAGTCGGATAGCCACAGGTTTAATACCCTCGGGCGGCGAAGAGAGCGCCATCGTCTTTGAGTACAGCTGATAACAGCGACCGAAGAAAACCCGGGAACCGCTATCCCCGATCATCACTCGCTGCTTGCCTGTGACTATGAAAATAATAAGCCTGACCAAGGCACTGGGAGCACTGTTCCTGGTGTTTGTTGCTGCATGCACAATAGCCGACTCTTATCGAGCCACCTCGGTAAACGACTTCGCGAACGCGCCCGCCCGCGAAAACATTCGCGTTGTTACGGCAGACTTACCGTTTTCCTCCCTTGGTCCATCTTCCCGGACCGACAAAGATTTTCGTCGTTATCAGAGTAATGTTCATTCGGACAATAATTGCCGGCTCCATGCTGAGCCTTTCGCTGTTCACGAAAATAATGTGACCGATCGCTACCTGACTGCCATTGATGTCGAGGCGAATTGTAACCACTCGCCAGGAAGTTGCCGCATCTCATCATCTCGGACAAGCGACGAACATACACACAATGGCGCTTTATCCGAAATCAGCTATATTCAGAAAAACAAAATAAATACAAAAGCTGTCTGCGCATCGCGACAGGCGCAACCGCAAGGACTCAGCGAATCACCATCGTTGAGAGGCAAAAAAGCATTTGCTTGATCGTTTAATTTTTGCATGCGGTTAAAAGTGAATAAAAATCAACTGACACTATCAATCTGATTCTAAAAATCCTTTTATAAATTGAGATAAAAACGAGGGAGAAAGAGATGTTCAAAAAACGCCTACTACCAGTCTTTGTTGCCATGGCAGCTACTGGCACGCTCACGGCTCACGCACAGGAATCTTCGGGTAATACGTTGGAAGAAGAGAT
>CAYUVQ010000054.1:0-21370 GCA_964448175.1 uncultured Cellvibrionaceae bacterium | reverse complement strand
ATTCACCCAACCGCAGAAGCACAAGCGACAATGCTTGATAATGTATGGGTTGGGCTTGAGCCGCTGCTAAAACAAAAAAATTAACAGGGCTCCAAATATTCCACCATCAACTGCACGCTTTGCTTGCCACGATATTCGTTGATATCAAGACGATAAGCCAGCCTTACCCGATTCGTCTGTGCATTAGGCCAACGCTGCACATCAACGTTGAAGGCAATCGCATCAAGCAGTTGTTTTCCCGCGGCATCATGGGACAACACCATCTTCAGATGTTTTTCGCCAACGATGCGTTGCTGTATCAGGAAAAACTCTCCATCAAACAATGGCTCGGGAAAGTGCTGACCCCACGGCCCCGCTTCGCGCAATTGAGCAGCAATCATCAGGTTAAAATCGTCTGGCAGTAATTCACCGTCACTGACCAGAACCGCTTTAAGGTCATCGTCGGATAACTGTCGACGAACCTCTTCATCAAAAGCCTTGGCAAAAGCTGAGAAATTTTCTCGTGCCAGACTCATTCCCGCCGCCATCGCGTGACCGCCAAATTTATGTAACAAGTCGGGGTGACGTGCTGCTACCGCGTCCAGAGCATCACGAATATGCAAACCGGGGATGGATCGCGCGGAGCCTTTGATCTCTCCCTCACCAGCATCGGCAAAAACAATAACGGGGCGGTGATAGCGATCTTTAATGCGCGATGCAAGGATACCAATGACACCTTGATGCCAGTTCTCATCGTACAAACATAATCCCCAAGGCAGCGATTCAGCATCATCAACCAATACCTTCTGCAGCATCTGCAAGGCTTCTTGTTGCATGCCACTTTCGATAGCTTTTCGATCACGATTCAGTTCATCGAGAGACAGCGCCATCTCACGCGCTAAAGCCGGGCTGTCACATAGCAGACATTGAATGCCGAGCGACATATCATCCAACCGACCCGCTGCGTTCAAGCGCGGGCCGATGATAAAACCCAGATCACTGGCCACCAGTTTCTGCGGCGTTCTACCGGCTACCTCAAGCAGAGCGAGAATACCGGGGCGTGCAACACCTGCGCGCATACGCTGCAGTCCTTGCGCAACCAAAATACGATTGTTGTGATCCAGCGGCACCACATCAGCGACGGTACCCAAGGCAACCAGATCTAAAAAGCTGGCCATATTCGGCTCGGGAATACCGGCCTCAGCGAACCAGCCGAGCTGGCGAAGCTCGGCCCGTAAGGCATTCATGACATAAAAAATTACACCGACACCCGCCAGGCTTTTACTGGGAAATGGGCAACCGGGTTGATTGGGATTAACAATGGCATCAGCATCGGGTAACTCACTTCCCGGCAAATGGTGATCCGTTACGATGACGGCTATTCCCAAGTCGCGCGCGGCCCGGACCCCTTCAATACTGGAGATACCGTTATCAACCGTGATAATAAGGTCCGGTTGCTGCGCCGCTGCAACGGCCACAATCTCCGGCGTTAACCCATAACCAAATTCAAACCGGTTTGGTACCAGAAAATCGACCGAAGACAAACCCATCGCACGCAAGGCAAGCACTGCCAAGGCGCAACTTGTTGCACCATCTGCATCGAAATCGCCAACGATCATAATCCTTGCCTGTGCCACCACCGCATCAGCAAGCAGGCTGACGGCTTCGGGCAAACCTTTGAAAACAGGTTTCTGCAGTAGCTTTAAATGATGCTGTAACTCCTCGTCATGTTTCACACCTCGCGCGCAATACACTCGCTGCAATAACGCAGGTAAGGGGCTGCTGAAAGCGGGCGCAATGGTTACATCGCGACGACGAATAACTTTTTGCATGAAAAATTCCGAAAACGATAAAAACAAAACGCTGCTTCAGTAACCCAAAGCAGCGTTTACATGTCGAAAAGCTAAAGAAGATTAGCGGCGCAAGTTCTCAGCGATAAACTGCTGCACTTTTTTCAGTTCCTGTGGTAACACGGTATAGCGCTCTTCCCGTTCAAACAGGTCGGCCATATGGTGCGGCAGCTCAGGATCGGCTGCCTGGCCTGCTTTGCGCACGGCTTCAGGAAATTTAGCCGGATGTGCGGTAGCCAGACATACCATTGGAATATCCTGGCGACGACGCGTCTGACGCGCAGCTTCAACCCCAATGGCCGTGTGCGGGTCGAGCAGGTATTCACAGTGATCAAATACTTCATTGATCACTTTGATGGTTGTCTCGTCATCCACACGGTAGCTGCTGAACAACTCACGGGCGCGTCCCAAAGCAGTCTCACTTAACGTCATTGCTCCGGATTTGAAATTGTCCATTAACTGACGAATTGCCGCACCGTCACGATCATACAAATCGAACAACATCCGCTCAAAATTACTTGAAACCATAATGTCCATACTGGGCGATAATGTATGCTCGAGCTGATTCTTGCTGTGATCATTACTGCTGATACAACGGTGCAGAATATCGTTGCTGTTGGTCGCAATTACCAGTTGATCGATCGGCAGCCCCATACGCTTGGCAAGGTAGCCAGCAAAAATATCACCGAAATTACCAGTGGGCACCGAGAAAGATACCGGACGATGGGGTGCACCCAGCGCCACACCCGCATAAAAATAATAAACAATCTGGGCCATGATGCGCGCCCAGTTAATGGAGTTGACCGCAACCAGTTGACGTCCCTCAGGCAGGAAGGATTGATCACCGAAACTGGCTTTCACCATATTCTGGCAATCATCAAAATTACCTTCGAGCGCAATATTGTGAACGTTGGCTTCCAGCACCGTCGTCATCTGCCGGCGCTGAACATTGGAGACGCGATTGTGCGGATGCAGGATAAAGATGTCGATATTATCGCAACGACGACAGCCTTCAATTGCCGCCGATCCGGTATCACCGGATGTTGCGCCCATCACCACCACTTTCTGATTGCGCTTCTTAAGCAGGTGATCCAATAAATGACCAAGGAACTGCAAAGCAAAATCTTTAAATGCAAGCGTCGGCCCCTGGAACAATTCCAGAACCCATTCGTTATGACCGGTTTGCACCAGGGGTGCAATGGCATCGTGACGAAACGCGCTGTATGAAGATGCAATGATGTGTTTGAGTTCCTCATCCGACAACGCGCCAGCAACAAACGGACTGATTACCTTAAATGCCAGCTCCTGATAAGACAGTCCCGACCAGGATGCTATTTCCTCGGTAGAAAACGTGGGCAAAGTCTCCGGCACATAAAGACCGCCATCCGGCGCCAGGCCAGTAAGAACTACTTCTTCAAATGTCAGTGCCGGTGCCTGACCGCGAGTACTGATATATTTCACGCTAATAACCTGTGCTAAAAGATTGATAATTTATTTCAAGGATTCCATGCGAATACGCGTGACCGGTGCAGTAATTGAATCCAGAGTTTCAATCGTGGTGATCGCAGCCACTATATGTTTCTCGAGCGCACGATTGGTCAGCAGAATCAGCGGTACGGTTTCTTCATCATCTTTGGCTTCTTTCTGAATCAGGGCTTCGATGCTGATACCGGAATCACTAAGAATCTGCGCCACTTTTGACAGAACCCCGGGCTTATCAAGCGCCGACATCCGCAGATAGTACGCAGTTTCTACATCCTCAATAGGCAGAATCGCTTTATCACGCAGATTTTCCTGCTGGAAGCCGAGATATGGAACGCGATGCTCGGGATCTGCCGTCAGCGTACGCGCAACATCCACGATATCAGCGATCACCGCCGAGGCAGTGGGCTCAGCACCAGCGCCAGCCCCGTAGTACAAGGTTGGGCCAACCGCATCGCCTTTAACGACAATCGCATTCATCACACCGTCGACATTGGCAATTAAACGTTTTTCGGGAATCAGCGTTGGATGCACGCGCAACTCAATACCATTTGAACTGCGACGGGCAATCCCAAGATGCTTGATGCGGTAGCCAAGCTCTTCTGCATAAGTAACGTCTTGCGGCGATATGTGGGTGATGCCTTCGGTAAAAACTTTGTCGAATTGCAAGGGAATGCCAAAAGCCAGCGAGGCCAGAATAACCAACTTATGGGCAGCATCAATACCTTCTACATCGAAGGTGGGATCAGCTTCAGCATACCCCAGCGCCTGGGCCTCTTTTAGTACATCATCGAACGCACGACCTTTGTCGCGCATCTCGGTCAGAATAAAGTTGCCCGTGCCATTGATGATACCCGCCAGCCATTCGATCTTATTGGCCGACAGACCTTCACGGATTGCCTTGATGATGGGGATACCACCAGCTACAGCTGCTTCAAATGCAACGGTTACACCTTTGGCATTCGCCGCAGCAAATATTTCATTGCCGTGATGGGCAATCAGTGCTTTGTTGGCGGTGACAACATGTTTGCCATTAGCAATAGCTCGCAGAACCAGATCCTTCGCCACGGTTGTGCCGCCGATCAGCTCTACCAGAATATCGATTTCAGGATTATCAGCTACCGCGAAAATATCGCGGGTTACATTAAACGAAGCGGTGTCGCAGTTGGGATTGTCGCGGCGGGCGGCAATTTGGGTAATCGTAATATCACAACCGGCTCTGGCATTGATAACGCGCCCATTGCGCGTCAGTACATTAACGGTGCCACTGCCTACGGTACCAAGACCGCAGATACCTATTTTGACCGGTTTCAAGATGGTGTCCCCTGCGAGTAGAAGATTGAACAGAAAAGTGCCCAATAGAGCAAAAGACGGCAACCTTACTGAGCTGTATCGACAGTGTCAATCAGCCGTTAGAAATCTCCCGCTTCGCTGGCAGGCGAAGCGGGAACAGCGTACGGAGGGAAAATAACTTAGATACCCAGAGCCTGAGCCATCTGCTCGGGCGGCATATAACCCGGCATTAAGCGGCCATCGGGAAACCAGACCGCTGGCGTACCGTTAACACCGATCTCGCCGCCCAACTTGAAATCAGCTGCTACAGGGTTTTTATCGCATTTAGCAGGCTTCACTTGTTCATCATTCTTCAGCGCTGTCAGGACGCCTTGCTGATCCTTGGAGCACCAGGCGGTAATCAACTTGTCCGCCGAAGCACTGGGGATACCCGCACGCGGATAGGCAAGGTAACGAATCTCAATCCCCAGATCGCTATAGCCCGGCTTCTTCACACCCTTGTCGTCGTAGGCATGAATCTGTTTGTGTAACAGCCGGCAATAACCACAATCGATATCGGTGAAGACGTATACCACCGCTTTCGTCTTGCCTTTAGGTTTGAAGATAATGGAGTCTTTCGGATTGAGCGAGGCCAGAAGACGTTTGCGCTCTTCCACCACATAAGGATCTTCAAAGCGGGAGAACCCGTTGCTATCAATAGAAAATATTTCGCCCGCGATAAATTTATCGCCCTCAGGGGTCACGTATAACGTTGGGCCACCGGTAACCTGCACCTGATATAAACCCTCGATAGGAGCGGGACGAGGTTCACCGAACTGAATTTCAGGCCGGGCCTGCTTCAAACGCTCACTGATGATTTTCTCTGGGGATTTACGGGAAAGCGCTCCAGCACCACCAGCCTGTTCAGCCATAGACAGTACAGGAACGGACAGCAGAGCGCAGGCGCTCAGCAGGCCGATAATCGTTTTTCTAATCATAATCATGTCCTAATTGCGGCTAAGAAATTTCGAAATTTGAAATTGTAACGTGTTGTTTATTATTAACCTCGAGGATGATGCTCAGCATGCTGGGCCTTCATCCGGGTACGCGCCACGTGAGTATAAATCTGGGTTGTCGACAAATCGCTATGTCCCAACAACAACTGCACAACCCGTAAATCTGCCCCATGATTCAGAAGATGGGTAGCAAAAGCATGACGCAATGTGTGAGGTGATAAGGGTTTGTCTATGCCGGCAACCTGAGCCCAATGCTTGATTCGATGCCAGAAGGTCTGGCGGGTCATTGGCTGCGCACGCGTACTCGGAAAGACTATCTCATCCGGACAATTATGCAACAACACAGGTCTCGCTTCTCGCAAATAACGAGCCAGCCAGACCGCTGCTTCTTCACCCATTGGGATCAATCTTTCCTTACTGCCCTTCCCCATTACCCGCACCACATTCTGACGCAGATTGACTTGTGACATCTGCAGACTGACAAGCTCCGTTACACGCAAGCCACAGGCGTACAGCAACTCCAGCATAGTGCGATCACGCAGCCCTACCGGATCATCAAGCAAAGGAGCTGCCAGCAGATTTTCAACATCCTCTTCAGAGAGCGATTTTGGCAATGCACGAGGCAGTTTGGGGTTCTCCACCAATGCCAGCGGATTTTCTGTAATAGCACCCTCACGCAGCTGATAACGATAAAAACCTCGCACACATGATAAGAACCTGGCAGTTGATCGACTGGATATTTTTTCCTGGTGGCGATGGGCCAGATAGCGCAACAACGTTTGTGAATCCACCTTCAGGAACCCACTGTTGTTTTTATTTAGCCACTGCGCAAATGCCGTTAAGTCAGCGCGATAAGACTCCAGCGTATTCTGACTTAAACCTCTTTCCATCCAGACTGCGTCCAGATAATGATCAAGCAGTATAGAATCTTCGTTCGATAACATATGAACCTGGGCAATCAGTGGCAATGCATTCGGGTAGTGCATCTATTATTGCCAGCAGATAGGACAAACAACAACCGGATAAATTCATCGATTCTTAATAACAAAAAAGCCGGAGCAGTTTCCCGCTCCGGCTTTTTTTGTTATCGGAAGGTCAACACCTGTCCGAATCTTATACCAGCTTCTCTTTAATACGAGCAGCTTTACCGGTGAGGTCACGCAAGTAATACAACTTGGCTTGACGCACGTCACCGCGACGCTTAAGGATAACGCTATCAACTTGACGGCTGTGGGTTTGAAAGGTCCGCTCAACGCCTACACCGTGAGAAATTTTGCGCACAGTGAAAGCAGAACTTAAACCGCGATTGCGCTTGGCAATGACAACACCTTCAAAAGCCTGCAAACGCTCCCGAGTACCTTCTTTAACTTTTACTTGAACAACAACGGTATCACCAGGAGAAAATTCGGTGACTTCTTGCTTCAGCTGTTCGTTTTCCAACGCCTGAATAATTGGGTTTTTGTTACTCATTGTTTTGCTCCTAAGAGTCTGTAGCTTCACAGCTAGAGTTTGTCGTTTTCAAGGTCGCGACGAAAATCCGTCAGCAGCGCCCGCTGCTCCTCGGTTAATGTTATTGCTTGCAATAAATCTGGCCGTTTAAGCCAGGTTCGCCCCAGCGCCTGCTTAAGACGCCAGCGCCGAATCTGTTCGTGATTACCGGATAACAGCACATCCGGAACCCGCATACCTTCATAGACTTCTGGACGCGTGTAGTGCGGACAGTCCAGCAAGCCTTCCGTAAATGAATCCTGTTCAGCCGACTGGGCGTGATTCAAAGCACCGGGAATCAGACGGGTCACCGCATCAATCAGCACCATGGCTGGCAGCTCACCACCACTGACCACGTAATCGCCGATGGACCATTCTTCGTCGACCATCGTCTGAATCAAACGCTCATCAACACCTTCGTAGCGGCCCGCGATCAGAATCATATTCGGATAACACGCTAACTCCGTTACTCCATTCTGATCCAGCGGTCGTCCTTGAGGCGAAAGATATATAACCTTGGCCTTCTCACCCGCCCAGGCCTTCGCTGCGCGGATTGCATCACGCAAAGGCTGAACCATCATTACCATTCCAGGGCCACCGCCGTAAGGGCGATCATCTATAGTGCTGTGGCGATCCGACGTAAATTCGCGCGGATTCCAACACTGGATCGATACCAGGCTCTGCTTCACCGCTCGTGCCGTAATGCCGTGCCGGGTAATAGCATCAAACATTTCCGGAAACAGCGTGATGACCGCAATTTTGAGCGGCGATATCAGTTTCGACTGCTCAGCGGAATATTCCTCTGAGGTCGAGGTAGAAGGCTGCTGCTCTGAGTGCACCAAACTACCCTCTGCTCACTCGCTTAAAATTCCGGATCCCAGTCTACGCGCATCTCTTGCGCCGCCAGATCAATTGCCAGGACAAATTGATCGGGCACATAGGGAATCAACCGCTCACGCTGATCAATACTCTGGTCATCAGGCGCAACAACGAGAACATCGTTTGCACCGGTTTCCATTAGCTTGATCACGCGCCCCAATCGCTGGGGTGTACCATCAAAGATCGTAATAACCACGAGGCCTTCAAGCTGACTCCAGTAATACTCACCTTCGTCAAGCTCCGGCAGCCGCTCACGCTCTACCGCGATATCAACACTCGTAAATGATGCCGCTTGTTCACGATCATCAATGCCTTTGATGTGCGCAACAAACCCCTTACCATGCGGTCGGGCCTCATCGACTTCGACCTGCTTGACACCATGGGCAGTTTTCAGCCACCAGGGGTTATAAGCAAATACATCTTCGGCAGCTTCGGTGTAGGAATGAATCTTTACCCACCCTTTCACACCATAGACTGCCGTAATGCGCCCAATATTTACCAAATCCAATGACTTATCGTCACTCATCGGGCGCGGACTGCTTAGGCAGCTGCTTTGTTGTTGTCTTTAATCAGCTGTGCTACACGCTCGCTCATCTGGGCACCTTGGCCAACCCAGTACTCAAGACGTTCAGCATTCACACGCAGACGCTCTTCCTGACCACGAGCAAGAGGGTTAAAGAAACCCACACGCTCAATGAAACGGCCATTACGAGCGCTACGGCTGTTGGTTACAGTCAGATGATAAAACGGACGTGCTTTGGAACCGCCACGAGACAGACGAATAGTTACCATTGAGGTTTTCTTCCTGTTTAGAAAAATTCAGTACCGATATAAAGGCGGTACCCTGGTTAAAAAATGTTACGTGCACGCGAGTGCTACGAAAGGCGCGGTATTCTAAGGGAAAGGATCTGGTTTGTATAGCCTGAAGAATAGCCGCGGGCAACCAGCTGGCTGCCCGCCATTTATTGAAGATCTGGCGTCAGATCATATCGTCAAAACGGTTCGTAAATGCAAGATCAATGGCTTGAGCATATCCCGGCAAACTTACCGATGCATCATCCATGTGTATTTGACTTTCATCGATTAAACCTTCACCGAAGTGATAGATGGTTTGAAATCTTCCCTTGAGCACCGCAGCATCATAAGCGGCGGCATTGGCGCGAGTTTCTTCGCGCCGCTCCTGATATTTCTTCAGCTCTTCGGCCCCATAACGACGAGACAGCATCTTTTCTACCACGTGCGGAGCAATCACACCGGCTGTTGCGTTGTTGCCACCAAAGCCTTTGGAGTTCAAAAAGATTACATCAAACGGGTTTTCGCTACGATCCATATCCTGCACCGGAAACTGCAGGCGTTCGGCGAACACATCATCGGCCACCTTATCAATGGTCTTGATGCCCGGCACTATGCCGTATTTGAAAATGCCCAATGAGGTAATCAGCTGCTCGCCACTGGCGGGAGACAATGAATGACCGACGTATGCTTTCACGGCCGCCACTGGCCACTGCTCGATATTAAAGATCCGAGCAATCTGATCAAAGATTTGCGATTCCGTCACGCGATTTTGCGGGGTACTGGAACCGTGGGCCTGCACCATAGAGCGCTGCTGGACGGCCTCATCCCCCACTATGGCACGTGCCGCAGCGACCGCCTTGGCCATGGTGATGTAATTACCGGGCCCAGGCGCTGAAATTGATTTTTTGAAACCATCCGCATTAATGAAGACATCACTGACTGCACCGTGAATATCAGCCCCTAACTCTAGCGCCAACGCATCGTCCATCAACACTACATACTGACTGGCCTCTGCGATAGTGAAGCCACAGTTTTCACCAAAGGGCCGGCTCGTACGACGCGGGTCGGTGGTGTCTGTGCCATCCAGTTTTTTCAGCTTATCTTCGCTCGCCAGCGCGCCCATGGTGGCGTAGCCATCGATTATTTCCGGAGTAATGGGGGCTTCGGCATTTCCCACTACCGCCACCCGACACTTGCCGCTGGAGATATCTTCAACTGCCGCGCGCAGGTTATACAGGAAAGAGGCGCAGGCTCCCGCGATCGCACCGGTGTGACCCACACTACCCAGAATATAGGCGTTAACAAAGTCAGCCGGCATGCTGTTTAAGCCTAACGGACATTGCTTGGTACTGACCCGACCGCCTTTCAGACGCGACTGCAACAACCCACCAAAACCATTGTCGTCCATCTGACTCATGACATTGCCAGCATAAACACCTATTTCATCGGGCTTGACGGCATTAGCAATAACTGGCCAATCAATTCCAATGGAGCGTACCGCGTCCGACGCACCGACCACCGCCAGCTGGAGTGCTCGGGGATGAAAGTGAGAGTTATAGAGCGCGCCAGGATTGAAGCCACGCGGCAGCTGACCAGCAGACTTAACCGGCATATCACGATAGCTATCGAGTTTGACCGCTAGACTTCCTTCAACCACCACCCGGACTCGACCCGACTCTAGCTCCTCGACTGCCCATGTCTCAGGCACCGGTTCCGGAAGGTCGCGCCGGCTCATTTCAAAAGCAAGAGGGCCAGCATCCGGGTTCAGGACTGCGCTCTTCTGCCAGTGTGTGGCATCCACATCAAAGAAGGTCTGCTCAATCCGGCGAATCAAGGTGCCATCAAGCACCGCCAGGCCAAATTCTGCCTCAATTTCTTCCAGATTCACCGGTTGATCATTTTCGAGACGAAGATATTGCTCATCACTTACCCCGACCAACCCCATCATTACGGCCAATCCGGCAATCGTTTCCTGCCGGTCTTTAGTTGGCAGGCTTTCGATGACCATTCGTCGATAGGCATGATGAGCTGAAGCGCGGCCGGCAGCATTGAAGCCACCAAAACCAACAATGACAGGTAAACGCGAGGGAGAAGCAAGGGACATATAAACTCCGAAACAGCAATCAGGTGAGCGCCAGAATGGAGCAAAGTGTATTTACTATAGATGCCAAGCGTTATTGTTGATCCAGCCAATATCTATGATAATTTGGCCACTACGACAGAGGTCATTATGAACACAACCAATAATCACTCGACGCAAATCACTTTTCTATTGTGCGAGAACATGCTGGCGACCAGTAGCACACTGCCCATGGAGATGCTGCTGGCAGCGGAAAGCGCAGCTCGCGGTGGCCGACGCTCCACGCACCCACACCTTAAATTACGCACTACTGCGGTACATGCGGAATCAGTCGTCACACGCTCCGGATTCTCTTGGTTACCCGATTGTTCATTGGAACAAGCCAGTGCAAATGACATCATTTATTTACCCGGCCTTTGGCGCAACCCCCGCCCCCTTATCCGCCGCCACCCGCAAATTCTCGAATGGCTACGCAATCAATACCAAAACGGGGCCTTGATCAGCGCCGTCGGCACAGGCTGCTGCTTTCTCGCCGAGGCAGGGTTGCTGGATGGCAAGCCAGCCACCACCCACTGGCACTACTTCGATCAATTTCAGCGTGATTACCCGACAGTGGATTTAAAACGGCAATATTTTATTACCCAGGCCGGCAATCTGTATTGCGCGGCGAGCGTGAATTCCTTAGCGGACCTCACCGTACACTTCATCCACCGCTTATTGGGTAAGACAATAGCAAGCCACGTAGAGCGACATTTTTCTCATGAAATTCGCCGCTCTTATGAAAGCAGCGGCTACCTGGAACAAGACCACAGCCGACACCCGGATGAAGATATCGTCCAGGTCCAGATCTGGCTCCAAGACAATTACCATCGCAACATTTCCTTTGCGCAAGTGGCCGGCCGCTTCAGTTTGAGCACGCGAACGTTAAACCGCCGCTTCAAAACAGCGACAGGTCAAACTCCGCTCCAATATCTGCAGGAAGTACGCATAAACACTGCACGCGATCTATTGAAGACGAGCAATCTTTCTATTAATGAAATTGCTGAAAGAGTGGGTTACCAGGATGCGGGATATTTCACGATGCTTTTTAAAAAACAACTTGCCATCACACCAAAAGAATATCGCGCAACGGTCCGCGCAAAATTATTCACGAGTGATCAGCAGTCGTAAAAAAGCCCCGGGCTTTACAACCCGAGGCTTTCTTTTTCAAACTGACCTATTAAGCCGCTGATTCTGATCGTTGTGCAGCTGTTAATTTTTCCTGAGAACGACCAGAGTTAATTTGAATTGTCCGTGGCTTCATAGCCTCCGGAACTTCACGCTGCAACTCGATGTGCAACAAACCATTTTCAATGGTAGCTGACTTAACCTGCACATGATCTGCCAGCTGAAAACGCCGTTCGAAACTGCGCGCAGCTATACCTTGGTGCAAATAAGTGCGAGGTTGTTCATCTGATTTTTTGTTAGCAGAAACAGTCAGGTTGTTTTGGTTCACTTCTATATTAAGTTCATCACGTTCAAAACCTGCTACTGCCATAGTGATACGGTATTGATCCTCACCAGTTAATTCAATATTGTAAGGTGGATAACTTGGTTGGACCTGCTCAGTGCGGCTCAGGCTATCGAGCAAATTAGCCATCCGATCAAAACCGATGGCGGAACGGTACAGCGGAGAAAAATCAAAATTACGCATAACTATATCCTCAGTAGAGCAATATAAAATTGGACTTATCATGTGATCAAGTCATAGGGAAATAGTAACCCTCCTTAGAGCGGTTACATGTATAAAATGAGGATGGAGAAATTTATTTCAAGCCTTGGGGAAAATATTTTATTTTTTAAGCAGAAATATTTATTGGAACAGGAGCGCCCGCCCGTTCCGCCGCCCGCGCAGCCCCCCTGGATCTACAACCAGCCACCCCACCCTACGACTTTAGCTTAAAGCTATCACGATGAAGGGGGCAATATTTGTCTGCATTTCGCGTGTAGACATCTCTGACATTAGCGCCTCGTTATTAATGGTTCCAGATCACAATGTGCCGAATTTTCTTTTTTCAGACCAAAATATTCTTATGAGAAGTGGGCATTTCATCTTGATATTTTTTACAGAATCATCAATATAGTTAGTGAGAGCGTAGAAAACCCTCGGTAAATGTGGATTTGCACACCGGGCTGTGTCCTATCTCTCACCCATCGGACCGCTAAGGAGGTTAACGAATGAAACCTGTAGTCGATGTCATTTATCGTGATTTGGATTCATCTGCTGCACTTAACGAAGTCATCTCCAAAAAAGCTGAAAAGCTCCACCGCTTTACCGATCAGATCATCCATAGCAGGGTTGTTCTCGATACCCCTCACAACCACAAGCACAAAGGCAAGCAATACCGAGCCTCTATCGAACTCGAGATCAAGGGTGGTGCTGTAGCGGTAGCGCGGGATGACGAATCCATTCACGTAGCAGTACGGGATGCCTTTTTAACGGCCGAGCGAAAAATTAAACAGCTAAACGCTAAAAACCGGGACACAAGACAGACCCACTGATCCTGGTTTACTTAATTCTTAATTTAGAAATAAAAAAGCCGGACATGATGTCCGGCTTCTTTATTTAAATTGCATTAGCAATTTTGAGGCAATGGCACTACGCTTTTTCCGCAACCATTTTTCCTGACATTTTGTTAATTAAATCATTCAGGTTCGAAAGTGATTGCATGTGGCTATAGATCAATTCCATACCGTCTTTTTTAAACAGATCAAGGATGTCAGCATCGCTTATCTTCTTCAGCTTTTCACGCTTCACCACATAGAATCCCGTAAGATTCATGTTTGATGCCTGATTGTCTTTGAAGGTAATCGTTGCTTGCATTGGCTCCAGCAAATCCAACTCATGTAATTTCTTACAGAACGCTTTGGTCATCTCTGCACGGTATTGATAATCCTTAAGAAACTCCACGACTTCTTTAAGATGCGGTGACTGCTCACCATTATCTTCAAACAAACGCTTACCTGAGCTGCCATCGGGAATACAGGCTTTACTGTTTTCATCAATGCAGAGAGTTAATGTTTCCGCATCCTTGGCGCCCGCCAACACAAAAGGATAGCGACGAATGAAAGCAGGAATATAACGTGCAGCAAACTTTCCAGCGTCATCAATGAATAAATTCTGACCTTCTTTCAAACCCATCACGGCCAAAGGAAGATACTCGCCTTCTGTTGCAGTAGCGGAGAAAATAATGGGGTATTCACCCGCTGCAAAAGGAATTTCAGTAGCCAACAAAGGAGAAGAGTTCAAATGAGCAGCAAAATCATAGCTGGACACATTAACCGCCCAGGTACGGTGTTTATCAGACAGCGGTTGAATATTTTCATAAATCATCAATTGTTTTGACACAAGTCTACCTCTTGTTATTTTAGAGAACGCACCGGGGCGGCACTACAGAAGGCTTACATAGTAGCACTTTGATCGGATTGTGCCAGTAGCCGAAAAACAATAGCAGAGGAGAATTTGAAAAAAATTCGAAGAAAAAATGACAGGAATTTCAGAAATGGTCGGAACGGCGGGATTCGAACCCACGACCCCCACACCCCCAGTATGGTGCGCTACCTGGCTGCGCTACGCTCCGACGAAACATCAAAAACTTGATGAAGCAACAACGACTTATATCACTGCTGCGAGGGACCGGCATAATACCGCAATTTAACGAGATTGCAACTGCGACAACATTGAATTATTTGGCTTTTAATACATCCAGCAACTGCTCTAATTCCACAATCATTTGCGAAACCAGATGCGTAAACTGACTGGAATCAGTTGACTGGGTATCGCTACTCATCTGCAAACGTGCACCACCAATGGTAAAACCCTGCTCGTAAAGCAGAGTCCGGATCTGGCGAATGGTCAGCACATCCTGACGCTGATAATAACGACGATTACCGCGGCGCTTGACAGGTTTTAACTGGGGAAACTCCTGCTCCCAATAGCGCAATACATGGGGCTTCACAGCGCATAATTCACTGACTTCCCCGATAGTAAAGTAACGCTTACCGGGAATAACCGGCAGCTCGTCGTTATGACTTGGTTCCAGCATATGCTTCTACTCTGGCCTTGAGTTTTTGTCCTGGGCGGAATGTGACTACCCGGCGCGCGCTGATCGGGATTTCCTCTCCCGTCTTTGGGTTGCGCCCCGGACGTTGACTTTTGTCGCGTAGATCAAAATTTCCAAAGCCAGATAACTTTACCTGTTCGTTATTTTCAAGAGCGTGACGAATCTCTTCAAAAAAGAGTTCAACAAGCTCTTTGGCTTCGCGTTTGTTCAGGCCGAGATCTTCATACAGTTTCTCGGCCAAATCTGCTTTTGTCAGAGCACCATCCGGCATGTTTATTATCCCTATCTGAGGGTGGCTGCAAAGTTTGCCTCCAGATATCGAACAACATTGTCTATAGAGGCGCTGATCTCATCCTCCGTAAGAGTGCGTGATGGATGCTGAAAGGTCAACCCCATAGCGACACTTTTTCTATGTGTATCAATACCTTTGCCCATATATACGTCAAATATCTTTAACTCGACAAGCTGTTCGCCAGCTTGATTTTTAACCGCATCAACGAGCACATCCACACTCAACTCACGATCTACAACAACCGCCAGATCGCGCCGCACTTCAGGGAATCTGGAGAGTGGTGTAAAGCGGGGTACGCGTGCGGTTAATAAACCGCTTAACGCAAGCTCAAACACATAGGCAGCTTTGGGGATATCCAGCTGCTGCTGTAGCGTCGGGTGCAAAGCGCCCACGTAACCTTGCAACTCTTCCCCGCAATACACCGCCGCTGTCTGCCCGGGATGCATGGCGGGATGAGAAGCCGGCCTGACGGTAAATCCTGCAGCATTTCCAGTGATCCCAATCAGCGATTCAAGATCGCCCTTCAGGTCAAAAAAATCCACCCAATCGGCAAGGTTCGCCCAGGATTCAGGGCTGCGAGGACCATAAATCAAACCAGCCAACATAGCTTGTTGCTTAAATCCTCCCGCCGCTGGCAAAAAGCGCAATCCGCTTTCGAAGAGGCGTGCACGATCCTGCTGCCGATTAAGATTATGGCGAAGCGCATTAACCAGACCAGGCAACAGGCTGGGACGCATAGCAGACATATCGGCGCTGATAGGATTACGCAAGATAATTGCATCGGTCTGCGGCTCGAACAACGCGGCGAGCTTGGGCTCAATAAAACTGTAGGTAATGGCTTCCTGGTAACCACGGGAAACCAGATGGCGCCGTAGAGCAGGCAATCCGAGAACCACCTCAGGATGCGGCTGGATGGCCAGAGGCTTGGCCAAACTACGTGTCGGAAGACGGTTATAACCGTAAATCCGTGCCAACTCTTCCAGCAAATCGGCTTCTATAGCAATATCAAAACGATAGGATGGAATCGAGAAGCTCCATCCTTCATCGCCTTCTTCATTTAGCGAAAGACCGAGCCGCTCCAGAATATCTACAACTTCGGTATCCGCCATATTAAGACTCAGGCCACTTTGAATTCGAGCGCGACGCAATTTAACCTCACGCTTTTGTGGTACGTGTTCATTTGTGACATGAATCAATGGCCCCACTTCGCCACCCACAATATCGAGCAGCAATGCGGTAGCGCGCTCCATGGCCTCAACCTGTAATTCATAGTCCACACCCCGCTCAAAGCGGTGTGAAGAATCTGTATGCAGACCATAAGAACGTGCTCGCCCGGCTATCGAGGTGGGACTGAAAAAAGCACTTTCCAGGAAAATATCGCGCGTTGTTTCGCTGACGGAGCTGTGCTTTCCGCCCATTACTCCAGCGATAGCCAGCGCCTGCCGATCATCCGCAATGACCAGCGTGTCGCCATTCAGCCTGACCTCTTGCCCGTCCAGCAGAATCAGTGATTCGCCCGGCTTAGCGAGGCGGACATGGATAGCTCCCTGGAGTTTTTGCAGATCGAAAGCATGCATGGGCTGCCCCAACTCCACCAGGACGTAATTAGTCACATCAACTACCGGGTCAATGGAGCGCAATCCTGCACGGGTCAGCTTGTCCTGCAGCCAGGCCGGAGAAGGACGGGAGATATCAATGTTACGAATGACACGGCCCACGTAACGACTACAGGCTGCTTCGGCTTCCAGATGAACCGCAAAGGTATCATCTAACGTGGATGGAACCGCTGGGATTGCCGGGGCCTGAACTGCGGCGCGATTCAATACGCCGATCTCCCGCGCCAAACCTTTAACACTTAAACAATCACTTCGATTAGGCGTTAGATCAACCTCAATCAGCTTATCGTCGAGAGAGAGGTATTCGCGCAAGTTGGCACCAACAGGGGCATCAGCGGCCAGTTCCCACAGTCCGCTGTCATCATCCCCGGCCTGAAGCTCGGTTTGGGCGCACAGCATGCCGAATGACTCCACGCCACGTAATTTCGCTTTTTTGATCTGGAAGTCCCCCGGCAGCTTCGCGCCGATAGTGGCAAATGGCACCTTGATTCCTACTCGAGCATTAGGTGCGCCACAGACAACCTGCGCATGACCTTCTTTCAAGCCAGCCACCTGACAAATACGCAACTTATCTGCATCGGGATGCTGCTCTATTGCCACAATTTCACCAACGATAACACCGGAAAATTCACCGGCAACTGATTCCACCGCATCCACTTCCAGCCCAGCCATGGTCAGCTGCGCCACTAATTCATCCGTGGAGATAGCCGGATTAACCCATTCGCGTAACCAGGATTCACTTACTTTCATAATATTCAGTCTCTAGGAGCTAGCTGCTAGTCTCTAGTTTTATCTTTCCACGGCAGAAGGCCGCGGCTGTTTATTTAAAATTGCTTCAGAAAGCGAAGGTCGTTCTCAAAGAACAAACGCAGGTCATTGACCCCGTAACGCAGCATCGCAAGGCGTTCTACGCCCATTCCGAAAGCAAAGCCGGTATAGGTTTCAGTATCCACCCCGGAAGACTTAAACACCTCTGGGTGAACCATGCCGCAGCCCATTACTTCCAGCCATCCGGTGTTCTTACAAACTCGACACCCTTTACCACTGCATTGAGTGCACTGAATATCCACTTCGGCAGACGGTTCGGTAAAGGGGAAATACGATGGACGGAAGCGCACCGGAACATCTACTTCAAAGAACGCTTTAAGGAATTGATCAACGGTACCTTTAAGGTCTGCAAAGCTAATGTCCTGGTCCACGACCAGCCCTTCCACCTGATGAAACATGGGAGTATGGGTGAGATCGGAATCACAGCGGTACACTCGACCAGGACAGATAACGCGAATCGGGGGTTTCTGGTTTTCCATGGTACGCACCTGAACCGGAGAGGTGTGCGTACGTAATACATGGTTGTCATTCACGTAAAAAGTATCGTGCATCGCCCGTGCCGGGTGATGCGAAGGAATATTGAGCGCGCCGAAATTGTGATAATCATCTTCAATTTCAGGCCCTACTTCGACGCTGTAGCCCACGGCGGTAAAAATTTCTTCAATACGCTGAAGCGTGCGGGTAACCGGGTGCAATCCTCCGGTATGTTCACCGCGTCCCGGCAAGGTCACGTCAACGACTTCGTTTGCCAGTTTGGCCGCAATTTGCGCCTGCTCAAGGGTGGCCTTGCGCTCTGCAATAGCATCCTGAATTTTATCTTTGGCTTGATTGATTTCTGCACCGGCTGCCGGACGCTCCTCCGGCGACAACTGGCCAAGGTTCTTCATCAAGGCACTGACGCTACCTTTTTTGCCCAGGTAATCGACTCGTACATTATCCAGAGCCGCCAGATCTTGCGCCTCCGCTACCAATTTGAGTGCCGCTTCAGTGAGCGCAACCAGGTTATCCATCGGTCATTCCAAAATAAGTTGTATGGGAAATACATTTAGCTCCGGCATGTGCGATAAAAAATATTGGCATCGCAGCGCCGTTACTGTGCCTCCCTGATTTGGTGACACAGGGCCGTCCTGGCCATAAAACATAAAAAAAGGGAAGGAACTAAAGTAGCCCCTTCCCTTTCATCGCGTTCGCATCGGTGTTTTTACAAACACCTGACAGTCATTGGACGATTAAGCAGCCAGAGCTGATTTAGCCTTCGCAACAACTGCAGCAAAAGCTGCCTTATCGTATACCGCCAAATCAGCCAGAACACGACGGTCAAGCACGATATTGGCCTTACGCAAGCCAGAAATCAGCTGGCTGTAGGTCATGCCTTCAGCGCGAGACTGGGCATTGATACGGGTGATCCACAATGCACGGAAATTACGCTTCTTGACGCGACGGTCACGGTAAGCATACTGACCAGCTTTGATAACCGCCTGCTTGGCTACGCGAAATACACGTGAACGTGCACCATAGTAACCTTTTGCAGCTTTTAAAACTTTCTTGTGACGACGACGCGCCTCTACACCACGCTTAACACGGGCCATAATTCAATCCTCTCAAAATTAATGAAGCCAATATTAATTGGCGCGAAGCATACGCTTAACAGCTGGTACATCGACTTCAGCAACAATGCTGGTGCCGCGTAGCTGACGCTTACGCTTGGTGGTCATTTTGGTCAGGATGTGGCTCTTGTTGGCGTGCTTGTGCTTATAGCCAGCGCCAGTCTTCTTGAAGCGCTTGGAGGCGCCGCTATGTGTTTTAGCTTTTGTTGCCATGGGAAAAACTCCGCATTCGTAGTGATTAATATGAGACATCGCGTTATTGCTGGCCATATACGAACTACGGTATATGGCGATGTCTCTTTAAGTAGCCTGAGGCAGCTAAAAGCCCGGTTACTTTTTCTTTTTCGGGGCAATTACCATAGTTAACTGACGGCCTTCCATTTTGGCTGACTGTTCTACAGTACCCATCTCAATCAGGTCTTGTTCGATGCGTTGCATCATCTCCATGCCAAGCTCCTGATGAGCCAGTTCGCGGCCGCGGAACTTTAATGTCACCTTGGCCTTGTCCCCGTGTTCCAGGAAACGCATCAGGTTGCGTAGTTTGACCTGATAGTCCCCTTCTTCCGTCCCTGGTCGAAATTTCATTTCTTTAATCTGCTGCTGCTTTTGCTTCTTTTTGGCAGCTGCTTTGGTTTTCTTCAATTCAAACAGATGTTTACCGTAATCCATGATCTTACAGACCACGGGGTCGCTATCAGCAACAATCTCTACCAGGTCAAGGGTGGCAGCCTGAGCTTGGGCCAAGGCTTCTGACAGGGGAACTACACCCACCTGTTCGCCGCTTGCATTGATTAACCGAACTTCTTTTGCTTCGATCTGATCGTTGATCCGCGCCTTTTTGGAATTACCTTTGGCGGTAGCGTTATCTCGTTTGATAGTTGTATCTCCAGTTTATTAATAGAAACAAGTCAGGACGATGCGCGTCCCCGGCGGGCTATATCAGCAGCCAGCAGATCAACAAAGGCCTCTAGACTCATTACACCCAAATCACTTCCGTCCCTTGTGCGAACCGCAACAGATTGATTTTCAACCTCTTTATCGCCAATGACGAGCAGGTAGGGAACCCGCTGAATTGTGTGCTCGCGGATTTTAAAGCCGATCTTCTCGTTTCTCAAGTCCGAAATCGCACGGAAGCCCTTCTCCCGCAAGGTTTTTTCAACATTCCGTACATATTCAGCCTGATTGTCAGTGATATTCAGGACCGCTACCTGCTCTGGCGCCAACCAGGCGGGGAAAGAGCCTTCGTAGTGTTCAATCAGGATGCCGATAAAGCGTTCGAAAGAGCCGAGGATGGCGCGATGCAGCATCACCGGAACCTGACGTGAACCATCTTCGGCAACATATTGCGCATCCAGACGGCCTGGCATGGAGAAATCAACTTGAATAGTGCCGCACTGCCACACCCGGCCAATACAGTCTTTCAACGAAAACTCAATCTTGGGACCATAAAAGGCACCCTCTCCCGGAAGGAGTTCGTAAGGCAGCCCCTTGGTTTGCAGGGCATCCATCAGTGCTTTTTCCGCTTTGTCCCAGACTTCATCGCTACCGACGCGCTGCTCCGGGCGGGTAGAGATGCGGATAATGACATCACTGAAACCAAAGTCCGCATACACCTGATACAGCAGATCCGTAAAGGTGGATACTTCTTCCTGGATTTGGGCTTCCGTACAGAAAATGTGCGCATCATCCTGAACAAAAGCTCGTACGCGCATTAAGCCCTGCAGAGTGCCGGAAGCCTCGTTGCGATGACAGGAACCGAACTCCGCCAACCGCAGCGGCAATTCCCGGTAGCTCTTCAAGCCCTGATTAAATACCTGAATATGACACGGACAGTTCATCGGCTTTACCGCGAAGTCGCGATCTTCCGACGCTACGGTGAACATATTTGCCCTGAATTTATCCCAATGGCCCGAACGTTCCCACAATGTGCGATCGACCACCTGCGGCGTTTTAATTTCGCTGTAACCATTATTGCGCTGAACCTCGCGCATATAGGATTCAAGCGTAGAGTAAATGGTCCAACCACGGGGATGCCAGAACACCATACCCGGCGCTTCTTCCTGCAGATGGAAGAAATCAAATT
>CAYUVQ010000053.1:17752-21793 GCA_964448175.1 uncultured Cellvibrionaceae bacterium | reverse complement strand
TAACGATGATTGACACTGCGGATTTCCCAGATCACGGTACCCCAGGGAAGTTTGGCTTCGCGCCGGGCAAATCCAGTCATACTGCGTGGCATGGGCGATATTCTCCTAATCTAAGACCTGTGTTGTTACCGCGATGAATAAGAGCTGGTAGAGTTCACCCTTTGGCAGGCATGGCTGCTCACCGCTCAACGGGCGGATGGTATCACAGTCGCCCGCGCCCGCTTTTTCTCCCACCCGCTTTCAGTAAAGGACCAGGTTATGCAACGCCCCAGTGGCCGTCAGGCTGATCAATTGCGCAATATCCAACTCACCCGCCATTACACCAAACATGCCGAAGGTTCGGTGTTGGTAGAGTTCGGGGATACCAAAGTCATCTGCACGGCCAGTGTGCAGAGCGGCGTACCCGGATTTTTACGCGGACAGGGGCAGGGCTGGCTGACAGCTGAATACGGCATGTTGCCGCGCTCAACCGGGACCCGGATGGACCGCGAAGCAGCGCGTGGAAAGCAGACTGGCCGCACAGTAGAGATCCAACGACTGATTGGTCGCTCACTGCGTGCGGCGGTGGATTTGACGGCCATTGGCGAAAATACCATCCATGTGGACTGCGATGTTATCCAGGCAGACGGCGGCACTCGCACCGCCTCGATTACCGGCGCGTGGGTGGCCCTGGCTGACGCCATCGCTTTTCTCAAGCAGGAAAATCAGGTCAAAGGTGAGCCGCTGAAACGAGCCATTGCCTCTGTCTCGGTAGGAATTTATGAAGGTCAGCCGGTGCTGGATCTGGATTACCCGGAAGATTCAACGGCAGACACAGATATGAATGTAGTGATGGGAGATGATGGTGGCATCATCGAAATTCAGGGCACCGCAGAAGCCGAACCCTTTAGCGAAACGGAATTCGCTGCAATGCTGGGCCTGGCCAAGCAAGGGATCGCGCAGTTACACCAGCTACAGAAGCAGGCGTTACTAGCGAATTAGGAATCAAGAGTAACTTTCCCAGCTGTGGTTAGCTCCTCGCGTCTATTCCGGCATGCCAGCTCAGATCGCGAGGCTAACGACAGGTGCGGGTTATCCCACACCTGTAACCCGGCAGAGCAGTCATCAATTCCCTAAAACTGCTCCAGCTCAATGTCATAGTCAACAATGACCGGGAGATGACTGGAAAACTGCTGCATCTTATAGATGGTGGCATACTCAACCTTCGGGCCAATGCTGTTAGACACCACCTGGAAGTCAGTACGCCAGCCTTCACCTTCATCGATCTTGCCGCTGGGCCACCAGCTATATTCGTCGGGGTCGCGATTAGCCCGACGAAATGCATCCACATAACCCAATTGATTGAACAACTGGCTGAGCCATTGCCGCTCGTGGGGCAGGAAACCAGAGTTGTGCTGGTTCTCGCTACTATTGGTGACATCGCGGGCGGTGTGGGCCATCGCCCAGTTGCCACAGAAGATGTACTCGCGACGCTTGCGGGTAATCTTGTCCAGATGCGCCTGGAAGTCATCGAAGAACTTGATCTTGACCTCCTGCGACTCCAGCTCGGAGGTCGCGCTCGGCGCAAGCAGTGAACCCACACTCAGATGTTCATAATCCACTTGCAGGTAACGCCCTTCCATATCCACTCCCGACGAAAACCCCAGGCCATAAATCAATGCCTTGGGTTGCACACGGGTGTAAATAGCCACACCGTTGTAGTGTTTGGTACCTGAGTCGAAGAAATAAGCGAAATAACCATCCAGTTGAAAGTTGGGTTTATCCAACTCGTATTCCAGTGCGCGTAAATCTTGCAAGCAGATCAAATCTGCATCCTGATTTGCCAGCCAATCGTACAGGCCGCGTTGCGCCGCTTGAAAAATACCATCGACGCTAAGACTGATAACTCTCATGTTAGCCCCTTGATTACGGACTGTGTATGATACCCGAGCTTTATAGAATTGTGTTACCGCAATGACCCGGCGTGGCAATGTTTGATACTTTTTTTCACAATTTCGTTGTCAATCTGATAGAAGCTTCGGTCGGGATTAAGTTCAGCGACCCATCCAGCCGGTTATTATTGTTAGACCTATAGAAGTTAGATCATACACAGGAATTTTGCATGGAAAAGTATCAACATGATTTCATTCAGCTGGCGATCAGACATCAGGCGCTATGCTTTGGTGAATTCACACTCAAATCCGGCCGAACCAGTCCATACTTCTTTAATGCAGGCAAATTTCAGACCGGAACTGCACTAGCGGAACTGGGGCGCTACTATGCGGCCGCCATCACCGCTGCCGGCATTTCTTTTGACGTAGTCTTTGGTCCGGCTTATAAAGGTATTCCGCTCGCGGCCACTACGGCTATTGCGCTGGCGGATCATTATCAACGGGATTTACCGTTTTGTTATAACCGAAAGGAAGCAAAGGATCACGGCGAGGGCGGTGTTCTGGTGGGAGCACCATTACAGGGCAAGGTACTGATTGTTGATGACGTGATCACCGCCGGCACCGCCGTGCGTGAAGTCATGGGACTTATTAAGGAAGCGGGCGCTGAACCAGCTGCGGTTTTAATCGGCCTGAATCGTCAGGAGCGCGGCCAGGGCGAGCTATCCGCGATTCAAGAAGTAGAACAGACCTTTGGTATTCCAGTGGTGAGCATCATTAACCTCAACCACATCATTGATTATCTGGAAACACAAGGCAGCCAGGGAGACATGGTCGAGCAAATCAAACGTTATCGCGCTACCTATGGCGTCGACGCACCCTGAACAATGAAGGCAACATGATGAATAAAGGCTTGATAAAACGCATTACCTTCCTCACCAGCGTTACTATCCTGTCAGCTTCAGCGACCTATGGCGCAGAGGCACCCGGCAGAGTTTACTATCGCTACATCAATGAAGACGGTGTAAAGGTTATCAATGCCACTATCCCGCCGGAATATGTTTCTAAGGGTTATGAAGTCGTCTCGCTTAACGGTGAAGTGATCCGGGTCGTCGAGCCATCGCCGACCGGTGAAGAAGCAAAACGCGCAGCGGAAGAACGCAAGCTGCGCAAGCAACAGGAAAAGGCGGATAAATTATTACGCCGGCGTTACAGCAGTGTGGCGGACATTGAAGCGGCCAAAACCCGCAACCTGCAGGAACTACAGGGCAACATCAGTATCCTGACCAGTAACCTGAGCAATGTACGCTCCCAGATTGTGACGCAACAGGAGCAGGCTGCCAGCATTGAGCGCAGCGGCCGCGCCGTGGGCGATGACCTGCTGCGAAATCTGGCTAACCTTCAAGCCGAAGAACGTGATATTCAAATGCAGATTAAGCAGCGCGAGCGGGAATATCAGGCTGCCTCGGACAAGTTTGATCAGGATATGAAACGTTTTGCTGAAATTTCCCGCTCGGAGAATTAACTAACGCATAAAATCTGCGGTGATCAATGCCCACTGATCATTCCAGTATTCCGTGGGTGAACGACGAAATTCGCTACGCACAAATTGTGTAATTCGCCCATCCATACAGGCCATCAACAAATTAGCCGCCGCTGATACGGATATGCGCGGCCGAACTCCCTCACGCAATTCCGCTTCGCGCAAAATTTGTTTCAATTGCGTCTCAAGACGCTCGAACACCTGGGCGATCCGATTGCGCAGACGTTCAGTTTCACCGGTAAGCGCATCACCGGTGAGCAGGCGAGTAATGCCCGGATTGCGTTCCGTAAAGGTCAACACCAGCAGCAGAATATTTTCGCAACGTTTAAGTGCTGTCGGTTCTTCAGCGAGGATGACATTGATGCGCGTAAAGATCGTCTCTTCAATAAATTCAATCAGACCTTCAAACATCTTTGATTTGCTGGGGAAGTGACGATAAAGCGCCGCTTCTGACACACCCACTTCGCGGGCGAGGGCGGCGGTGGTAATCCGTGCGCCGGGACTGTCTTCCAGCATCTTGGCGAGTGATTCCAGGATCTGCTGGCGACGGGATACTTTTACACTGGTTTTGCTCATTATCTTCAACTCATTCCGTGGCTATCTGGTCCAGAAGTGCGCGCGCTCCCTGCG
>CAYUVQ010000053.1:0-17652 GCA_964448175.1 uncultured Cellvibrionaceae bacterium | reverse complement strand
TTATCTTCAACTCATTCCGTGGCTATCTGGTCCAGAAGTGCGCGCGCTCCCTGCGCGCAACTGGTCATCATTGTTCGTTTTTGCTGTTGGTGATCAGTGTACCTACACCGGCATCAGTAAAAACTTCCAGCAGCACGGCGTGTTCAACGCGGCCATCCACAATGTGTGCGCTGGTAACGCCGTTCTTGACCGCGCTCAACGCGCAATCGATCTTCGGTAACATGCCGCCGTAGATGGTACCGTCTGCAATTAATTCATCAACCTGCGCGGTCGTCAGGCCAGTCAGGACTTTACCTTGTTTGTCTTGCAGACCGGCGACATTGGTCAGCAGCATTAATTTTTCTGCACGCAGGACTTCGGCAATTTTTCCTGCAACAAGATCGGCGTTGATGTTGTATGAAGCTCCATCTGCGCCAACACCAATAGGAGCAATCACCGGAATAAAATCGCTGTTGATCAGCATGTCGATAACGGACGTATTTATCGAAGACACTTCACCAACGTGGCCGATGTCGATGATTTCCGGTTCGAGCATTTCGGGGGACTTGCGGGTGAAAGACAGTTTGCGCGCACGAATCAATTGACCATCTTTACCGGTGATGCCAATCGCCTGGCCGCCGTTACGGTTGATGAGGCTGACAATTTGTTTGTTGACCGCACCGCCCAGCACCATTTCCACTACGTCCATGGTCGCGCTGTCGGTAACACGCATACCATTAATAAATTCCGATTTAATTTCCAGCTTCTGCAGGAGTTCACCAATTTGCGGCCCACCCCCATGGACAACTATCGGGTTCATGCCCACCAGCTTCATCAACACGATGTCGCGCGCAAAACTGTTTTGCAGCGCTTCATCAATCATGGCGTTGCCACCGAATTTCACCACAATTGTCTTGCCGATGAATCGCTGGATATAGGGCAAGGCTTCGGTCAGGACGTTAGCGACGTTCATGGCTGAATCACGAGTTAAAGACATACTTCAAATCCTGTGGCTGAATAAAATTTCAGAAGTTACCCAGCGTGTAGCTTTAGAAATTTTTAGGTTAATAAAATATTTGCCAGACGTGAATTAAAAATTAATGACCAGATCGGATTTAATTTTCAATAACTCACGCTTGAACAAAAGTTTGATTTTTTCCAGTGCTTCTTCTGTTTCTGCCTCAAACCGCAAGGTCAGCGCGGCCGAGGTATTGGATGCGCGCACCAAGCCCCAGCCTTTACTGAAATCAACGCGCAGGCCGTCAATCGTGGTTGGCTTGCCGTTCTGAAAATCGCCTTGTTCAACCAGTTGTTGTACCAGGGCAACCTTCTCCGTATCCGGCACCGCGATCTTCAATTCCGGTGTGGCGGGTAAGATGGGAAAGGCGTTGAAGATATCGTCAATCTTCTGATCGCGCAGCGTAATAATTTCCAGCAACCGCGCCATAGCATACATGCCATCGTCAAAACCGTACCACCGATCTTTGATAAAGATATGGCCGGAATATTCACCACCAATCAAAGCGCCAGTTTCAATCATCTTGGCTTTCATGGGCGAATGCCCCGTCTTCCACATCAGCGGCCGGCCGCCATAACTGCTGATCACCTGATTCAGCTGACGTGAACATTTCACGTCGAACAACACATCAGCACCGGGATTGCGCGACAATACATCGCGAGCAAATAACATTAATAAATGATCCGGCCAGATAATCGTTCCTTTGGGGGTTACCACAACCAATCGATCACCATCACCGTCAAAAGCGACACCGAGATCCGCTCCCACCTCCTGCACTTTAGCAATTAAATCGCGCAGATTTTTTTCATGGCAGGGATCTGGATCATGATTGGGAAAGGTGCCATCCAGGTCGCAATACAACGGCGTGACATCACACCCCAGCTCTTCAAATAAACGCGGCGCCACCACACCGGTGACTGCGTTACCTGCATCAATCACCAGCGAGACGGTACTGGCCAGCGCCACGTCAGAAAAAATGCGATCAATATAATCGGCAACCACGTCGCGATATTCTGTGCTTCCCTCACCGCGATGAAACTGTTGATGCATGATGCGCGCGCGAATTCCCATTACGGCATCGTCGGCAAGGGTAACGCCATTGATAACCATCTTGAAGCCGTTGTAATCCGCTGGATTGTGACTCGCGGTGACCATCACGCCGCTGTTGGTGTCCGGCAGATGAAAAGTGGCGAAATACAGTACCGGCGTGGGCACCACACCAATGTCGATAACGTGACAGCCCGTGCGCAGGATGCCGTTGATCATCGCCTGACTCAGCTCTTCACTGTGCGTGCGCCCGTCGCGCGCGACAATGATACTGGCATCGCCTTGGTCCAGCACTTCACTGCCGATAGCCGCACCGATATTTTCGGCCAGCTGCGGCGTGAGATCACGCCCCACAACACCGCGAATGTCATAAGAGCGAAAAATCTCCGCCGGAACATCAAGGGTTTCCACGGCCGTTCCGCCACCAGCTTTTTTGCCAGCGACCTGATTGAGACCGAGGATATCGTCGTCTTCTTCGATCACCGCGATATCGAGAATGTCCTGATTCTGATAGATCGGGTTAGCGAGTATTTCCTCAGTGGCTTTTGCTGTCTCACTGGTTTTCACCACCGGACTAGAATCAGCCGTCTCGATTTTTGAATTAACTTTTTGCGGGACCTGCGCTTTCACCAGGACTTTACTCGCGAGCCATGCCAACACCAGACCGGCGATACTGGTCACTGACAGCACCAGCAACCACAGCGTCGGTAACTCTTCAGACAATTTCAACAGTTGTTGAGAAGGAGTAAAGCGCACACTCCAATAGGTGCCGGGAACGGCAATTTCCTTCACTGGAGAAGCGCCGCCATTTCCGAGCGATGCGACGGTGAGCGGACTACTGCCCGCGATTTTCTGCAGCAGCAGTGCCTGACCCAGATTAGCATCGCCGGCACTGAAAGCCTTGATCAGATCCTGACCATCAAGCGTCACCAATAGCGTACCTGCCACCGGTTGCTGCGCATCGCCTGGCAGTGGTGCAATCAAATGCAGCAGCCAGTTGCCCTCGACAACGGCTGCTTCCGGCAGTGTTGCTTCGCGACGTTCAGCCCGGCGGATCAAATCCAGTTCGGCAAAGCGAATCGGGGCGGCGCCCCGGCGATCCAGCTGGGCCGTGCCGGCCGGAATCAGGCGCACCGCCATCGGATTATCAAAATATTCCTGCAGACTGCTCTGCCGCTGGGCCAGCTGGTCGGGATCCCCATCATTTAATACGGTTGGCAGATCCGCAACGGCGAGAGCCTGTTCAAACTGATTCGTCACTTTGGCCAGATAATGCCGGACGGCGTCAACATGGTGGCGGGTCTGCCGCTCTGTCAACTCGGCCTGCCGCTGACGCTGCACGTCCTCAACCATGATGCCGTACAGAAAATACGCGAGTAATGCGTTGATGGCGATGACCACCGCCAGCGCGATCAACAGGACTTTTTGGCGGGCAGCGGCAGTGCGTTTGGCTGCTTCCTGGGCACGTTGTGCGGCACGTGAGTTGGTCGCTGCGCTATCGACTTTTTTAATCTCGGGTAATTTGTCCGGTTTATCCACGTTGCTTCCTTTTATAAGGTCGTGACTTATTTTTGGGGCAATAGTAAATGCAGTTTGCAAGGTGTGACTTAGTCTTGTGCCGGTAAACGCTCGGCGATCAAGGCGACCAGGTCGCGCGCCAGTTGGTGCTTGCTGCGCTGCGTCAGCTCCTGTTCGGTGTTTCGGTCGATCAGGGTAACGGCATTATCATCGCTGTCGAAACCTATGCCCTGCGTCGCAATGTTGTTGGCAATGATCAGATCCAGATTTTTCTGTTGCAGTTTCTTGCGCGCATAATCGAGCAGGTTTTCGCTCTCCGCCGCGAAACCGACCGTGAACGGCTTCGGCTGCAGGGCGGCCACCGCAGCGATGATGTCGGGGTTCTTCACCAGCTCGATAGTCATATGGTCATCACTGGTTTTCTTGAGTTTGTTAGGTGCAAGCGTGACGGGACGATAATCGGCCACCGCCGCCGCGCCTATAAATAGATCGCACGCTGCGGCTTGCTGGACGGCAGCCTCGTACATCTGCTGCGCGCTGGTCACGTCGATACGGGTAACATTGTCCGGTACTGCCTGATTCGTCGGCCCGCTGATAAGGATAGTCCTTGCGCCGGCTTCTGCCGCTGCCTGTGCAAGGGCATAACCCATCTTGCCGGAACTGTAATTGCTGATGTAACGCACGGGATCTATGGCTTCGCGGGTGGGGCCCGCCGTGATTATCACTTTGCGCCCCGCCAGGCTGCCGGGCTGGAACAGGCTGGCCGCCGCGCCGGCGATCTGCATTGGCTCAAGCATCCGTCCGGGGCCAACATCGCCGCAGGCCTGACTGCCTTCCGCCGGGCCAAAGATCCTGACCTGCCGGCTTTGCAGAATCCGCAGATTTTCCTGCGTGCTGGCGTTGCGCCACATGCCCTGATTCATGGCCGGCGCCACCGCCAGGGTGGCGGGTGTCGCCAGACAGACCGTCGTCAATAAATCGTCCCCTTTGCCCTGCGCCAGACGCGCGAGGAAATCCGCACTGGCAGGCGCAACCAGAACCAGATCGGCCCAGCGCGCCAGCTGAATATGACCCATCGCCGCCTCCGCTTCCGGGTCGAGCAGGCTGGTATGAACCGGATGGCCCGACAGCGCCTGTAAGGTGAGAGGAGTAATAAATTCCTGTGCGGCGGCGGTCATGACGACGCGCACCTCGGCTCCCAGATCCTGCAGCCGGCGGATCAGATCGGCGCTTTTATAGGCGGCAATTCCACCGGTGACACCGAGCAGGATGTGTTTATTGGCAAGTGAACTCATGGGATTCCTGTCGCTGGCTTCTGCCTGGATAACCGAAAAAAGAAGCAAAAGCCGCATTGAACTCCACAGGGGGAGTAACTGATTACTTACATCAACCGCCAGATACTATGAGCCTCTGGCCGGAACGCTTGACGGAAAGCGGCTAAGATACCATCCTTACCGCCGTTTTCGTACAACGAGCGACATCTGGAATAACGTGATGCTCCGCCGCTCGCTTCATTAATACTCGACAAGGAACTGTCATATGTCCATTGCCCAGTGGCCCGAGGCCGAACGTCCCCGCGAAAAACTCCTTAAACAAGGCTCACAAGCTCTCTCCGATGCTGAACTGCTCGCCATCTTTCTGCGGGTGGGGTGCGTCGGTAAATCCGCCGTTGATCTCGCGCGGGATCTGCTCAAGGAATACGGTGGATTGCGGCAACTGCTGGAAGCCGATCAGACCCAATTCTGTCGCGGACACGGCTTGGGGTCCGCTAAGTATGCGCAACTGCAGGCCGTGCTGGAGATGGCGCGCCGGCATCTATCAGCCCGCATGCAGGAAGGTGACCTGCTCACCAGCCCGGATCTGGTCCGCAGTTATCTCAGTGCTCAGCTGCGTCACCGCCACCAAGAAGTCTTTGCCGTGCTGTTTCTGGACAACCAGCACCGCTTGCTGACTTACGAAGAACTCTTCTTCGGGACTATCGACGGTGCCAGCGTTCACCCGCGGGAAGTCGTGCGCAAGGCCATTGCCCGCAATGCCGCCGCCGTGATCCTGGCCCATAATCATCCCTCTGGTGTGGCCGAACCCAGCCAGGCGGACCGGCGACTAACCGAGCGCCTGCAACAGGCCCTGGATCTGATTGACGTGCGGGTGCTGGACCATATGGTGGTCGGCGATGGCGAGGTGGTGTCTTTTGCCGAACGAGGGCTGATTTAAGGCGCAGGGAGCCAATGCTTAACAATTCAACAGGAAATATGGCTAAAAATTCACCCGGCCGTTGCTATTGAGGGGTTGTTTTGGTATAAAACGCGGCTCTCTGCGGCCGGGTATGCAAAGCTCCTTAATTAAAGGCGTTTGCAAGACGTTTTCAACGTCCCCAGGATTCATCCATGAAGGGTCGCAAACGGTACGAATAGGCTGCTCCCAACACTGCTCTAGGCTGGTTGTTGGTCTGTTTCAAGGCTCAAACCCAGCGTAGCGCGCTGATTTTTCAAAGAGGCAAGACAATGTCTAAGGTATGTCAAGTGACTGGCAAGCGTCCAATCACTGGAAACAATGTTTCTCACGCTAAGAACCACACCAAGCGTCGTTTTTTACCCAACCTGCACACCCACCGTTTCTGGGTTGAGGCGGAAAAGCGTTTCGTATCCCTGCGCGTTTCTGCTAAAGGCATGCGCATCATCGACAAGCGCGGTATCGATGCAGTATTGGCCGATCTTCGCGCTAGCGGCGAAAAATTTTAATCAGGAGCACACATCATGCGCGATAAAATTCGTCTGAACTCCAGTGCAGGTACCGGTCACTTCTACACGACTGACAAGAACAAGCGTACCATGCCTGAGAAAATGGAAATCAAAAAGTACGATCCGGTTGTACGTAAACACGTGATCTACAAAGAAGGCAAGATCAAGTAATTGATCGGCATTCTGTTCTGTTCGAAAGACCCGGCCTTTGTGCCGGGTTTTTTGTGCCTGGGGAATAGCTGTCTCGACTGAATCGATACATAAATAACTCGTCCTTCCCCCCAACGGACAACCCCCCGAGTCTTCCTCTCCTATAACTACACGCTTCATCTGACGCGACGCTATGAGGGTACGTCCTCCTCGGCTTGCTTTACTTATCCCCAAGTGAGAGAATTTTTTCGCGCGCGAGGACGACCTTGCGCGTTCTGCTTTTTTGGGGACGGCCCCTGTTTCTGTTGAGGTTGTCACCATGTCGTGGTTATTACTTTTCTTTGCCGGCTTGTTCGAAATCGCTTGGGCTATTGGTCTCAAATACAGCGAAGGATTTACCCGTCTCTGGCCCAGTGTCGTCACCATATCTGCGTTGATCGTAAGCTTCGTGCTGCTCGGTCTTTCTTTGCGCCAGCTGCCCTTGGGCACGGCCTATGCAGTGTGGACCGGTATCGGGGCACTGGGGACGGTGATATTAGGGATTATGTTGTTCGATGAATCGATGTCGCCGATGCGGCTGGCGTCAATTGGATTGATCGTGTTGGGCATTATCGGGTTAAAGCTGTCCTGATTATTTCACTGTTATGCCTCTCGCCGCAGATGTTCGCCCGGTCTGCGGCATACATTTATAAACGACAAATTCCGCCGGCAGAATCCTGGCTGATTTGATATTCGTGAAATACACTTACCCGTATTACTTATTCCATCCCTCATATAACCGGTTTCCTGCACAAGGAATTTTTATATTCCAATGGATAGCGCCAGTCTCCTAGCCTTGATTCATAATGCTGCTCTGCTGCTGGCGATGATCTTCATCTACGATTTAGCCATCGATCACAAACGCACCGAGCGTTTGTTGTGGCGAAAACTTGTGACCGGAACAGGTCTGGGTATTACCACCATCGTTATCATGCTCACGCCCTGGGAATATGCACCGGGCATTGTGTTTGATACCCGCTCCGTCCTACTCGGTATTGCCGGTTTATTTTTTGGTACAGTCCCTACGTTAATCGCTATGATCATGGCGGTAGCCATGCGTATTTGGCAGGGCGGTGCCGCGACCATCACGGGCGTTGCGGTAATTATTGCTTCCGGGTTCATTGGCATCTGCTGGCGACATTTCCGCTTCCGCGAATCTGTGCGTATCTCTATTGGCGAATTGTATATCTTCGGCCTGATCATCCACGGCGTCATGTTAGCGCTGATGTTCCTCTTACCATTGACCACTGCACTCAACATACTGGCCACGGTCAGCATACCCATCCTGGTGGTTTATCCCCTGGCTACCACGTTATTAGGCACTTTGTTTGCCGGACGTCTTGAACGCAAGCAGGTGAATGAAGCGCTGGCAGAAAATGAATTTTTATTTCGCTCGCAATTTGATTTCGGCAACATCGGCATCGCTATCACGTCTGTTGATAAACGCTGGCTGCGTATTAATCGGCGGTTGTGTGAAATGATTGGTTATAACGAGGCGGAATTAAAGTCGCTGACCTGGGCCGACATTACTCATCCCGATGATCTCGATAAGGACGCCGAACAGTTACAGCATGTGCTGAACGGTGAGCGCGAAAGTTACGAGCTGGATAAACGTTTTATCTGCAAAGACGGCACTGTGCTCTATGTTCGCCTCACCGCGTCCTGCTACCGCAGCGAAGGTCAGGTGCAGTTTTTTATCGCGGGCCTGCTGGATACCACGCAACAGAAACTCGCGGAAATCGCCCTACGCGCCAGTGAACAGCAATTAACACTCGTACTGGCGGGCGGCGAGTTGGGCTTTTGGGACTGGGATATCCTTAAGGGTACCGTTGAGCGCAATGCACGCTGGGCAGAGATTCTCGGCTACACCCACGAGGAGATTCGCCACACCGTTAAACAATGGAGCGATTTTATTCATCCGGATGATCGCGCGCTTGCACTGGAATCCGTCACCCGGCACCTGGAAGGCAAAACGCCCCAGCATAAACTCGAATACCGCATGCAAACCAAGCAGGGCGATTATCGCTGGGTACAGGATTGCGCGAAGGTGGTCAGCTACAGCAGTGATGGCAAACCGCTGCGGATGTGTGGCACGCACGCAGATATCACTGAACGCAAACAAGCTGAAGAATCCATGCAGCTGGCGTCTCTGGTATACGACAACAGCAGCGAAGCCATGATGGTGCTGGATGGCCCAACCGGTAATATTATTACCATCAACCCCGCATTCACTGAACTCACACAATACACCCCGGAAGAAATCATTGGTCAATATGCCGGCATCCTCAGTACCGACTCTGAACATTCTTCGCTGTACACCAACCTACGCAAAGGAATGAAAATCGAAGGACAGTGGCGTGGCGAGACCTGGTGCCGCCGCAAGAATGGTGAAGACTTTATCGTGTGGTTGATGATGAACACCATCTTCGACAGCGAAGGAAAACCCTACCGCCGCGTTGCACTTTTTTCTGACATCACCGACAAAAAGCAATCAGAAGAAATTATCTGGAACCAGGCCAATTTCGATCAGTTGACACAGTTGCCCAATCGCCGCATGTTTCTGGATCATCTGGCACAGGAAATAAAAAAATCGACCCGTACCCGGCAGCCTATCGCTCTGTTGTTTTTAGACCTGGATTTATTCAAGGAAGTTAATGACAGCCTTGGCCACGACATGGGCGATAAATTATTGAAAGAAACCGCCGTGCGTTTACGGCAGTGCGTGCGCGATACCGATACAGTGGCGCGTCTGGGCGGTGATGAATTCACGGTGATTCTCAGCGATTTTGACAGCATGGAAAACGTTGAGCGTGTGGCCGAAACCATCCTGCGGAAACTGACCGAACCGTTTCAATTAGGTACGGACACCGCTTATATCTCCACCAGTATTGGCATCACGCTGTATCCGAATGATGCGCTCGACATCGACACGCTGTTAAAGAATGCGGACCAGGCGATGTATGCGGCAAAAAATCTCGGCCGCAATCGATTTAATTATTTCACCGCATCCATGCAGGAAGCCGCGCGCAACCGCATGCAAATGATCAAGGACCTGCGCTGTGCTATCAGCGAAGAGCAATTCATGCTGCATTACCAACCCATTGTGGATCTGCGCAGCAACACTGTCACCAAAGCCGAAGCGCTGATCCGCTGGCTACATCCCACACGCGGGCTGGTGCCGCCGGATAATTTTATTTCCCTGGCGGAAGACACCGGCATGATCATTGATATCGGCAACTGGGTGTTTCGCGAAGCCATGTTGCAGGTCGCGCGCTGGCGAGAGCAGTACCAGGTGGACATACAGATCAGCGTAAACAAATCGCCGGTGCAGTTTCGCGATGAAAATAATGATCTGTCGCAGTGGTTCGCACATCTTCAGCAGTTGGGTTTGTCCGGTAATTCAATCAATGTTGAAATTACCGAAGGCCTGCTGCTGGACGCCAACAATGCCGTGCATGAAAAACTGCTGGCGTTTCGCGATGCAGGTGTGCAGGTCGCGCTGGATGATTTCGGCACGGGTTATTCGTCCCTGGCTTACCTGAAACGATTCGACATCGATTATTTAAAAATTGATAAATCGTTCGTGCGCAACCTGCACAGCGAGGCGGAAGAATTTGCGCTCTGCGAAGCCATCATCGTCATGGCGCACAAACTGGGAATCAAAGTAGTCGCAGAGGGTGTCGAGACGCAGGAGCAGCGCGATCTTCTGGCGGCGGCGGGCTGTGATTATGCGCAAGGATATTTATTTTCCCGGCCGCTGCCGGCCGACGATTTTGCTCACCGGTTTCTGGTCCAATAAACCAATCATCGAAATTTTCGTCCAATCTCCGCTGCGGCGCCGTATCGTTCGCTGATAACGCACGGCGTATGATGTATCGCTCTCCGAGGATTGCGCATGACTGAAAAAACCCTTTCACCGTTATTAATTATTCTGCTCGCGGCCATGATCGCCACGACGCCCCTGGCGGTGGATATGTACCTTCCGGCGATGCCGGCCATGGCCGAGGATATGGGTACCCATATCGGTTCGGTGCAGCAATCGCTGAGTATTTTTCTCGCGGCTTACGGAGCGGGAATGCTGTTGTTCGGCCCGCTGGCCGATGCATTGGGACGGCGCCCGCTGGCGCTGTTCGGGCTCACCGGCTTCGCTTTGGCCAGCCTGGTATTAAGCTGGGTCGACAGCATTGAATGGTTTCTGGTGTGGCGCACCGTGCAGGCGCTGTGTGGAGCCGCGTCCTCGGTGGTGGTTCCGGGTATTATTCGTTATCTCTATCGCGAACATACAGCCAAGGGCATGTCGTACATGTCGATGATCATGATGCTCGCGCCCTTGCTTGCACCAGCGATCGGCAGTGCCATCATGTGGCTGAGCAGCTGGCATCTTATTTTTATCGCCCAAGCTGTATATGCGGTCATCATCATTCTTTTTGCTTGGCGCTTTCTGCCAGAGATTAAAGCCAAGGGCAGCTCGCGCCGCATTAATTATCTGCAGGGTTATCGCACAGTATTTTCTAACCCCTTCGCGCGTCCGTTAATTATTACCATCATGTTTTCTTCCTTTGCGTTTTTCTGCTTCCTGACCGCCATTTCGTTTATCTACATTGATTATTTCGGGGTGAGTGAAAAATATTTTGGTGTGCTGTTTGGTTTGAACGTGATGATGTTAATGCTGGCCAATCTTATTAACAGTCGCGTGGTCAACCGGCTCGGTTCGCCGCGCATGCTGCGCATTGGTCTGGCGATAGCATTGATCTGCGCAAGCCTGTTATGCCTGGTTAATTATTTGAATCTCAATTTATGGTACACGGTGCTTACAGTGGGGCCCTTGATGGCGAGCCTGGGATTAATTTCCACCAACACTGATGCAATGATCATTATGAAATTTCCGGAGCATTCCGGCACAGCAGCCGCTGTGACCGGCACCTTGCGCTTCGGCAGCGGTGCGCTTGCCGGTCCGCTGCTCGCTTGGTTTTACACCGGCACCGCACTGCCATTTTCATTGCTGATGCTAGGCGGTGTAATGGGTGTGCTTGCTTGTCAGATCTGGATTTTTGTGGCTGAAGAGCGGCAAAAATCGCGTGAGGATGTGGTCTGAGTCCAAAACCTGGCCCGCACCTCTGAAGTCGCGGGCATTTTTGTGTATCATCAGCGTTCATTTTCCCTGCATGCCTGTTGAATTTTAGCGGATGGCCGTCATCCGCTGATGTGCTGTTTCTTCAGGTTAATCACACAGGACATTGAATACCGAGGTTGTAATGAAAAACGAATTAATAACCTGGCTGGAACAGCAGGATCTGCAAAACGGCGAACTTATTTATTTTCTGGTGGTTATCGGCATAATTGCACTGACGTCGATCATCATCCATCTCATTCTCCACCGCGTCGTGATCCGGCTGATCAGCCACCACGCAGCGCGATCCAAAGGTACCTGGCAGCGCGCGCTGTTCCAATATAAGTTATTCAGTCGGCTTGCATTAACGCTGCAGGGTTTTATTCTTTTTACCCAAGCCCGTATCTGGCTGGAGAGCGGTTCTGATGCGCTGGCAGTAATCGAAGTTGTCACTCATCTGTGGGTTCTGTTGTTCGCCACTCTCTCGCTTTTCTCGTTACTCGATACCCTTGAAAGCGTGGCGAACACCACGTCCTATGGCCGGCGTTTTCCCCTGCGCGGTATTTTTCAAAGTATCAAGCTGGCGAGCGCGTTGCTCACCATTATTTTTGCCATTTCGTTATTAATTGGTAAATCGCCGGTGATTTTATTCAGCGGTCTCGGTGCGATGACGGCGGTACTGCTATTGGTATTTAAAGATCCAATTATGGGTCTGGTAGCCGGAATTCAGCTATCGGCTAACAATATGCTCGCGGTGGGCGATTGGCTGGAGATGCCAAAATATAACGCCGATGGCGATGTGATTGATATCAACCTGACGACGGTCAAGGTGCGCAACTGGGACAAAACCATCACCACCATCCCCGCATACGCATTGATCTCAGATTCTTTTAAAAACTGGCGGGGGATGAGCGAGTCAGGCGGGCGACGCATCAAGCGATCAGTCAATATTGATGCAACGAGTGTGAAGTTTCTGGATGAAGATGCGTTAAAACGTTTACGTCGCGCGCAGCTGCTGACGGATTACATTGAGAATAAGGTGCGCGAAATTGCGGAACATAATAAAGAGAATAATATTGATCCAGAATCACCGGTTAACGGGCGCAAGCTGACCAACCTCGGAACTTTTCGGGCATATCTCAATGCTTATCTGCGCGCGCACAAATGTGTTCATCAGGAGATGACGTTGATCGTGCGTCAGTTGCAGCCCGGTGCCGATGGCATACCGATTGAAATCTACGCCTTTACCAACGATACCCGCTGGGCTTTTTACGAGGGCATTCAGGCAGATATCTTTGATCACGTGTTCGCTGTCATCCCCGAATTTGGCTTGCGCGTTCATCAGACGCCTACCGGTTATGATTTGCAGCAGATCGGTGTAAAACTGAATAACCCGTAACTATACTCTATGACGTTGCATGGACGCGGCATACTTTATCCGCGTCCAAAAGCCTTTGCGCTACTCTTCCTGTTGCTGCATCGCCCACAATTGCGCGTAGCGACCCTGCCGTTGCAGAAGTTCATTGTGCGAACCCTGCTCAACCACCTGCCCCTGTTCCAGTACCACAATCTTGTCTGCATCGATCACCGTTGAAAGGCGGTGAGCGATCACGATGCTGGTGTGTCCGCTGGCGACTTCGCGCATCGCCTCGAGGATGGCAGTTTCAGCGTTAGAGTCCAATGCTGAAGTCGCTTCATCAAATAATAAAATCGGTGCACCTTTCAGTAAAACCCGCGCAATGGCAATACGCTGCTTTTCCCCACCACTGACTTTCAAACCCCGCTCACCCACGATGGTTTTGTCACCCTGAGGCAGGCTGTCGATAAAATTTTTCAGATGCGCCATGCGAATGGCGCGATCAATCGCGGCATCATCTGCCTGTGGATTGCCATAGGCAATATTGTCGCGGATGCTGGTGTTGAACAGCACGGTATCCTGGGGTACAACGGCAATGGCACGACGCAGACTGTCGAGCGTAACCTGACGAATATCCTGCCCGTCGATTGCAATGCTGCCGCTATTGATGTCGTAAAAGCGATACAGTAAACGAGCGATGGTGCTTTTCCCCGCACCGGAGGCGCCCACAATCGCGATGCGCGCGCCCGCTGGGATATGCAAATCAAAATTGCGTAGAATCGGCCGATCCTGATGGTAGGAAAAATTAACACCGGACCAGCGTATTTCACCGCGTGTAATCTGTAACGGCTGCGCATCCGGTGCATCGACAATAGTTGCTTCGCGTTTTAAGAGGCCAAGCATGTTTTCCAGATCGGTTAGGGCACGACGGATTTCGCGATACACAAAACCGAGAAAGTTCAGCGGAATGAATAACTGGATCATGTAAGCGTTGACCATGGCGAGATCACCCAGCGTCATCTGTTGATCCAGAACGTTCACTGCAGCCATCCACATCATCGCAGTGATCGCCAGCGCGATGATCAGCGCCTGACCTGAGTTCAACGCCAGCAGTGACATGCGGTTTTTCAGTTTGGCGGATTCCCATTTCGCCAGGAATTCATCATAGGTCCGCGCTTCAAATTCTTCGTTATTAAAATATTTTACGGTTTCGTAATTCAGCAGGCTGTCGATGGCCCGCGTGCTGGTCGATGAATCAGCCTGATTGGCTTCGCGCACAAAGCGATTGCGCCACTCGGTGGTCATCACCGTAAATACAACATAGATCGCCACGGCTATAACGGTAATCACCGCGTACCACACCGAAAATGCGAAGGCAAAAATCAAAGCCACCATCAGAATTTCAAACAGCGTTGGGACGATGTTGAACATCAGAAAGCGCATTAAAAAACTGATGCCGTTGGTGCCGCGCTCAATGTCCCGGCTGATGCCTCCAGTAGCCCGATCGAGATGAAATGCTAATTCCAATTGATGCAGATGACGAAAAACCCGCAGGCCGATGCGGCGCATCGCGTGTTCTGTTACGCGACTGAAAAGTGCATCGCGCAGCTCGCCAAAAAATACGCTGCCGAAACGCAGGGCACCATAAAACAAAATAAACGCGAGGGGTAATACCAGCTCCGGCTGCAGGCTGCGGTCGACGCCATCGATGATGTGCTTGAGCGCCCAGGGCATCAACAGCGTCGCGCTCTTGGCCGCAATCAGCGCAACAATGGCCAGCAACACGCGGCCTTTAAAATCCCACAGATAAGGCCAGAGGTACGCGAGGGTTTGCTTAAGGGACGCGCGCGTGAGAGGAATATCGTCCGCTGCCGTCGCAGGGGAAGAATGACTGTGCATGCCACGCATAGAGGTAATTCGCCGGAGGAGTTGAACAATGCAATGTCGCAGACACCGCGCGGAAGCGGATTAGGTGGGGGCGGGGAGGCTGATTACAACCCGCAGGCCACCCAGCGGACTGCTGTCCAGATGCAGGTCGCCCGCCAGATGCTCCACGATATCGCGCACGATCCCGAGGCCCAGACCATGGCCGGCCACCTGCTCATCGAGGCGGGCGCCACGGCTCAGGACCTCGTCACGCTGCCCCGGATCAATGCCCGGCCCATCGTCATCCACGGTAATGGTGATGCCGGTGGCGTGTTTGTCGATTGCCAGCTGAACCTGAGCATCCGCCCATTTACAGGCGTTATCCAGCAGATTCCCCAGCAGTTCCAGCAGGTCTTCGCGATCCCAGGGCAACCGCAGATTTTCCGGCGTGACCTGCCACTGCAGCTGCAGGTCGCGGCCGTGAATCTGCTGCAGGGTGGTAAACAACAACGGCAATTCCTCGGCGCAATGGAAATGCGCACCAGGCAATGCCTCGCCCGCCAGCCGCGCGCGACTCAGTTCGCGGGCGAGGCGCTGACGGATGTTATTCAGCTGATCGCGCATGCTGGTCATCAGCTCAGAATGTTGCTGCAATTCGCGGCGGGCGTTAATGCTGAACAGCACCGCCAGCGGCGTCTTCAATGCGTGACCCAGATTGCCCAAGGCATTACGCGATCGCTTGAGCGTATCTTCGGTGTGCAGTAACAGGCGATTAATTTGCTGCACCAAGGGGGCAAGCTCATCCGGGACCTGCTTATCCAGTTCCGTGCGCTGGCCCTGCTGCAATTGCTTTACCTGATGCCGCACCCGCTCAAGTGGCCGGAGCGCCCGCCGCACGATCAGGCGTTGCAATAACAGGATGACCATTAACGCGATGCCGCCGGCTCCCAGGCCGATCCAGCGTAACTGCTGAAAACTGTGCAGCACCGGGGTGTAATCCCGCGCAACAACAATCGCTACATCCTGACCAAAGCGGCGATAGTTGCCGCGATAGACCAGTAACGTCTGTTCCTGCGGACCATCCGCCAGATCCTCCTGCAAACCGGGTTGCGCGGGGATACTTACCGCGTGGTCCCAGGCAGAGCGGGAACGCAGGGTAGCCACCGCGAGATCTTCGCGCCCCACGAATTCAATGCGGAAATAGCGCCCGGAAAAAGGACGTTCGTAAACCGGTGAGATACGTGTCTGATCCAATTCAATGCCGTGTTCGCCGCGCACCAATGCGGCGAGCAAATTATCCGCCTCAAGTTGCAGTTCGCTGCCCAGGCTGCGACGCAGGCCCGCGTCGAACAGCCACAGACTGGTTTGCGCCAACACCAGGCCCACCAGTATCAATACACCGGCAAGGCCGATGCTGAGGCGCTGTTGAATGGATTTCATAAAGCCGAACCAGTCACCTGATTGGGCGAGAGACCATTAAATAAATAACCCTGGCCACGGCGGGTTTCGATAACAGATTTACCCAGCTTGCGGCGCAGATGATTCACATGGACTTCGATCACATTGGAATCCCGTTCGGTCTCACCATCGTAAAGATGTTCGAGCAATTGCAGCTTGGACACGATCTGTTTCGGGTGCAGCATCAGATAACGCAGCAAACTGAATTCTGCGGCGGTGAGAACAATTTCTTGATGGTTGTAAATGACGGCCTGCTTGCTTTCATCAAGACACAATCCGCCCACATCGAGGTGTGATTGATTGGCAAGTCCGTGAGCGCGCCGCAACAGCGATTGAATACGTAACTGCAGTTCTTCGGGATGAAACGGTTTGGTGAGATAGTCATCGGCGCCGGCTTTCAAACCCTCAATGCGCTCGGCCCAGTGATCACGTGCTGTAAGAATTAATACCGGCGTGGTTAAGCCGCCCGCGCGCCATTCGCGCAAAATTTCCAACCCGGGTTTACCCGGTAATCCTAAATCCAGCACGATTAAATCGTAGGGTTCGCTGGCACCTTGATAGAGTGCGTCGCGGCCATCGGCTAGCCAATCCACGGCATACCCTGCGCGGCCAAAATCCGCCAGCAGTTCATCGGCCAGCGACACGTGATCTTCTACAATCAGCAACCGCATTCAGTCTTCCTTATCCTTTAAAATGCGGCCATCCCGCGCGTTGAGTTCGATCTCGCGTACAACACCGCCGCGCGTTATTAATTCCACTTCGTAAATATACATGCCGTCATCTTCTTCGAGTTCTGCTTCCAGCAAACGCGCGCCGGGATAAAGTGACAAGGCAATATCGAGCAGCTTTTCCAATGCCAGAATCTCGCCCTGCTGACGCAGACGCAAAGCTTCGTTCGGACCGATGTCATCCGCTGCCGCCGTTAAAGCGGCAGCGGTGATCAGTGCTAACAAAGTAGAACGCGTGAACAATTTCATAACAGGCTGTTAATCGTCTTTACGATTTTTCAGGACTTCGCCCGTGGCGGCATCCAGATCCAAATCCCACTCTACACCCTGGGCGTCATAAACTTCCACTTCATAAATATAACGCCCGCCTTTTTCTTCCAGCTCTGCATCATCGATAGTGCCACCCGGGTGTAGGGCAAGCGCCGCTTCGTTAAGTTTTTCAAATGATTGAATGGTACCCGCATTCAGTAATTGGGTTGCCTCTGCCGGCGCTATATCCCGCGCCTGAGCCAGACCCGCTGTTGCGGCTAAAAGAGTTGCACTTAAAATTACGGTTAACTTAGTCATACGATGTCTCCTGAAGTAAGTGTTGACGATGATCAGGATATCCAGCCGAGCTTAATTCAAACTTAAATTTGGGT
>CAYUVQ010000052.1:15731-22273 GCA_964448175.1 uncultured Cellvibrionaceae bacterium | reverse complement strand
ATCGGCATCGGCATCGGCATCGGCATCGGCATCGGCATCGGCATCGGCATCGGCAGGGATGGGTGCCTCATCAGTGAACAGCGAGGCTGAGGCGGGTTGGGCGTCACCGGTCCATTCTGGCTCGATCACGGGCAGGCCTTTCTCATTAACCTTGCAGCTCACCACTTTAATGCGCTGGGTGTAATCCTTGGAACTGATCTCAAAGACCTGATTGACCGCCTCGTCTTTATGCGGCGTTTTATACAGGCTGGCTGGATCGCTGCCGTCGAGCCACTCTTTCTGACGACCCAGAAAACGCTTTTCATGATTTTGCAGGATAAAAAACTCGCTCATATCACTCATGTCTATCGTGTTGCTGATGTGGAAATGGTGCCGGCCGTGACCGGGATCCGAATCTGGCGGGATTGTTCAGTTTTCCGGGAGTTCGTGCAAGCCCTATTTATGGGATGACGGAATGAACAGCAGGCAAGGCTGGGTAGGTTAGGTGGGAGAGGGCCGGGCGAGACAGCACCCGACCGGAGGAATAACCTCGGTCGGGTGGTCATTAAAAGGGCGTAAATCAGTGGCCGGCCGGGTCCAGTGCATCCAGCTCACCGCTTGCCCGGGCGCGCCTGCCGTAAACCATTTCAAATAAGGGCGAGGCCATGAGTGTTGTCACAATCGCCATCAGCACCAGCATGGAGAAGAGCGCTGGGCCGATGACGCCCGCTTGCAGGCCAATATTGATGATGATCAATTCCATCAAGCCCCGGGAGTTCATTAAGGCTCCCACGCCTAATGCCGTGCGATTGTCGTGGCCGGAAACTCTTGCTGCCGCCCAGCAGGCGCCGAATTTGGCAAGGATTGAAGCGGCGAGAACCACAACGGCGATGGCTAACAGCTCCAGGTTGTTGACCATCGTCAGCTGGGTGTTCAAACCCGAATAAGTAAAGAACATAGGCAGCAGCAGGATAACGACAATCGGTTCCAGTTTTTGCTTAACCTGTGTGGCGAGTGAGCCGCGCGGCATGACGGTCCCCAGCAGGAATCCACCAAAAACCGCGTGCAGGCCAATGGCGTCTGCGGTAAATGCGGACAACATGAACAGCATCAGCACCAGCGCGAGTAGCGTCGGGCTGATCTCCTGCGTCCGCGTAACATCACGGTCGGCCATTCTCCCCAGCGGAGCGAGCAGGCGCGGGCCAAGGAAGATCAGGATGCTGGCAAAGATGATCCCGCCACCAATGGCCGTAACAGCCAACCCTGCACCTGCACCAAAGCTGGCGAGGACAATAGCAAGAATGCACCACGCAGCCGCATCATCAATCGCCCCGGCGGAGAGCGACAGGGTGCCCAGTTGGGTGTGGCTTAAGCCGCGCTCATGGATAATCCGCGCCAGCATGGGAAAAGCCGTGATGGCGATGGCGGCACCCATAAATAAAGTGGCATCGAAGCGGCTTGCGTTTTCCGAGAACAGGCCCGGGACTGACATTAACCAAGGGGTAAGCACGATCGCGACGATAAAAGGTGCGGCCATGCCCGAGATAGACACCGAGGCGGCGCTGCGGATATTGCTTTTGAAATGGTCTCCACGGAACCCCAACCCCACCAGAAACATATACAGCCCAACCCCCAGCTGTGCTCCGACATAAAGCACGCCTTTGGTTTCAGGGGGGAAGACCATTTGCTGTAATTCCGGGGTCAACAGGCCGAATAATGATGGCCCGAGGATGACGCCCGCAATCATTTCGCATACGACCTGAGGCTGCTTAAGGTATTTCTGCCCAAGCCAGCCAGCGAGCCGGCAGCAAGCGAGAATGACGAACATCTGAAGAAAGAAAACTACTGAGAGTTGAGCTACTGACATACCACCACCGCTGTTAACACTATTGTTATTGTCTGAATAAGATAGGAGTTATCCGGCACCGGAATTGGGGTGGCGGATAACACATGGCTGATTTGTAGTCGAAATTACTAGGGCGAAACAATCAAAAAGCCATAAATTTTAACTATACCCAACGGCGCGGCTGGGTGTATGGCGGCATAAATATGCGACAAATGCGCCTTGAATGAAACTGTGGCTCCCGGTAATAAAGGCGTATGATGTGGCTACGGCCGCTCTGCCCGGCACTATGATGGTATATCAGGCTGTGTGTATTTTCGGGTTGATTCCATTCGGCCCGCCATCCTCCAACCGAACAATCTTAACGGAAATCTGCTTCATGACCCTCACAGAACTGCGTTATATCGTCACGCTCGCGCAGGAGCAGCACTTCGGCCGAGCCGCTGATCGCTGTCATGTCAGTCAGCCTACCCTGAGTATTGCCGTCAAAAAGCTGGAAGATGAATTGGGGGTGGCGCTGTTTGAGAGAACTAAAACCCGGGTGCAACCCACACCGCTCGGCGAGCAGATCGTAGCCCAGGCCCATCGGGTGCTGGAGCAAACCGCTGCTATCAAAGACATCGCCGACGCTGGCAAAGACCAGCTGAGCAGCCCATTGGCGGTGGGTGCCATCTTTACTATTGGCCCTTATCTGTTGCCGCAATTTATCCCTCATCTGCAAAAGCTCGCCAGCCGTATGCCGCTTTATGTTGAAGAAGGTTACACCGCTGCCCTGGGCAAGAAGCTGCGCAACGGCGAATTGGATGTAATCATTGTTGCCTTGCCGTTTACGGAGCCGGACGTGGTCACCCAGCCATTGTTTGATGAGTCCTTTGTGGTATTAATGCCCCATGATCACCCGCTGGCCAACAAAGAAGCCATTGATCCACGGGATCTGGATGATCAGGATGTGCTGTTGCTGGGCGAGGGCCACTGTTTCCGGGATCAGGTTCTGGCCACCTGCCCCCATCTGCAATCCAGTGAAGAGCGCACCTCCCAGCGGATTCATACCGCTGCTGAAGGCAGCACCCTGGAGACGCTGCGCCACATGGTGGCATCGGGGCTGGGTATAACCATCCTGCCGCTGTCGGCGGCGCAGACATCGCTGTATGCACCCAATCTACTGGTGACCCGGCCATTCACCGAGCCGGCGCCCAAGCGCACGCTGGCATTAGCCTGGCGGGCCAGCTTCCCGCGGCACAAAGCCATTGATGTATTGCGCAAAGCCATTCAGGTTTCCAGTGCGGCCTACTGGAATTACACCACGCAGCGTGATCCGGGTGCTTCAGGGGTGATGGTGGAAAATAATCAGTGGTAGGCCCCGCAGGCTAATCAAAACAGAATTCATCTTATGAAACCTATACAAAAAATCGTCATTGTCGGTGGGGGTACCTCGGGTTGGATCGCAGCGGCGATGCTGTCATTCCACCTGAAAAATGATGTGTGTCAGATCGAGCTGGTGGAATCCACTGAGATAGGCACCATGGGGATTGGTGAATCCACTGTGCCACCTTTTGTTGGTCTGATCCGGCGTTTGGGTATCGACGAACAGGAGTTTGTGCGTGAGACCCAGGCAACCTACAAACTCGGCATCAAGTTTGTTGACTGGCATCAGCGCAACGAAAAATATTTTCATCCGTTTGGCGTGATCGGCAAAAAAATCGGTAATCACGATTTTTATCAATGTTGGCTTAAGGCGCGGATGCAGGGTGAAGCACCTTCTTTACTGGACTTTTCGCCGTGCAGTGTGATGGCCGAAAATGGCCGTTTCTTTCCACCCACCAAAGCGCAAAACACGCCTATCGGGGGTGCTAATTACGCTCTGCACGTGGATGCCCACCGGGTTGCCCGCTACCTGCGTGGCTACGCGGAAGCGCGCGACGTGGTGCGGACCGAAGGTATCGTCCAGCATGTGGTTCAGCGGGATAACGGCTACATTGATAAATTGTTGCTGGCGGACGGCCGGCAAATCGAAGGTGATTTCTTTATCGATTGCACCGGTTTTAAAGCTTTGCTGATTGATAAGACGCTGGGCGTCGGTATAGAAGACTGGTCCGAGTTTTTGCCCTGTGATCGTGCCATCGCGGTCAAGGCCGAGCACACCGAACCCACGCTGCCTTATACCCTGGCCACCGCCCGTAAAGCGGGCTGGACCTGGCGGATTCCCCTGCAGCATCGCATCGGTCACGGGTATGTTTATTCAAGCCGTTTCTGCAGCGACGCGGAGGCCAAATCCACACTCATGCGGGCGATTGATAGTCCCCGCGTAGAAGAACCGCGCATTATTCCGTTTGTCACCGGCAGGCGGCGCGAGCTGTGGAAGCACAATTGCCTGTCTCTCGGCCTGGCGGCTGGCTTTGTGGAGCCACTGGAGTCCACGGCAATTCACCTTATCGCGCGCGGAGTCGATTTCTTCCTGCGCTACTTCCCCGATCAGGATTGTGATCCCGGGTTGATCCGGGAATACAACCGGCGCATGGCGGGCGATTTTGAAGAAGTGCGGGATTTTATCGTGCTGCACTACAGCGCTACCCAGCGGCAGGACACACCCTTTTGGCGCTGGTGCCAGCAGATACCATTGCCGGATTCGCTGCAGGAGCGCATCGACTTATTCCGTGGCCACGGTGCTCTGCGCGAAGGCGTGGATGAGCTGTTCCGCAGTGCCAGTTGGCAGTCCGTGTTTGAAGGGATGGGCATCCGACCGCGCAAACATTGTCCGCGCGTGGATAATGTGGATTTTGCCCAGATTGGTGAGACCTTGAAGATGGCCAAAGCGGCCATTCAGGGGATGGTGAAAACGCTGCCGACTCACGATGAATTTCTACAGCAGCAAGGCAAACTCAAGTCGTAACGCCCGGTTGTCCTGACCCGTCAGGGGGCAACCGCCAGATACTGGCCATTCAACAAGTAATCACTACTGACCACCGCCACGCTGTGGGATGGATAAACCTCACGTAATTCGATGCTCGTCTGGCGGTCCACCAAGCGGGTGTCATACAGCTGATACTGACCATTGATGGGCTGCACGACCAGTTGATACAGCGCCAGCTTGTCGCCTGCGCGCAAACCATTATTCGCGCCACTGTGCAACAGAATCTGCTGCTCACTTGGTCGGCTTTCTACGCGGGTGATGTACGGCTGGCAGTGAATTGCAGCTGCCAGTTCATCACCCGCTTTGCTGACCAGGCCACTGATCTGTTCCCCGTAATCGCTTTCCCAGAACAGCGCAGAACCGAAGTCCACAGCGCGTCGACTGCTGATGCCCCAGGTGCCATAAGTATCGTAGCGGCGTTGGAACAGCACCTGCCCGGTAAACCCGTCACGCAGGCTCAGATGAAAGCTGAAGTGGCGATCGCGTTTATCAAAGCGGGTTTTAACACCAAAGGTATCGTGAACGCTATTAACAAAGCGGGTATACAGACCCGGAGCATAGGTCGCGCCGGGGTGGGCCATGGACATATCCAGGATTTCGCCAGTCACAACAAACTGTGTGCGGTGGCTGCGGGCCAGCTGTTGAGCCTGGTTTATCAGGTGTAAACCATTGGCGTTGCTCGTGTCAGCGAGGCTTTGGGGCAGATGAACAGGCGTAAGGATGGCGTGTCTGTCTTGAAGATGCCGGCTCAGCAGCGCTGGCAAACCTTCCTCCACCTGATGTAAACCGCCCGCTTTAGAAGAATTCACCTCCACGCGAGCGAACTGGGTCATGGCGATAGCTTTGTGATAGGGGCTTTCAGTTGCATGGGCGCATTGGTTGCGACGGCCCGGATGCGTCATATCGTCTGAATAACGTGTAGAAGAATTCGATACCACAAAAGGAGTCGGATGAGGGCGATGGCCGAGGGATTCTGCATCTGGCGTGACAGCAATATTCTTGGGCAGCGGAAAATCCCCGCTGGGTTGTGGCGCTTCGATCTCGGGCAGTTCTTGGGCCACCGGCAGCTCTTCGGCACTGGCGCTTCCGGAAATCCAAAGACAACCGGCGGCCAGCAGTCCTATAAGACGGCTGCAGATAAGTCGTACTTGCATGAAAATTCCTCGCCTGGCGCGGTTGGCGCTGTAAGCAAAATGTTTTAGGGTGGCGGGGACAGTCCGGAAGTTGTCCTTACCCAGCTTGTCGGCACCGGGCGCTATATCTTTAAAAACAACGGAGAATAATTAATGTCCCGCCAGTTCCTTCGATCAGCTGCGGCGGTTGTTCTGGTCATCGGCCTGTCCGCCCTGGCGGCCGGGTGCGGCACCGCTGGCCGGAGCTACGCCAACACCGGAATGCAGGAAACCCTCGAGATCAATATTCTGCCCAACAACAGCAAGATGTTTGTCTATCGCCTGAAATGGCCCGATGAGGCTATCCCCAATCATATTCGCGTGGCGCATCACAGCGGACCCCGGCAGCAGTCGGGGAATGTAGGCGGGGTCGACATCAACCGCAAAACCTACGAGCGCCTGCAACAAAATACCGCTTATGTGGTGGAGCAGATGAATTACTGTCGCGAGGGCTACATCGAACTGGACCGCAGTATTTCCCGCTATCATTTGTGGCTGAAAGGCGAGTGCAGAGAGAGTGCGAATTCGGCGGACCGCCAGCGCTTTGAAGGGCAGCGGGTTTTAGCGGTGGAACTGCATAACTGACGCCTGGCGGACATCGCAGTAGCATGCCCGCCTGTTTACCTGTTTACCTGTT
>CAYUVQ010000052.1:5803-15631 GCA_964448175.1 uncultured Cellvibrionaceae bacterium | reverse complement strand
CCTGTTTACCTGTTTACCTGTTCGCTCGCGAGCGCGGGGGTTTTATCGCTATAATCCCGCGCCTTCTGCCTGTCTCCTTTTGTCTAACATTGGACTCTCCCATGTCTCTGCCTGTTTTGATTCTCAAATCCCAAGCCGACCGCCGCCTGAAGTTGGGCCATCTCTGGATCTATAGCAACGAAGTGGATGTAGAGCGTTCGCCACTGAAGCACTTCGCGGCGGGTGAGCAAGCGCTGGTTACTACCCATAGTGGTAAGCCATTGGGTATCGCACTGATGAATCCTAATGCGCTGATCTGTGGGCGTCTGATCAGCCGCAGTGAAAAATATCCATTGAATAAGTCTCTGCTGGTGCACCGTATTAACCAGGCACTCGCCTTGCGCGAGCTGACCTTCGAGCAGCCCTACTATCGATTAATCTTCGGTGATGCGGATTTGTTGCCCGGTCTGGTAGTGGACCGTTTTGGGGATTATCTGGTAGTGCAGACAGCCAGTGCCGGGATGGAAAGTGTAAAAGATGAGATTGTTGAAGCCCTGGTCCAGACGCTTAAGCCGCGCGGTATCTTGTTGAGTAATGACCACAGTGCACGCGCACTGGAAGACCTGCCGGAATATGTAGAGGTGGCCTACGGCGAGGTGCCTGAGGAAGTAGAACTGGTGGAGAATAACACCCGTTTTCTGGCACCGGTCCACGGCGGCCAGAAAACCGGCTGGTTCTATGACCACCGGATAAATCGCGCCCAGCTGCAGAACTGCGTGAAAGGTAAGCGGGTGCTGGATGTGTTTTCTTATATTGGTGGATGGGGCGTGCAGGCTGCCGTAGCCGGCGCCAGCGAGGTTGTCTGTGTGGATGCTTCAGAAGCGGCGCTGGATGGTGTGGAACGTAATGCCGCATTGAATGGCGTGGGCGAGCGAGTCAGCACCATCCATGGCAAAGCCATTGAGGTCATGAAGCATTTAATTGCGGAAGGTCAGCAGTTTGACGTGGTGGTACTTGATCCACCCGCCTTCATCAAACGCCGCAAAGACCAGAAATCTGGTGAGGCGGCCTATCGTCACATCAATGAGCTGGGCATCAGACTGCTGGGTCGCGATGGATTGCTGGTGTCTGCCTCATGTTCCATGCACCTGCAACACAGTACGCTGTTGGACATTGTGCGCGGCGCCGGGCGCCATCTGGATCGCCATGTACAGATTATCGGGCAGGGCGGTCAGGGGCCGGATCATCCGGTTCATCCCGCTATCCCGGAAACGGATTATCTTAAAGCGATCTTCGCGCGTATCTATCTTCCCTGACGATGGCGACTTAGCCCCGAGGATACTGGCGACCTGACACCTGGGCGCGCTATTCGCCCGTCAGGTCCGCTTGCTCGCTGGCCAGTGCTGCAGCTAGCAGCGGTAACTGTTCCAGCAGACCACTGAGCTTTTCGGTGTTGACCTCCGCCTTTTCCAGTAGCAACTCGCTCAGGCTGGCGCTCAGGCTGTGCAGTTGCCGCTGCCATTCCGGTGCAGCCTCCGCTTTGACTAATTGATACAGCAGAGGGAGTTCGCCCTGGGTCAACAACGCCTCCAATCCAGCCAATGCGGCCAGGTTATGCTGTGGAGTATCGCCAGCAAACTGATTGTGATGCGTCATGCGATCACCCGTCGCTGCGTACAGCAATTGATCCGGCAACGCCACCCCCAGCAGTTGACGCACCGTGCGTCGTATAGCCTCAAGTCGCACCTGCGGAGCGAGCTGCAAAAAGTCCTGGCTGATCGGGCTAAGGGGGTTCTGCCAATCCTGACGCAGGCGCTGCAGATCGTCGACCAATAGTTGATTGGTCAGGCGCAGAAGGGTCCGCCGCCGGTTGTTAGGCAGATCACTGGTGGTGAGACCGGCGGCATTCTGCTCCGCAGTGATGGTGGAGATTGCTACAAAATCAGTGAATGGTCGCTCGCCCTGTTCGCCCCATAACAAAAATTCCAGCGCGTGAAACCCGAGGCTGACCTCGCTGTGGTCGGTCAACCCGTGCTGCTGTCGCAGGGTATCCGCCGTCAGCACAATAGAGATATCGTTGACGATACCGCTGAAAGGATAGTCCTGTACGGCGTCCAGATAACCGGGCTGCAACTCGCGGGCGTCGATAGCAAAATAATGGCGATTTACGGCTGCGAACTGGCGGCGGTGATTCTTCGCCAGTTCAGTCCACAGAGCATGCTGTTGCCACTGCTGATGGCAGTTGCGCCATTCCTGGCGCAGCTGCGCCAGGCCCGCCGCCGAGGGTTCGGCGAGAAATAAATCGAGTTGAGCAGATAATGTGCGGCTGGACTGTTCCGTTTGGATCAGGGATTGGAGTCCCAGCTCCCAGCTGTAAAGAGTTGCTTTATCCAACACCGCTTCAGCGGGAGAATCATTGGCGGCCACACTGGAAGTGCAGCACAGGGACGCAATCAGCAGAGTGAAAGCCGGAATGAGAGTGTGGTTCACGATGATGTGTAGAAAAACCCCTGACCAGGTTGTTGATGGTTGGCGCTAGTCGCGCAAGCTGATAATCGGCCAGTTACGCGTTTTGGCAATATTTCGCAATCGCTCATCCGGATCGACTGCCACTGGGTGGGTAACCTGTTCCAGTAAAGGCAGATCATTGATGGAGTCACTGTAGAAGTAACTGTCTTCCAGGGTGCGGCCCCGTTGAGTCAACCATTCGTTCAGGCGAATGACTTTCCCCTCCTGAAAGCAAGGGGTACCGGTAATTTCTCCGGTGTAGCAGCCATCAATGATCTCTGGATCGGTTGCCAAAATGTCATCCACACCTAGATATTTGGCGATCGGGTGGGTAATGAAGCTGTTAGTAGCAGTAATGATCAGCAGATAGTCGCCATTGTCGCGATGCTGTTGCAGGAGCGTCTGTGCCTTGACCAACATCAAAGGCTCAATACAGGTGGCCATGAATTCACTGTGCAGCTCCGCCAGTTCAGCGGCCGTAAAGCGTGCCAGAGGGGAAAGGGCAAATCGCTGATAGGCGTGAACGTCGAGGGTACTGTCCTTGTATGCCTGATAAAAGAGATCGTTCTGACGGCGATATTCAACGGCGTCGACCAGTTGTTTATTCACCAGAAATTCACCCCAACTGTGATCACTGTCGCCAGCGATCAGGGTGTTGTCGAGGTCAAAAATCGCGAGAGCCACAGCACACCTGAATAGGTTGTTAGAAGTGGCGGCTAGCATAGCGATTGTGTGCATCCCGCTCAACAACTATGTGCAGATTCTCACATTTTTCCACGTGTCGTTATCCATCTCGACTGAATTGCTGTATGCAACAGATTTGTGGAACAATAGCCCGCATATGTAACCCGAAAAATCGTGACCGAATAATGCAAGAGCAGTCTCAGCCACTGCTTGTCAGCCAGGATAATCAGCCTCGTGATAGACAATGATGGATTTCGCCCCAATGTGGGCATCATGCTTACCAACGACCGGGGCCAGCTGCTCTGGGCGCGGCGCGTGGGCGGGCAGGATGCCTGGCAGTTCCCGCAGGGTGGTATCAATGCCCATGAAACGCCGGAACAGGCACTATACCGTGAACTTCATGAAGAAATAGGTCTCCATCCTGAAGATGTAGAGATCCTGGCCTGTACCCGGGGCTGGTTGCGCTACCGCTTGCCCAGTCGCCTGGTGCGCCACAATTCCCAACCACTTTGCGTGGGGCAGAAACAGAAATGGTTTCTGCTGCGCCTGCGTTCCGATGAAAGCCGTATCTGCCTTGAAAACGGCGGCCGGGCTGAATTTGATGACTGGCGTTGGGTGAGTTACTGGTATCCCTTGAGCAAGGTGGTCGCCTTCAAACGCGATGTTTATCGCCGGGCTTTAAAAGAGTTATCGCTGGATCACAGTCAATTAGAAGATGGTGTGCGCATCGGGAGCTCGTCGGTTTCCAGTAGTACACGTGCTACCTTACTGGGAGCCAGATAAGCTTCTCAAGGACATACGTAACCTGGTATCCGTGAGAAGTCCCTGAATCAGAGTGAGCTGTTCAGTCTGCAGCAGATGATTGTTGCGCGAACAGTTCACCGACAGACAACAACCAGGCAGTCCATCCGATGTTAAGCTCACTTCGCAGTATTGTTCAGGAAGTCAACGCCGCCCGCGACATGAAGACAGCGCTGGCGATAATTGTCTCGCGTGTTAAACAGGCTATGGGTACGCAGGTCTGTTCCGTCTATCTCCGCAATCCCTCTGGTGATTATGTTCTGATGGCTACCGATGGTTTAAATGCCAACGCGGTGGGCAAGGTGCGCTTGCGTCCCGGCGAAGGTCTTGTTGGTCGCGTCGTGATGCGTGAAGAACCGGTTAACCTGGAACATGCGGAAACTCACCCCAGCTATCAATACTTTCCTGAAACGGGTGAGGAGCGATTCAGCTCTTTTCTGGGGGTGCCGATTATTCACCACCGTAAGGTGCTGGGGGTGCTGGTTGTCCAGCAGGTAGAGCAACGGCGTTTTGATGAGGGCGATGAGGCGTTTCTGGTCACTATGTCGGCTCAGCTGGCGGGAGTCATTGCCCATGCCGAAGCCACTGGTGCGATGGATACGGTGGGAGCCAAAGCTACCCAGGCGAAATTTATCGGTGTGTCTGGCGCACCGGGTATCGCCATTGGTGAGGCCGTAGTCATCACTCCGCCAGCAGATTTGCGCTCGGTTCCTTATAAAGCCTGTACCAACGTTGAAGCCGAACTGGCTTTTTTCCAGAAATGCCTGACAGCGGTGCGTGAAGATATCAAAGCCTTGGGCGAGCAGCTGCGCAGCCGGATTAACCGGGAAGAGCAGGCCCTGTTTGATGCTTATCTGGCCATGCTGGATGACGCCTCCCTGGGTAGTGAAGTGGCCGAACGCATCCGCCGCGGAACGAATGCGCCCTATGCATGGAGCGAGGTCATCCTCGAGCACGAGAACACCTTTAACAGCATGAATGACCCCTACCTGCGCGAGCGGGCTACGGATCTGCGTGATCTGGGGCGGCGGGTGCTGGCTTATCTGCAGGAATCTCATCAAAAGTGCCGGGTATACCCGGACAAAACCATCCTCATCGGCGAAGAACTGACGGCATCCATGCTGGGTGAAATCCCCAAGGAAAAGCTGGCGGGTCTGGTGTCAGTGCTTGGCTCCAGCAACTCTCACGTGGCTATTCTGGCCCGCGCCATGGATATTCCCACCGTCATGGGGGCGGTGGATCTGCCTTACACGCAAATGGACCAGCGCGCGGTCATCGTGGATGGTTATAAAGGAACCGTATACAGCGATCCCGGCCCTCAGCTACGTAAACACTACAAAGCCATTTTTCTGGAAGAGCAGGAGCTGGTTAAAGGCCTGGAGGCACTCAAGGATCTGCCTTGTGAAACGCTGGATCATTATCGGCTGCCGCTGTGGGTCAATACTGGCTTAATGACAGATGTGGTGCGCTCCCTTGAGCGGGGCGCGGAAGGTGTAGGCCTGTATCGTACAGAAGTGCCTTTCCTGTTGCGTGATCGGTTTCCCAGTGAAGAGGAACAGCGGGTTATTTATCGGGAGCAGCTGGAAGCCTTCGCGCCTCACACCGTTACTATGCGCACGCTGGATATCGGCGGTGACAAAGCTCTGCCTTATTTTCCTATTGATGAGGACAATCCCTTTCTTGGGTGGCGCGGTATCCGGGTAACCCTGGATCACCCGGAGATCTTTCTGGCCCAGTTGCGTGCCATGATCAAGGCCAGCGAGGGGCTCGATAATCTGCGTATTCTGCTGCCGATGATTACGAATGTGGCGGAGCTGGATTCATCAAAGTTACTCATCCACCGCGTTTTCAATGAGCTGTTGGAGGAGGGTTTCAAAGTCAAGATGCCGCATATCGGCGTCATGATTGAAGTTCCGGCGGCGGTTTACCAGGTGCGTGAGATATCGACGCGGGTCGACTTCCTGTCGGTAGGCAGTAACGACCTGACCCAATATCTTCTCGCTGTCGATCGCAATAATGCGCGGGTAGCGGATCTCTATCAGGCGTTCCATCCCGCCGTTCTCCGCGCCCTGCAGCACATTGTTACCGAAGGGCATGCTGAGCATGTCAGTGTGGGCATCTGTGGTGAGTTGGCCGGCGATCCTGGGGCGGCAATCCTGTTGATGGCCATGGGTTACGATGTGCTGTCGATGAACGCCACTAACCTGCCCAAGGTAAAGTCGGTGATTCGCAGCATCAGTCTTGAACATGCCAAAGTTGTGCTGGCTGAAGTTATGACCATGGTTAATGCAGAGCAGATTCGCCAACGTGTGGATCAGGCGCTTAAGGATGCGGGGGTTACGAGATTAATCCGCCCCTCGGCGCAAGATTAGCGCTCCCCCGCACGGACGGGCATAAAGTATTTGCATGACTTAACTGCCGCAGCGGGGGTGACTGGGCGATCAATGGTGTTATGATTGCTCGCGTTCTTGATCCCACAGGCTATTTTTTCGTTATGTTGACCTACCCCGAGATCGATCCCGTCGCACTGGCAATTGGTCCCCTCAAGATTCATTGGTATGGCGTCATGTATCTCCTGGCTTTCGCCAGTGCGTGGCTCATCGCCATGCATCGTGCCAAAGCACCTCATGCGCTAATCAACAAAGCGCAAGTGGAAAACCTGATTACCTATGGCGCCTTTGGAGTGATTATCGGCGGACGAGTCGGATACGTCGTCCTCTATCAGTTTGACGCCTGGATGAATGACCCGCTGTGGTTGTTCCGCGTTTGGGAAGGCGGAATGTCATTTCATGGCGGTCTCATTGGGGTGATCGTCGCGATGCTGATTTATGCCCATCGTATCCGCAAACCCTATATCGCGTTGATGGACTTTATCGCGCCGGCAGTGCCGCTGGGGCTTGGCTTTGGTCGTCTCGGCAATTTCATCGGGCAGGAATTGTGGGGACGTGTCACCGACAGTCGCTGGGGGATGATCTTCCCCCGGGATCCGTCCGGTCTGCCCCGTCACCCCTCTCAGCTTTATCAGGCCGCATTGGAAGGTCTGGTGTTATTCATCATTTTATTCTGGTTCTCCCGCAAGCCCCGCCCCCGTGGCGCCGTATGCGGTTTGTTCCTGTTGCTTTACGCCACGTTCCGCTTTGTAGTGGAGTTTGTTCGCGAACCCGACAGCCATATTGGCTTTGATCTGCTCGGTTGGATGACTCGCGGTCAGTTGCTGTCGGTTCCGCTTTTTGCCCTCGGAATAGGTTTGATAATTTACGCCTATTGGCCTGCGAAAACCCCCGATTCAGCTGCCGTCAACAAGAAATAATGAGCAGCTATAGAAGAGAGTCATATAGATGAAACAATACCTGGACCTGATGCGCGATGTCGTGGAAAACGGCAATCAGCGCGGCGACCGGACTGGAACAGGGACCCGGTCTGTCTTTGGTCGACAACTTCGATTCGATCTATCCGAAGGATTCCCTTTAGTAACCACCAAGACTGTGCATCTTAAAAGCGTCATCGTGGAACTGCTGTGGTTCCTGCAGGGGCGCACTGATGTGAGCTGGTTGCAGGAGCGTGGCTGTAACATCTGGAATGAGTGGGCCACTCCTGACGGGGAGCTTGGCCCGGTGTATGGCAAGCAGTGGCGCAGCTGGGCCTGCCCGGACGGCAGTACTATTGATCAGATCTCCCAGGTTATTGAACAGATCAAAACCCGACCCACCTCGCGTCGCCTGATTGTAAGTGCATGGAATCCCGCTGACTTGCCTGATGAATCCTTGAGTCCACAAGAGAATGCTGCCCAGGGTCGTATGGCGCTGGCAGCCTGTCACACGCTGTTTCAGTTTTATGTTGCCGAGGGCAGGTTATCGTGTCAGCTTTACCAGCGCAGTGCTGATCTGTTTCTGGGTGTCCCTTTTAATATCGCCAGCTATGCATTGTTGACGCACATGATCGCGCAGCAGTGCGACCTCGATGTGGGCCACTTCGTCCATACCTTCGGGGATTGTCATCTGTACAATAATCACATCACTGATGAAATTGTTTACGAACAATTGAACCGCGCGCCAAAAAAACTGCCCAACCTGATCATCAAACGGCGCCCAAAAGATATCTTTGATTATCAACTGGATGATTTTGAGTTTGCCGGTTATGAGCCTCATCCGCGCATCGTTGCGCCGATTGCGGTTTAACTGAGCAAAATAAGGAGTGCAATTCTCGTGAAATTAGCCCTCATTGTTGCTACTGCGGCTAACCGCGTTATCGGATGCGAAAATCGCTTGCCCTGGCATCTGCCGGAGGACTTGAAATATTTTAAAGCGACGACAATGGGTAAACCCATCATTATGGGACGCAAAACTTATGAATCCATTGGGCGACCGCTGCCGGGTCGAGCAAATATAGTTGTTACGCGTCAGCAGACGTGGCAGGCTCCCGAAGGGGTGATGGTGGCACATGATCTAAGTGAAGCATTGGCGATAGCTGAAGGTGCTGCTAAAGATGCTGATGAAGTCATGGTGATTGGAGGAGCAGAAATTTACCGCGCCAGCATAAACCATGCCCAAAGGATCTATCTGACGAAAATTAGAAAAAATTTTTCTGGGGATGCTTATTTCCCCGAATTATCACCGACGGAATGGTTAAAAGTATCTGAAAAGGAGGGTGTCGCCTCATCCTCTGAGCCTCATGTATTTGAGGTCTATGAAAGAATTGTTTAAAGCGCACCTTTTAAGAACAATTAAGCATGACGGATCGCTTATAAGGTGATCTTTTTGGGTATTTTTTGCTCGATCGTTACTTATGGTCTGTTTTAAAAGATGTCACTGTTACCGCAGTGATACCTAAGTACACACGTAGAAAGCCTTTTGGATAAAACATTGAATGTGAGCGAAACCTCTTATTACAATGCGGCGTTCTTAATTGCCTCGCTTCCGAGGCTACGTGGATAACGCGTCTGTGGCACTTCCGTTACTGTCGCAAACTCACTTGATGAAGCACCCGAGTTGGGGGGAATATGAAAAAACAGCGATTGAAAGCCGTGGTTTTATCCACCGTGCTTTCTGCCGGCGCGCTAATGGGTAGCGTTGCTCAGGCAGATCAAACCCTGGATGCAGTTCTCCAGGTAGGTCAGACTAAAACGACTTTGGCACAAGAATCACAAAAACGTATTGATCGACTGGCTCAGGAAACTGATGACCTTACCCAAGAATTCAAAGCGGTCAACAAGGAAATTGAAGGTCTGCGTGTTTACAACGCCCAGTTGGAAAAACAAGTTGCTGCCCAACTGCAGGTTATCAAAGATCTCGACGCCTCTATTGAACAGGTTACTGTGGTTGAGCGTCAGATCCAGCCTCTGATTATGCGGATGCTGGATGGTTTAGAGCAGTTTGTTGCGCTTGATAAGCCCTTCCTGCTGGAAGAGCGTAATGCGCGTATCCAGATGCTGCGTGACAACCAGGATCGTGCTGATATATCCGTTTCTGAAAAATTCCGTCAGGTTCTCGAAGCATACAAAATCGAGTCTGATTACGGTCGCTTCCTGAATGAATATAAAGCAACCCTTAATGTTGGTGGTCAGGATCGCGAAGTAAATATTCTTCAAGTTGGTCGCGTTTCGCTGATGTACCAAACTACAGACACTGCTTTGTCCGGCGCCTGGGATGCGAGCCAGAATGCATGGGTGGAGCTGGATGATTCATATCGCAGCCTGATCCTCAAAGGTCTGCGCATTGCACGTAAACAAGCCTCAGCAGATGTTATAACCGTACCTGTTCAAGCTCCGGAGGCAGCACAATGAAGATGAAGTTTGTAAAAAGCTGCATGGTTCTCGTAGCCGCAGGTTTGCTGAGCAGCAGCTTCGCTCTGGCCCAG
>CAYUVQ010000052.1:0-5703 GCA_964448175.1 uncultured Cellvibrionaceae bacterium | reverse complement strand
TTGTTCGGTCACTTGACCTCCACCGCCGGTGACTTGCGTGTGGCTACCGAAAACTCTTTGGTAAGCGCGCAATATCCTAATCGCGGTGACTTCCTTGAAGACCTGATTGATAAGATGAACAGCAATACCAAGCTGCCGACAATCGCTGAGATTGAGCGTCTATGGTATGAAGTTCAGCGCGAAATGATCGAAGGTGGTCGTGTCACCAAATTTAATGGCGTAGTCATTAAGCCAAACGGTGAAAGAGGCGAGCAGGAAATTGTCCGCATCGGTGTATGGAACCTGATCTCTGAAGGCAAATACCTGAGCTTCAATGGCTCCAATATTGAAGAGCTTGCCCGTCAGCCAGATGGTTTCGCGTCAGGTGCTTCTGAATTGCAAAATGCGACTTCAGGCCTGGTTGGTGTTGGCATAGATCCTACCGGTCCTACTGGCGGATCTCTGTTGTCGGCTCTCATCAACAAAGAGTCACTGGGTGAGCAGTTCCATCACGGTGGTTTGGTAGGTTACGTCATTACCGCCATTGGTGTGTTTGGTCTGTTGCTTGGCGTGTGGCGTATCCTGGTATTGTTTGGTGTGAATGCGAAAGTAAATGCTCAGTTGAAATCGTCCAAGCCTAACCTGAACAATCCGCTGGGTCGCGTACTGAAAGTAGCCGAGGACAACCCGAAAGCTGACAATGAAACGCTTGAGCTGAAGCTGGAAGAAGCCGTTCTTAAAGAGCGCCCCGGTATTGAAAGTGGCCTTGCTATTCTGAAGATCATTGCTGCCGTTGCACCACTGTTAGGTCTGTTGGGTACCGTAACCGGTATGATCGAGACCTTCCAGGCGATTACTATCTTCGGTGCTGGTGATCCTAAGAACATGGCCAGCGGTATCTCCGCTGCGCTGGTTACCACAGTGCTAGGTCTGGTTGTTGCCATCCCTGTTGTTCTGATGCACACCCTGGTTAACGGTCGCGCCAAGCGCATCGTTCATGTCCTGGATGAGCAAACTACAGGTATCATCGCCGAAAACGCTGAACGTAAGTAGGAGATAGCTCATGCAGGCATTAATGGACGCATTTGCAGCCATTGGAGCCTTTATGGATCAGGGCGGCCCAGTGATGTATTGGATCGCCGCCCTTACCTTTGTAATGTGGACGCTGTCGTTTGAACGTGTCTGGTATTTCAAGGGGAGTCTGAAAGGTGACGTACAACGATCTTTTGATGCATGGGAGGCGCGCAGTGAGCGCAAATCCTGGAATGCACGCCAGATTCGCCAGGCTATGATTTCGCGCATGTCCGACAAGATCCATCAGAACATGGATATGATCGCAACTCTGATTGCGATGTGTCCTCTGATGGGGTTGCTCGGAACAGTAACAGGTATGATTGAAGTGTTTAGTGTGCTTGCTACCACGGGTGGTGGTGATGCTAAGCAAATGGCTGGAGGGGTTTCCCGCGCAACTATTCCAACTATGGCTGGGATGGTTTCCGCAATCTCCGGTTTGTTTATCAATACATATCTGACACGAATAGCAGAACGCGAAAATCAATTATTTGCCGATCACCTGACGATGGATCACTAAGGTTCATGTGCTGAAGAATTAACCGAAGAGATTTCTCATGGCCAGAAATAGTGCAAAACCCGAAGAAGAAGCTCAGGCGATTGACCTGACGCCTATGCTTGACGTGGTCTTTATCATGTTGATTTTCTTCATTGTTACAGCAACCTTTATTAAAGAAACGGGTGTTGAGGTAAATCGTCCTGAGGCTACCACCTGGGACGAAAAGAAACGCGCCAGTATCTTGATTGCTGTCAACAATAATAATGAAATCTGGATCGATAAAAACCGTGTTGATCCGCGCGGTGTTCGTCAGGCTGTTGAACGCCTATTGACTGAAAACCCCAATGGAACCGTGGTTATTCAGTCTGATAGTGAAGCCAGTATCGAGCTGTTAGTTGATGTCACCAACGCCGCACGTGAAGCGGGTGTTTCTGATGTCGCTGTCTCAACTGAAAAGAAATAGGCCGCTATGAACATTGCAAGAGTAGGTTTAGCTGGAGGCTTGGGGGTGGTTACCACCTTCTTGCTCCTGTTTTTTATGCATTCGTTGATCAATAAAGATCTTGGTGAGGCTCCTGAGATAAAGGAAACCAGGATTGCTGATATTCAAATGCCAAAAGCTGAGATCGAAACACGCTACGAAGAGGCAAAACCGGAGAAGCCGGAAGAACCTCAGACCCCTCCGCCCAATATTCCAGAGCCGGAATTCGATGCGCCAGATGCAAATCTTGATGGTTTGAATATGGAAGCGCCGACATTCGAGTCCAATATTGCAATGAATATCGGTGGTTTTAGCGGTGACGGTGAATATCTCCCCATTGTAAAAGTTGCTCCTGAATATCCCAGCAATGCCGCCTCGCGTGGTATTGAAGGCTTCTGTACTGTGGAATTCACCGTAACAGTGAATGGTTCTACCAAAGATGTGACTGCTATTGATTGCACCACTAAAGATGGTAAGCCAACCAGTGTATTCAATCGTGCCTCGATTCGTGCTGCGGAAAGATTCAAATATCGTCCGAAAGTCGTTGATGGTGTACCCATAGAAGTTCCGGGTGTCCGCAACCGATTCGTGTACGAGTTAGCGAAGTAAGAGAGGTATGAATATGAAATCGTTTAAGTCGATCGTTTCAACTACTCTTAACAGGACATTGCTGGCAAGTGTATTGGCTGTGACGCCAGGTGTTGTTACGCTCGTTGCAACTTCAGTTGCTCCGAATCAGACGTTGATTAGCTTTGATGTTGCCGAAGCGCAAGTAAAAGCCAAAAACAAAACGTTTGAGCCTCGTCGGTTGCCCGGTGTGAGCCAGGATTTTGCCAAAGGTTTGACCGAGGCGGGTAACCTGCTGCAGCCGCCGGAGCCAGAAGGTGGCGGCAAAGCGGCTGAACCGAACCCACGTAGGGCATTAGAGGTTTTGAACGGCCTTGCCCGCAATAAGGACAAGCTGAATCCATACGAGCAGGCGCAGCTTTATCAGTTCTTTGCATACGCATACTATGGTATGGAGGATTTCAAAAAAGCGCGCGAAAACTTCGAAATGGTTCTGCGTCAGGCGCCTAATATTCCGGTCAGCCTTGAAGCTTCTACGACTCTTACGATAGCGCAGCTTTACGGTAACGAAGAAAATTATCGTAAATCACTGGATATGATGCTTAAGTGGACTGATTACGTCAGCGAAATCAAACCGGAACAGCATTATTTATTTGGTACGCTCTATTACCAGCTAGAAGACAGCCAAAATGCTTTGCTGAATATCAATGAAGCTGTGCGAGCTCAGGAAGCTGCGGGAAAAGTTCCTGCTGAGTCCTGGTATGGTCTGCAGCGCGGCCTTTATTTTGAGAAGGAAGATTATAAGAACGGTGTGATAGTGCTGGAGAAGTTGGTCCGTCACTACCCCAAAGCTTCTTATTGGCGCCAGCTTGCACAGGTGTATGGCATTCTTGAGCGTGACAAGCAGAAGCTGGCAGCGCTGGAAACTGCTTATTTGATGGGTGGTGTTACCGGTGAAAAGGATCTGATCATTCTTGCTTCGTACTTCCTTGAAGCTGAGGTGCCTTACAAGGCGGCCAAGGTGCTTGATAAGGGAATTAACAAGGACAAATCGATCGAGCCTACCGCTAAAAATCTTGAGCTTTTAGCAAACTCCTGGCGTGCGGCGGCAGAATATGACAAGTCGCTGGTCGAGATGGAAAAGGCGGCAAGAAAATCTGATGATGGTAACCTGCTTCACACGCTGGCCACCCTCTACAGCCTTAATGACCGTTATGAAGACGCTATTGAAGCCGGTACTGCCGCACTTAAGAAGGGTCAGCTGAAGCGTAGAGATCAGGCATTGCTCGCAATTGGTAATGCGGAGTTGAGCCTGGGCAAATTTGATGCGGCTATTAAGTCCTTCAAAGAGGCAGCAAAGGATGAGCGTAGTGCTAATCTGGCGAAGCAATACATTACTTTCGCGGAAAGAGAAAAAGCACGGGTTGAATCTTTAAAGAAAGGTTAAACGTTTTAAATCTTCACCCAATAAAAAAGCCAGCAGAGATGCTGGCTTTTTTATTGGGTGAAGAAAATTTAATAGCGCAGCTCATGATTCTTATTGCTACAGCAACAAGAATCATGAGTAAGGTACCTTCTTAATTGTCCAGCAGTTTTAAATCTCTTACAGCGCCTTTGTCTGCACTGGTGGCGAGCATGGCATAGGCTTTCAAGGATGCGCTGACTTTTCGCGGGCGGCTTTCGATTGGCTTCCAAGCTTTCGGTCCCTTTGCTTCCATTTCCTGGCGGCGCTGATTTAATTCTTCATCGCTCAGGGCAACATTGATGCTGCGATTGGGGATATCGATACGGATAATATCGCCATTGCGAATCAGGGCGATGTTGCCGCCACCGGCTGCTTCGGGAGAAACATGACCGATTGAAAGACCCGAGGTGCCGCCGGAAAAGCGTCCATCAGTCAGTAGCGCACATGATTTACCTAACCCCTTGGATTTAAGGTAACTGGTGGGATAAAGCATCTCTTGCATGCCCGGTCCTCCTCGTGGACCTTCGTAGCGGATAACCACGACTTCTCCCGCCTTCACTTTACCGTTGAGAATATGCTCAACAGCTTGATCCTGACTTTCGATCACATGAGCTGGCCCTTCGAAAACCCAGCAGCTTTCATCAACACCGGAGGTTTTCACTACGCAACCGTCAATGGCGATGTTGCCGCGTAGCACCGCCAGGCCGCCTTCTTTGGTGTAGGCATTTTCCATGGAGCGGATACAGCCGTCCTGCCGATCTATATCGAGGGTCGGCCAGCGTGTCGCCTGGCTGAAGGCTACTTGGGTAGGGATACCCGCCGGGCCTGCTTTGTAGAAATTCTTCACGTCACTGGAGTCGGTGCTGATGATGTCCCAATGACTCAATGCTTCCTGCATGGTTTTACTGTGAACGGTCGGAACCTGATTGTGCAAAAGTCCAGCACGATTGAGCTCGCCGAGTATGCCGAAAACGCCTCCCGCGCGATGCACATCTTCCATATGGTATTTCGGGGTATTGGGAGCAACTTTACATAGTTGCGGAATCTTGCGCGACAGACGGTCGATGTCGGTCATGGTAAAAGGTACATCACCTTCCTGGGCGGCTGCCAACAGGTGCAGGATGGTATTGGTGGATCCACCCATCGCGATATCCAGCGCCATAGCGTTTTCAAACGCGGCGAAGCTTGCGATGGAACGCGGTAAGACCGTTTCATCGTCTTGCTCATAATAACGTTTGGTTATTTCTACAATGAGGCGACCAGCCTCAAGGAAAAGTTTTTCACGATCGGCATGAGTCGCCAGAACCGAGCCGTTTCCAGGCAGTGAAAGACCAAGTGCTTCAGTAAGGCAATTCATGGAGTTGGCAGTAAACATGCCGGAGCATGAGCCGCAGGTAGGGCATGCCGAGCGTTCATAAGCATCAACCATTTCATCCGATGCATTGTCATCGGTACCGATGATGATGGCGTCAACCAGATCCAGTTTGTGCTCAGCCAGTTTGGTTTTTCCTGCTTCCATCGGGCCGCCGGAGACGAAGACGACGGGGATATTCAACCGCATTGCTGCCATCAGCATGCCGGGGGTGATCTTGTCGCAGTTTGAGATACAAACAAGGGCGTCGGCGCAGTGGGCGTTAACCA
>CAYUVQ010000051.1:16023-22460 GCA_964448175.1 uncultured Cellvibrionaceae bacterium | reverse complement strand
TATAAACCTGGATCAAATAAATTAAACTTTCTCCCCCGATCCTCTTCCGCAAAATCATAATCCTGCGGCGGCAAAGTAATTTCCAGGCGGTTACCAGAAAGATCAAAAACCAGCGTATCCCATTGTCTGGGATTGGCAAAGCAAGGGCGGTTGCGGGAGGCAAATAAGCGATTCAGCATGCGGGAAATAGTCCTGTCCATTGGTGTTGTCAGTGATGTGGAATCACTGCATTGGCAAACGCATATTCCGGGAAAGGTTTATGGTAACCAGTGATTCTCCCTATGACAATGCTCTGAATGGGACTCTGTCCCATAGTGCGGAGAAAAAATCAGATTCGGTTATTGGTGAAAGAATAAAAGTTTAAATTTCATCGACCATTTAATGCGAACCAGGATTAAATAAAGCGCTGGTGATGACGAGCAGGGACGGTTGCAGGAGGCAAATAAGCGGATGAAAAAATAGAGAAAAAATCGAATCCTTTCGTTCCGGTGTTAACTCAAATGATGATCCATATTGCGCGAGGGCTGGGCACATTTGCTTTCGCCGACGATTTTTGCCGGCACGCCAGCAACTGTCGTGCGAGGCGGAACACTTTTTAATACCACGCTGCCAGCACCGACTTTTGCACATTCGCCGATTTCGATATTGCCGAGAATTTTTGCCCCGGCGCTGATCAATACACCTTTACGGACTTTGGGGTGGCGATCGCCGCCTTCTTTTCCGGTCCCGCCCAGTGTCACAGCCTGCATGATCGAAACGTTATCTTCCACCACTGCTGTTTCACCAATCACGATACCCGTTGCGTGATCAAACATAATGCCTTTGCCGATCTTCGCGGCCGGATGGATATCAACCGCAAATACTGATGAGATACGGTTTTGCAGAAACAGCGCCAGCGGGTTGCGGCCCTGCCGCCACAGCCAGTGAGCAATGCGATAGGCCTGCAAGGCATGAAAGCCTTTGAAGTAGAGCAGCGGCGTTACCAGTGAACAGCAGGCGGAATCCCGTTCGTTCACGGCATAAAGATCTGCCCGTACTGCTTCACCGATGCTGGGGTCATCATTAAGCGCCTGCTCAATAACTTCACGCATCAGCATGGCCGGCATCGCCGGACTGTCGAGCTTGTTGGCCAGATGGAAACTGAGCGCCCCTTCAAGGGATTCATGATTGAGGATGGTGGAATAGAGGAAACTGGCTAGTACCGGTTCCGATTCTGCCTGCTTGCGTGTCTGGGTGCGGATGGACTCCCAGAGTGCGTCAATGGGATGTGCGGCGGAGGCAGTCGCGGTCATGATGTGATCCTTAAGTCGGTCGCCGGGTGAAAACGTCTGTGCATTATTGGGGCTTAAGCGCGGGATTTCCAGTAAAAACCCTTGCAAAAATCCCCGCGATTAAAACACCGCCAGGGGCGGTTCGTACAGCGCAGCGAGTTGTTCGCGCAACTCCAGGATGTGCTCGCCCCAATACCGCTCCGTATTAAACCAGGGAAAATGGCGCGGAAAGGCGGGGTCGTCCCAGCGGCGCGCAAGCCAGGCGCTGTAATGCATGATCCGCAAGGTGCGCAACGCTTCAATCAAGTTCAGCTCGGCCAGATCAAAATCGCAGAACTCCCGATAACCTTCCAGAATTTCCGCCAGCTGCAGGCTCTGCTGTTCGCGCTCTCCGGAGAGCAGCATCCACAGATCCTGGACCGCCGGGCCGCTGCGGGCATCATCGAAATCCACAAAATGCGGAGCATCACTGCGCCACAGGATATTGCCGGGATGGCAGTCGCCATGCAGGCGGATGGGGGTGAAACGGGTCTGCTCAAAACGGTCTTCCAAGCGGCGGATCAGGTCCGCGCCCAGGCTGCGATAGGACTCGCGCAGGCTGGATGGAATAAAGTTGTTCTCCAATAAAAAGTCGTAACTGGCGCGCGCAAAATCCTGCACGCTCAGCGTGGGTCGCTCGACAAACGGACGCGCGCGCCCCAGCGCATGGATGCGCCCGAGAACTCGGCCGAGGGTCAGGAGTTGATCATAATCGTCAAGATTAGGCGCATGGCCGCCCTGGCGGGGGTAAAGGGCAAAGCGGAAGCTGGTCTCATCGCGAGTGAATTCCCGCAGGGTGTTGCCGGTCTCGTCGGCGATCGGTGGAACCACGGAGATCTCAAGTTCCTGCAGTGCCTGAGTGAAAGTGTGTTCCTCCAGAATCTGCGCATCGCTCCAGCGGTTGGGCCGATAAAACTTGGCGATCAGCGGTGCACCGTCTTCAATGCCCACCTGGTAAACCCGGTTTTCATAACTGTTCAGCGCCAGCACCCGAGCATCGCTCAGGTAACCACAGCTCTCCACCGCGTCGAGCACCAGATCTGGACTGAGTGCTTCGTATGGATGGCGCGCGATGGTGGTGATTGACTCGTTCATGTGGGGCCTACTGTGCACTGCAGATGCGTCATTAACGCATGGAAGTTTGTGAATAAATATCCTACGCTGGATCTTGGACCCGCGCGGCCGGACAGTGTGCCTGACCAATCGGCCGAGCGGAACCTTTAATACAGGCAACTTCGAGACGCTGATGCCTGCGGAGATAATCAATAACAGAGGGAACCCGTGTGATTAATGTCTACCCACTGCGTTTTAATCTGGTCGCGCGACAGCTCGTAACATTACTGTTGATTACTGGTATGACGGCTTGTGGAGGCGGTGGCGGGGGGAGCGATAATGACAGTGGCCGACTACCGCTGTTAGACAGTGATCTTGCCTGGAATCCGGGTGAGTTCGAACCGTCCGCCAAGTTCAAGGATCGTTGTGAAGCGCCGCGCAGTGGCATAGCCCCCTACAACGGTAAGGCATACCCGGACCGCGCTGGCAGCACCCTCACCGAAAATCACTGGCTGCGCTCCTGGAGCAATGAAACCTACCTTTGGTACGACGAAATTATTGATCGTAGTCCAGCTGATTATGATGACCCGCTCGGCTATTTCTCGCTATTGCGGACGTTCGAGAGAACCCCGGCAGGGACTTTCAAAGATCAATTTCATTTCGCTGAAGACACAGCGGCCTGGCAAGCTCAATCAGGTTCGGGGGTATCCGTCGGCTATGGCTTAACCTGGGCGCTTATTGGGGGATTCCCGCCACGGGAAATTCGCGTGGCCTATACCGAACCCAATTCCCCCGCCACAGCACCAGGCATAGAGCTGGCCCGCGGTGCACTGGTGCTTGAAGTCAATGGCGTAGATGCTGTGTACGACAACAGCCAGGAGGGCGTAGACATGTTGAACCGAGCACTGTTTCCGGCAGAACCGGGACAAAGCGCCACCCTGGTGGTACGTGATATCGGGTCCACCACGACTCGAACCGTCACGCTGACAGCGACAACGGTCACCTCAACGCCGGTGCAGCAAGTTCGCCTGTTGGAAGCCGCATCGGGCGAGCAGATCGGCTACATGCTGTTCAACGACCACATTGCTACCGCCGAATCTCTTTTGCGGGATGCGGTTGATCACCTCAGTTCTGCGGGGGCGACCCAGCTGGTACTGGATCTCCGTTACAACGGCGGCGGCCTGCTGGCCATTGGGAGTCAGTTAGCTTATATGATCGCCGGAGACACACAGACGGCGGGACGAACGTTCTATCAAACGCGTTTTAATGATAAGCATCCTACCCACAACCCGGTGACGGGCCAGCCACTTTCGCCGATCCCCTTTCTCGATTACACCCTGGGCTTCTCGACGGCGGCAGGGCAGCCTCTGCCCAGTCTTAACCTCAAGCGGGTTTATATTCTCACCGGATCCAACACCTGCTCGGCCAGCGAAGCGATTATCAATGGTCTGCGGGGCGTGAATGTGGAGGTTGTCCAGATCGGTGCTGCCACCTGCGGTAAGCCCTACGGCTTCTACCCGGAGGATAACTGCGGCACTACCTACTTCACCGTGCAATTCACCGGAGCCAATGCCAAGGGTTTTGGGGAGTATCCCGATGGCTTCCGGCCCGGCAATGATCCGGCGGACCCCGCCCGTGTTCCCGGGTGTCTGGTGGCCGATGACTACCTGCATCAACTGGGTGACCCGGAAGAGGCTCGCCTGGCGGCTGCTTTGGTCTATCACGAAACGGGTTCGTGCCCGACAGCGGTCCGCGTGGGAATGCAAAAACAAGGGCGACCAGTGGCAGATGGCGAGATCTTCAAGCCAGAATCATTGCGCAACACCCTGCTGCTGCCGACGAATGAGGAGCGCAGGCCATGATGCGCGCAAAGCTCGTAGCCCTGTGTTGTGCCATTCTGTTGCTGGTTGCCTGCGCTACGCCGGCGCAAGATCCTCAGGCTGACCGCCCCGCCCGCTTGGCGGAGCCGTCAGCATCGAGCCGGGAGCAGGTCCAGAAAGTGGTGGAAAAAGCCCTTGGGGTGCCGGTGATGTTGGCGGACGATGTGCTCAGTGCCAGCAGCCGACTGGTGATCGAGCGCAAGCAGCATCGTCATCTTGAGCAGGGGCTGGTGATGGGCAATGACCTTTCCGGCCCCGGCGAGCAATTTATCCTGATGCGTAACGGGGAGGTTTGTGTATTAGTAAGGGTCGCGGATCAAAGCCGCTGGCCGTTGAAGCTGGCATGTGTCGTGGAGTGAAGAGAAAACTGGGCGGCGACTGCGCCGATAGATAAACGGAGATAAATTTTGTGGAGCAGGGCGCATTGCGGGGGCAGGGCACGCCTCTTCAACCGCCAAAAGCTTCCATCCCGGGCAGGCAAAGGCTATAAGAAAACCATGAAGCGCGCCTTGAGCTACAAAAGAGCCAGCGGAAGGTTCTCCTGATCAGCGAGAGTTCCTATGATTACCATTGCGTTTTACAACCTCAAAGGTGGTGTGGGTAAGACCACCACTGCCGTGAACATGGCCTATATGGCTGCCGCCGCTGGCAAAAATACGGTGCTCTGGGATCTTGATCCCCAGGCCGCTGCCACCTGGCTGTGCCAGCAGGAAAACAGCAAATCCCGCGCAATCAAAGTCTTTAGCAAGGGCAAAGCCGTGGCTGATCTGGACGTTGCTACACCCTTTCCGGGGTTGAGCGTGATTCCTGCGGACCTCAGTTTGCGCAAGATGGAGAAGGAGTTTGAAGGCCAAAGCGGTAATCGCTGGCTGAAGAACCTCATCAAGCCTCTTGCCGAGAAAAACGACATCCTTATCTATGACTGTGCGCCGTCTCTCTCGCCGGCCATGGAGCAGCTGTTAAGTGAAGTGGATATTGTGCTCATTCCTATGATCCCGAGCCCCCTGTCCATCCGCGCTATGGAACAGGTGCTTACGTTCTTCAACGAGAAGAAAAACCGTCCTAAAAACATCGTGGGTTTCTTTAATCAAGTTGATTTACGCCGCAACCTGCACCGGCAGGCGGTAGAGAATCTGAAAAAAATGCCGGTTCCCATGCTTAAAGGCTGGATTCCCATGAATTCGGCGGTGGAGCAGATGGCGCTGCGGCAGGCACCCCTCACCAGTTACACCAGCCACGGCCGCGCGGCGCTGGCTTATCAGGAGATGTGGAAGGAGTTGGCCCGTCTGCTGCGCAAGGCCGAGCGCGAAGCGGTTATCACGCCGTGAGTGGTACTGATGCTGTTGTATTGCGAAGTGTGCGCGGTGATCTGTGAACAGCAACAGAAAACGGGCGCAGACCGAGCGCGGGACACTAATCGGGTGTGAAATCCGGTGTACGTGCCAGCGCCCACACATGGACATCTCGTGCTCCCTGCTGAATCAATAAGCGGCTGATTTCACGAGTCGTGGCGGTGGTTGTTACGACATCATCCAGCAGCACAACCGTCTTCCCTTCGATAATCGGACGCCCTTTGCGTGCTACCCGAAATAGCTGCCGCAGATTTTTCTGCCGCGCGGTGCGGCTGAGCCCTTTTTGGGTGGGAGTATGCCGCGTGCGGCGGCACAAGTGGGAATACAACGGGATGCCCAGCTGGCGACTGAGGTGGTGGCCGATGATCTCTGTCTGATTGAATCCTCGCAGCCAGCGGCGGCGCCAGTGCAGCGGCACGGGAATAATCAGATCGGGGATAGGCCAGTCCTGCTCACTGTAGGTATGTTGCAGGCAATTCTCCAGGGCTCGTCCCAGAACCCGCCCCGCCGTAAGCTGACGGCGGTACTTGAAGCTGTGGATCAGGTAATCCAAAGGGTATTCATAACGGAACGGGATTATCGTGCGTGAAAACGCGGGTGGCTTATGGAGGCATTGGCCGCAGTAGTCCGCCGACGTCTTCAACGGCAAGGCGCATTGCTGGCAACACTGCCCACCGATCGGCAGGTGCGGAAGGGCCAGCTCGCAGGCGGCACAAAGCAGATCGCCGCGCATGGCGCAGCCGCATAACAGGCAGGTGGTGGGTGTGAGCAGGTTAAAAAGCTGCACAGTGTGCTGGTGTATTTGCCGAAATATCCGTTTCATCGTCCTTGTCCTTGTCCTT
>CAYUVQ010000051.1:14248-15923 GCA_964448175.1 uncultured Cellvibrionaceae bacterium | reverse complement strand
CGCGATCCGCTTCCTGCTTTAGCGCCACCAAAAGTGGTCTGGGGCAGCGCCTGATCGAGTTTTCGGAATCTACCGCTACTCACCAGGCTTGCCAAGTAATGGGGAGTTGTTAACCCCATTTCACTTTCAGGTTGACAGCTTTCATCGCCCCGCTAAGATAGAACCAATTTCAACCTGGCGCCATGCCAGCCAACCTTCGTGATCATCTCCTATGAATGCCACCAGCCATCCCCTGATTCGCCACGATTGGACCCGCGCAGAGGTCAAAGCATTATTTGAATTGCCGTTCAGCGACCTGATGTACCAGGCCCAGACCGTTCACCGCGCGTTCTTCAATCCCAATGAGGTGCAGGTCAGTACGCTCTGTTCGATCAAGACCGGCGCCTGCCCGGAAGACTGTGCATATTGTCCTCAGTCAGCTCGCTATGACACGGGCCTGGAGCGCGAAAAGCTCATGGCGGTGGAAAAGGTTATTGAGGAAGCCAAGGCGGCCAAGGCCAGTGGCGCTACTCGCTTCTGCATGGGCGCGGCCTGGCGTTCCCCTAAAGGCAAAGACATGCCTTACGTTACTAGCATGGTAAAAGGTGTTAAGTCGCTGGGGCTGGAGACCTGTATGACCCTGGGTATGCTTGATGAGAATCAGGCGCAGGAGCTGGCAGCCGCCGGTCTTGATTACTACAACCACAACCTTGATACCTCCCCCGAATATTACGGAGAGATCATCACTACCCGTACTTATCAGGATCGTCTGGAAACCCTGGCCAATGTGCGCAAAGCCGGCATGAAGGTTTGCTGCGGCGGCATTGTTGGTATGGGTGAAGAAGAGGGTGATCGCGCAGGTTTGCTGGTGCAGCTGGCGACCATGCCGGAACACCCGGAATCAGTGCCGGTGAATATGCTGGTTAAAGTCGAAGGTACACCCCTGGCGGATCAGACCGATCTCGATCCCTTTGATTTCATCCGCACTATCGCCGTGGCCCGTATCCTGATGCCTAAGTCCCACGTTCGTTTATCGGCCGGTCGTGAACAGATGAACGAGCAAATGCAGGCCATGGCCTTCCTTGCCGGTGCCAACTCCATCTTCTACGGTGAAAAACTGCTGACTACCCCAAATCCGGAAGCCAGCAAAGATATGCAACTGTTCAAGCGTCTTGGTATTACGCCGGAAGCTTACGAAGTTCATGAAGACGAAGCTGAACAGGAAGCGGCGGTCATCGGCCAGTTGCAGGAAGCGCAGCTCGATTCTTATTTTTACAACGCCGCGAAATAGTTTGGTGTGAAGAGATTTGCCTGTGGACAATTCACTCGAACGCATTCTCGCGCCGGCCCTTTCCGAGCGCAGCGCCGTTCATCGTTATCGCCATCGGCGTGTGCTGGAAACACCGCAATCCCCCACGTTGACAGTTGACGGTAAGTCTTACCTGGCATTTTGCAGTAATGATTATCTCGGCCTCGCCAATCACCCTGCGGTAATAGAAAGTTTGCAGGCCGCAGCGGGAATCTACGGTGTGGGCAGTGGTGCGTCTCATCTGGTGAATGGTCATTCCGCTGAGCATCACGCACTTGAAGAAGAGCTCGCGGCCTTTTGCGGACGTGATCGCGCTTTGTTGTTTTCTACCGGCTATATGGCCAATCTTGGAGCCATCACGGCATTGGTCGGGCAAGGCGATGCGGT
>CAYUVQ010000051.1:0-14148 GCA_964448175.1 uncultured Cellvibrionaceae bacterium | reverse complement strand
GGTTGCTTTGGTCAGCAGGGCGGCGGCAGCGCCGAACATTTTGGCTTGACGCAGATGCAGTTGCCAATTTTGATGGGGACACTGGGTAAAGCCTTCGGCACCTTCGGTGCGTTTATCGCCGGCAGTGAGACTCTGATCGAAACGCTTATTCAATTTGCCCGCCCTTACATCTACACCACTGCAATGCCACCAGCGGTGGCCGCCGCCACTCGCACGAGTCTTCAGTTGTTGCAGCGCGAGACTTGGCGGCGAGAACATTTACAGCAACTCATTGCCCGTTTTCGTGCGGGTGCGGTAAACATAGGCTTGCAACTGCTCGATTCTTCCTCGCCGATCCAGCCGGTAATTCTGGGGGATGAGTCACGGGCACTGGCCTTCTCTGAACAACTTGCGGCGCGCGGATTTCTGGTTGTCGCCATTCGGCCGCCCACCGTTCCTGCTGGCGGTTCGCGTCTGCGTATCACGCTCAGCGCGGAGCATTCATTGGCGCAGGTTGACGCGCTGCTCGACGCCCTTCATGACATTAACCGTAAGGTACGCCCGTGATTCCCGTGCTTTCACACGGTGCAACAGCGCCACTCGCCGTGCATCACTTTCCCGCCACGGCTACCCCTGCGCAACGTGAGCCGCTCGTGTTGTTGCACGGCTGGGGGTGCGACAGCCGCACCTGGCAACCGCTGTTGCAGGATCTGCAGCGAACCGGCGATGTATACGCGATTGATCTACCCGGTTTTGGTGAGAGCAGCGCCACGCGCTTTGGGGACTTGGCTCAGGTATTGGAATTGCTGGAACAGCATTTACCGGAACGCGCCATATTGATGGGCTGGTCCCTCGGCGGGATGCTCGCCGTGGCGTTAGCAAGTCGTTTACCGCATAAAATTTCCAAGGTGATTACCTTGGCGACCAATGCCCGGTTTGTCGCTTCCACCGATTATCCGGCGGCCATGCCTCACGCCATTAATCGCAATTTCAATCAACAGTTTGCGGTGGATCCGAGCCGAACATTAAAAATGTTCACCGGGTTGGTGGCTCAGGGCGATGCACAGGAACGTGCACTACTGAAAAGCATGCGCGGAATCACTGCCGTTCCCAATGAGTCCTGGAGCTATGCTTTAGCCTTATTGGCACAGCTGGATAATCGTGCGGCCTTCGCACAACTGATGCAGCCGGGATTGCATATCCTGGCCGAAGCCGATGCGCTGGTGCCGGCGGCGGCTGCACCTGCATTACGTGAGCTCAACAACCAGCAGCAGATTGAAGTCTTACCACAGACCGCGCACGCGCTGCACTGGAGTCAGCCGCAGCGCGTGACGCAGTTGATCAATAACTTCTTGCTCCAAGTGGCGATTCCCTTGGACAAGCGCAAAGTTGCGCAATCGTTCAGCCGTGCCGCGGCTACTTATGATGCCGTAGCCAGGCTGCAGCGTGACGTCGGCGATCATTTGCTGCAGCAAATACCGGGTAATCCTGCACCGCAACAGATTGTTGATCTGGGGTGTGGCACGGGTTTTTTCACGCAGCGGCTGCGGCAGCAATATCCAGCGGCGGAGATTATCGGTTTTGACATCGCGCGCGGCATGCTGGATTTCGCCCGTAGCGCTCATGGCGGGATAGCCACCTGGTTATGCGGTGATGCTGAATACTTACCCTTGGCGGATGCCAGTGTAGAACTGATCTTTTCCAGTCTCGCGATTCAATGGTGTTCAAACCCTGAGCGTTTGTTTGCTGAAATCCGCCGCGTCTTAAAACCGGGCGGACTTGCAGCGGTGGCGACGCTCGGACCGGGCACCCTGCACGAGCTGCGCTACGCGTGGCAACAGGTTGATGGTTATGTCCACGTCAACCGATTTGACTCCGCTGCACGTATACAGGCTTCAATTGAAGCGGCTGATCTGGCGCTGGCGGACTGGCAGGTCGAGCAGCGGGAGCTGCGTTATACGCGGCTGGTGGATTTAACCCGGGAATTAAAAGCCTTGGGCGCACACAACGTAAATACGGGCAAGCCGGAAGGTTTAACTGGTCGCAATAAAGTCGCGACGTTTAAAGAGGCGTACGAGCAATTTCGGCGCGATGATTATCTACCGGCAAGCTACGAGATTTTTTATGCACTCGTACAGGCGCCGCAGTAAAACAACCGGGCGTGTCCTGGTCTGGCTCACCTTTAACAGCAATCAGAAACCATGAATAAAAAAACTTATTTTGTCACTGGCACCGATACCGGTGTAGGGAAAACGTTTATATCGGCGGGGCTGTTGCTGGCGGCAAAAGCACGCGGCTTGTCTACCGCCGCGTTAAAACCGGTAGCGGCAGGTTGCGAAACTACGCCCGAGGGGTTGCGCAACGAGGACGCGGTATTGCTGCAATCGGTGATTACCCAGCCCTTGGTCTACGAACAAATCAACCCCATCGCCCTGGAGCCGGCAATTGCACCGCACATCGCGGCGCAGCAAGCGCGCCGGGTGCTATCAGTCGATCGGCTCGCTGGATTTTGCCGCGGCGTGCTAAATCAGGCTGATTTCACCTTGGTGGAAGGTGCAGGTGGCTGGCGCGTTCCCTTAAATGCTGCCGAAACCTTGGCGGACCTTGCGCGTGTCTTGCAGCTGCCGGTGATATTGGTCGTGGGGATTCGGCTGGGCTGTATCAATCACGCCATGCTGACTGCCGAAGCAATCGCCCGGGATGGTTTGCCGCTGGCCGGCTGGATCGCCAATGTCATTGACTCGGAGATGCCGTGTCAGCAGGAAAATATCCTGTCCCTGCAGCAGCGGCTTGCAGCACCCTGTCTGGGTGTGGTGCCCTACCTCGGGGCCAATGCTTCGCCCGCGATGTTGAGCGAGATCTTTTCAGGGGAGGCTGCTGCGTCGATCTTTTAGGCTCACCGGTACCGGGCTTTCAGGTTTCAGGCTCAGGTTCGGGCTCAGATTCAGGTTCAGGTTCAGGTTCAGGTTCAGGTTCAGGCTCAGGCTCAGGGTCTCAGTCTCGGTCGGGTCGGGTCGCAGATTCCAGCTTGTTATATAAAACGATCTTTTGCGCCTAACTTGTCTTACGAAACGCTTCAAAAGCGGCAAAGCTGGTTGTTTTTCAGGCAAAGCGAAGCGTAGAATGGCGCTATCTTTCTCTTTCTATGACGGCACAGGTCGTGCTGATGCTTCAGGAGCTGCCATGCAAATCGGTTCAGTCATTACTCAAGGGTTGATCGGGATGCAGAACAGCCAGGCGGAGATGACCCGCTCGGCCTCCCATATTGCTGAAGTTGCTGCTGGCGTCCCCGAAGTCAAGGATGTGGTTGAGCCCTTGATCAACCTCCAGTTGCAGACACAGTTGTTCGATAGTTCTGCAAAGGTGGTGCGGGCTGCGGACGAGGCGCTCGGCACTTTGCTTGATATCAAGGCCTGACTGACGGGCTGTCTTCATGATTACTCATATCCCCTCCAACTTTGCCAATGCCATTGCACCCTTCGCACCACTGGGGCGTCAGGTGGTGAGTGAGGAGGGGGTCGATCTTAAATCCTCGAATTTCAAAGCGCTTGAGCAATCGGCCGATTCCGCCCGCGGTGAGAATCGCCGCTCCCCCGATGAGCGGCCGAGCGAGGTGGGAGAGCAGCAACGTCTGCGCGAGGGACGAGATAGCGGCGATGATGCTCGGCAGGGGCGCGGTCAGCGGCGGCCTGTCGATGCCAAAGCGGCGCGTTTAGAGCAGGAGCAAGAGGAGATTCGTGAGCTTGCGGCCCGGGATCGTGAGGTGCGGAGCCATGAACAGGCTCACGCGGCCGTCGGTGGCAGATACGCGGGGAGCCCTGTGTACGAATTCGTGCGTGGTCCCGATGGTGTCAGTTATGCCGTAGGCGGCGAAGTCAGTATCAGTACCAGTCCTGTTGCTGGAGATCCCGAAGCGACTATCATCAAAGCGCAGCAGATTCGCCGGGCCGCCAATGCGCCGGCTGAACCTTCCGCCCAGGATCGTCGGGTCGCTGCCGAGGCGGCGTTGATGGAAGCGGAAGCGCGCGCTGAGTTGCGGCAGGAGCAAGTGCTTGAAAGCGAGCAGGCTCGCTCCGAACAAGAAGCGCGTGCTGAGGAGCGCAAAGTCGAAGAGGCGCGCAAAGAAAAAGATAATGAGGCCCGCCAGGCTGCGGAAGAGCGGACGGAACAACAGCGCAGCGCCCGGGCGGCAATGGTGGCTGAATCGAGCCGCCGTACCGTTGATATCAATCGCCGTTTACTGGAAATAGGCATTAATAACACCGCGCCGGCTATCGGCACCTTCCTCGACCGCCAGGTATAAAAATCGCGTCTCCCTTGCGCCGTCTCTCATGATCCCCTAGAGTTTTGCGCACTTCCCACAGATTGAGGTTGTGATATGGCAAGCAAGCTATCGCCAGAAGATCAGGCGCGGGTGGACGATTTTATTTCCCGTGGCGTTAACAGTGTGGAGCGGGGGCCGTTTCGGGTCTGGTTGCTGCTCGGGGTTATTCTTTTAGTGCTAACTGGCTTGAGCATATTCAGCTACGCCATCGCCTGGCTGCACGGTGTGGTATAGATTCGTGATTTAGTTGGACTTTTCCCTTGACCGATGTGAGATGCATCCCTATAATTCGCGGCCTCACTTGGACAGAGTCCAGTGAGTTGAGGACGCGGGGTGGAGCAGCTTGGTAGCTCGTCGGGCTCATAACCCGAAGGTCGTTGGTTCAAATCCAGCCCCCGCAACCAGCTTTATGTTTTGTGGCTTGATATAAGCGGCAAAACCGACGCAGGCTTCTTCTCCAGTTAGCCTCGTATCAGATTAAACAGGCAGCCGCAGAAGCTGTCTGTCATCGAAAAGCCCCTTTATGGGGCTTTTTTGTATTTGCTTTTTTGTCACAGGGGGTCGCCCCCAACTACAGAGGCCTGTAGTGTTGCGAAGTTATTGCGAATGGGCCTTGAGCCCATTTTTTATTTGTGGGCTTTCGCTTGCTGAGCACAGAAAGGTGTTGTCATGGCGTCCAAACAAGAACAGTTACACGCATTGATTGCTCCGGTAGCTGCATCCCTAGGGTGCGAGCTATGGGGGCTGGAATATTTGACCCAGGGGCGATACACCACGGTACGAATCTATATAGATCGCGAAGAGGGTGTGTCGTTGGAAGACTGCGAAAAAGTCAGTCGTCAGGTCAGCAGTGTGATGGATGTAGAAGATCCGATTGACAGCGAGTACACCCTTGAAGTGTCCTCCCCCGGCATGGATCGTCCTTTATACACGCTTGAGCAGTATGCACGTTACATTGGCGAGCAGATCAATATCCGCCTGCGCCTGGCCCGTGATGGTCGCCGCAAATTCAAGGGCACGATTCTGGCGGTAGAGGGCGATGAGGTGCGCATTGCAGTTGATGACAAAGAATATTTATTGAGTGTGGATGCCATTGATAAAGCGAACATTATTCCTCGCTTTGATTAACGGTATCGGCAATTTTTTTCGATTTAAATCAAATGAAATGGGTGCGCAGTGAAAATCACGTGCGCACTACCAGAGTTCCACGTTGCCGGCGCAGTGGTTTGCGGTGTCGGGTTGAGGAGTTAACAGAGGCAAAGAGATGAACAAAGAAATTTTGCTGGTCGCTGATGCAGTTTCCAATGAGAAAGGTGTCGACAAGGAATTAATCTTCGAAGCCATTGAAACCGCGCTGGCTACTGCCACCAAAAAACGTTTTGATGAAGACTCCACCATTGATGTCATCATCAATCGCGCTACCGGCGATTATGAAACTTTCCGCACCTGGGATGTCGTTGCTGATGATGTGGTTGCAGAACTGGGAACTCAGTTCACGCTGGAAGAAGCTCACGAAAAAGATACCTCACTGAAAGCGGGTGATACCTATCGTGAGAAAATTGAAAACGTTGAGTTCGGTCGTATCGCGGCGCAAACCGCGAAACAAGTCATCGTCCAGAAAGTACGTGAAGCTGAGCGTGCGCAGATGGTGGAAGAATACCGTGATCGTATGGGTGATTTGATCAGTGGTACGGTCAAGAAAGTTACCCGTGACAGCATCATCGTGGACCTGGGTAACAACGCGGAAGGTTTATTGCCGCGTGATCAACTGGTCGGTCGCGAAATTTTCCGTGTCGGTGATCGGATTCGTGCACTGCTGCTGGATGTGCGCACTGAAGCGCGCGGTCCGCAATTATTCCTGAGCCGCTCCTGCCCCCAGATGTTGATTGAGTTATTCAAAATTGAAGTGCCGGAAATTGCCGAAGAAGTTATCGAGATCAAAGGCGCTGCCCGCGATCCTGGCTCACGCGCCAAGATTGCTGTTAAAACCAACGATGGTCGTATCGACCCGGTGGGTGCCTGCGTCGGTATGCGTGGTTCGCGCGTCCAGGCAGTCTCCAATGAACTGGGTAATGAGCGCGTTGATATCGTGCTGTGGGACGATAATCCGGCGCAATTTGTTATCAACGCCATGTCACCTGCGGAAATTGAATCCATTGTGGTTGACGAAGATGCCGGCTCCATGGATGTCGCAGTAAGCGAAGATAATCTTGCAATGGCCATCGGTCGCGGCGGTCAAAACGTGCGTCTGGCATGTGAGCTGACTGGCTGGGACATCAACGTCATGAGCGTGCCGGAATGGCAAGCCAAACAACAGGCAGAGTCTGGCAGCTACATCCAGGTATTCATGAGCGCATTGGATGTAGATGAAGACATCGCTTCCGTTCTTGTGGAAGAAGGTTTCACCACACTGGAAGAAGTCGCCTACGTGCCGCTGGAAGAAATGCTGTCAATCGACGGTTTCGATGAAGACATCGCTGAAGAATTGCGTGCACGGGCCAAAGATGCGCTCCTGACTCAGGCGCTGGCATCGGAAGAGCGTCTGGAAGGCGCGGCTCCAGCAGAAGATTTACTGGGTATGGATGGTATGGACGACGCATTGGCAGCGACTCTGGCGCGTCGCGGTATTGTGACGATGGAAGATTTGGCCGAGCAAGCCATCGATGATCTGTTGGGCATCGACGGCATGGACGAAACCCGTGCAGCTGCACTGATTATGAAAGCCCGCGAGCCTTGGTTTGCATGATTGCTGCCAAAGTATGAATTGTCGTGGGCAATGAACAAGACTGAGGAAAAGCAATGGCAGAAGTAACAGTAAGCGAACTCGCCAAATCTGTGGGTGCACCGGTTGAGCGACTGCTGAAACAAATGCAGGAAGCCGGACTGAAACAAAAAACCGCGGATGCGGTAGTTTCTGATGAAGAGAAGCAGAAGTTGCTGGACTTTCTGAAGACCAGCCATGGCGAAGCCAGTGGTGAGCCAAAGAAAATCACCCTGCAGCGCAAAACGACCACCACGTTGAAGATGGGGTCAGGCAGTGCGCGTAAAACAGTAAATGTTGAGGTGCGGAAGAAGCGTACCTATGTGAAGCGTGAAGAGACTGAAGAGCAACCTGTTGTAGAGCAGGAAGTTGTCGCTCAGGAAACCGAAGCGCCGCAGGTGCAGGACACTCAAGCACAGCCCGTCGTCGAGACGCCAGTGCCAGAGCCGACACCGGCTCCGGAACCAGAGCCAGAAGTGGTAGAAGACGCGCCAGTGGCAGAAGTGCCGGCGGAAGCCCCGGCAGAACCAGAAGTGGTGCGTTCATCTTTCACTGATGGTATTGAAGAAAAGCGTCGCGCTGCTCAGGAGCGTCGTATGGCTGAGGAAGCCCAGCGTAAAGCCGAGGCTGCAGCCCGTGAAGAGGCCAAGCGTCAAGAGCAGGAAGCGCGTGCTCAGGAAGCTAAGCCTGCCGCTAAAACTGCCGAAGATGCTGCTCGTCCTGCCCGTCCCAAGCCAGCAGCCGGTGCGACAACAGCGGCGCCGGCAGGTGACCGTGATGAAAAGCATGGCCGTAAACGTGAAGGTCGTCGCGAAGAAGATTTTGATGAAGAAGACAAGCACCGTAAGCGTGCTGGTAAGGCAACCAAGAAAGTCGCTGCGCCCAAGAAAGGTGTTAAGGTCGACTTGCTGGAGCTGGTGGGTGATGATGGTGAAGACATGGAGCTGTTGGCGCGCCGTCGCAGTATGCGGGCGAACCATAAAGCGTCCAACAAGCATGCCTTTAAAAAGCCAACCACCAAGATCGTGCACCAGGTGGATATTCCTGAAACTATCCTGGTTTCCGAATTGGCCCAGCGCCTTACAGTAAAGGTTGGAGAGCTGATCAAACGTCTGATGAAGATGGGTGTTATGGCCTCCATGAACGAAGCTATCGACCAGGATACTGCTGTAATAATCGTGGAAGAAATGGGGCACCAGGCTAACCTGGTCAGTGAGAACGATATCGAACACGCATTGGAAAAATCTCTTGAGACAGAAGGCGAGCAGCTGCCTCGTGCACCGGTTGTTACCGTCATGGGTCACGTTGACCATGGTAAAACCTCGCTGCTGGATTACATCCGCGAAGCTAAAGTGGCAGCCGGAGAGGCTGGTGGTATCACCCAGCACATCGGTGCTTATCGGGTAACGACAAGTCGTGGCGAAATTACCTTCCTCGACACCCCCGGTCACGCCGCGTTTACGGCCATGCGCGCCCGCGGTGCCAAGGCAACTGATGTGGTCATTCTGGTGGTAGCTGCTGACGATGGCGTCATGCCGCAGACAGAAGAAGCCATCATGCACGCCCGTGCAGCGGAAGTACCCATTGTCGTGGCGATCAACAAATGTGATAAGCCCACCGCTGACCCGGATCGCGTCAAGAACGAGCTGGTAGCAAAAGGGGTGATTCCGGAAGCATGGGGTGGTGATACGCAGTTCTTGGAAGTGTCTGCCCACACCGGACAAGGTATTGACGAGTTGCTGGAAGCAGTTTCGCTGCAGGCGGAAGTTCTTGAGCTTACCTCCGTTGTCGACGCAGCCGCTAAAGGAGTTGTTATTGAGTCCCGTATGGAAAAGGGCCGTGGTGTGGTAGCTACTCTGCTGATCCAGCAGGGCACGCTGAAGCACAGCGACCTCGTGCTGGCAGGCCAGAGTTATGGTCGCGTGCGAGCGATGAGCAATGAGCGTGGACAGCAGGTGAAAGAAGCCGGTCCATCTACCCCGGTAGAGATTCTGGGTCTTGATACTGCGCCCAGCGCCGGTGACGATTTTGTCGTCCTGACAGATGAGCGCAAAGCGCGTGAAGTCGCCCAGTTCCGTGCCGAGAAAGAACGTAAAGACAAACTGGCCCGTCAGCAGGCGTCCAAGCTCGAAAATATGTTCGCGGGAATGGATGCTGGCCAGAAGAAGACTCTATCGGTTGTGGTCAAAGCGGATGTGCGCGGTTCTCTGGAAGCGATCCTGTCATCGCTGGCTGAGATCGGTAACGAAGAAGTACAGGTCAACGTCGTGTCTTCCGGTGTTGGCGGTATTACCGAAAACGATGTGAACCTCGCTTTGACGACTGGCTCGATCATCGTCGGCTTCAACGTGCGGGCAGATGCTGCGACTCGTCGCGTTGCGGAAACAGAAGGTGTGGACATCCGCTACTACAGCATCATTTATCAGTTGCTGGACGAGATCAAGGCGGCCCTCAGCGGTATGCTGGACCCGGAGCGTGTCGAGACTATCGTTGGTATCGCCAATGTGCGTGAAGTCTTCACATCGCCCAAGTTCGGTCAGGTGGCTGGCTGTATGGTGGTCGAAGGTACGGTCTACCGCAGCAAACCCATCCGCGTATTGCGCGACAATGTGGTGATCTTTGAAGGCGAGCTTGAATCCCTGCGCCGCTTTAAAGATGACGTCAACGAAGTGCGTAACGGGATGGAATGTGGCATCGGCGTGAAGAACTATGACGTTAAAGTCGGTGATCAGATCGAAGTCTACGAAGTTAAAGAAGTGGCGCGTCAGCTGTAATTGCTGATTGCCTGCGTCCGCCCCGAACAGCCAACACCGGTGTTCGGGGCGTTGTTATTTTTGCCGTCCACGTATTGGCGTAGGAATTGGCAGGTGGGAGGTTAAAGGCTATGCCTAGAGAATTTACGCGCTCGGACCGTGTGTCGGACGCAATCCAGCGGTTGCTGGGGCAGTTGATCCCGCAGGAAATTCGCGACCCCAGAGTGGGAATGGTCAACATTAATGACGTTACCGTCTCCCGCGATATGGCGTACGCCAAGGTTTACGTCACATTTGTTGGTATGCAGGATGAGGCCGCCAGTCAGGAAGCAGCGGCGGTGTTGAACAAGGCCGCAGGTTTTCTGCGCACTTTTCTGGCTAAAGAGCTGAGCATGCGGACCGTACCAAAGCTGCAGTTCATCTTTGACAAGTCGGCGATTCGTGGCCAGGAGCTTTCCTTTCTCATTGATCGGGCTATTGCCAAGGATCGTGAGCATCATCAGGATGATGATAGTGCGGCGGAAAATAATGATGAGGCCGGTGATAAATAATGGCGCGTCGAAAGGGTCGTCCCGTAGACGGCGTGCTGCTGTTGCATAAACCCACAGGCATGACATCCAACCGGGCATTACAAATTGCCAAGCGGTTATATTTTGCGGAAAAAGCCGGCCATACCGGCAGCCTCGATCCTTTAGCTACCGGGGTGTTGCCGCTATGCTTTGGAGAGGCGACCAAGTTCTCCCAGTTTTTACTGGACGCAGATAAGCGCTATCGCAGCACCTTTCGCCTGGGTGTGCGTACCGCCACCAGCGATGCTGATGGTGAAGTGCTTGAAGAGGTATCGACGGAAGGTATCAGTCGAGCGCAGGTCGAGCAGGCCTTGCAGGCGTTTGTTGGCGAGATTCAGCAGGTGCCCTCCATGTATTCAGCGCTTAAGCATGAGGGGCAGCCGCTGTATAAGATGGCCCGTCAGGGCGTCGAAATAGAGCGCAAGCCGCGTCAGGTAACGGTTTTCGCCCTGACCGTGCTTGATTTCAGGCCCGGCCCGGCAGCAGAAGTTGATGTCGATGTGCAATGCAGCAAGGGCACCTATATCCGCTCCATCGCTGAGGATCTGGGAGCAGCTTTGGGCTGTGGTGCCCATGTAAAAACATTGCATCGCTCGGGAGCCGGAGCATTTGATGAGGCGCGCACCGTCACGCTTGAGACATTGGAAAGTGCATATGAGCAGGGCGGATACTCCGCCTTGGATGCGCTGTTGCTGTCGCCGGATTCCCCGGTAGCCAGTTTGCCTGCTCTGGAGCTACCCGAACAAAGCGGTTTTTACTTCCGCCAGGGCAACCCGGTGATGGATCCGCAGGTCTATCGCATAGGGGATCAAGGTGATATTGTACGCGTCTTTTTATCTGCTTCTGCAGAGCAGCCAGCCCGGTTTCTGGGGCTGGGCGAGCTGACTGAAGATGGCCGTGTAGCGCCGAAACGAATTATTGCCAACCGTTCAGCTTGATGCGGTTGGTGTGGAATTTGTCCTGACGATGTCGTGAGGACAAACGAGAGGTGTCAGGATAAATCTTATCTCTGATGCCATAGCCCACCTGTAAATATGCACGGGTGCGGCTGTAATTTTTTGTCGCATATTAAATTGAGGAAAACATCATGGCACTGAGTGCTGCTGAAAAAGCTGCTGTAGTAAAAGAGTATCAACAAGCTGAAGGTGATACCGGTTCGCCGGAAGTGCAAGTGGCTCTGTTGACGGTAAACATCAACAAGCTGCAAGACCACTTTGCTGGTCACAAGCACGACCACCATTCCCGTCGTGGATTGATCCGTATGGTTAACCAGCGTCGTAAACTGCTGGATTACCTGAAGAGCAAAAACACTGATCGTTACTCAGCACTGATTCAAAGATTGGGTCTGCGCCGTTAAGTTTGTCCCGTGCCCGCTTTATGCGGGCACTTTTTTATTTTTATCCAGTTCGCAGGAAGCAGCGACAGCGGTATTCGGGTTTAAAAATATCGCGTTGGCAGGGAGCAATGACATCACTGTGTATTTTTTTAAAAGACATATTTTTATTACAGGCGCGTAAAAGTTAACGCAAAAGAAAGGATAGAAGAGTGAATCCGATTATCAAAAAATTTCAATACGGCAACCAGACTGTCACCTTGGAAACTGGCCGCATCGCTCGCCAGGCAACAGGTGCAGTAGTGGTGACCATGGGAGAAACTGCCGTTTTATGTACTGTTGTGGGCGCGAAAGAGGCATCGCCCGGGCAGGACTTCTTCCCATTGTCCGTACATTACATTGAAAAAGCATACGCAGCCGGAAAAATTCCGGGCGGCTTCTTCAAGCGCGAAGGCCGTCCATCTGAGAAAGAAACCTTAACATCTCGTCTGATCGACCGTCCCATCCGTCCTTTATTCCCGGAAGGTTTCCTGAACGAAGTTCAGGTTGTTTGTACCGTTCTGTCAACCGACAAAGTCAACGATCCAGATATCGCAGCGATGATCGGCACCTCAGCTGCATTGTCAATTTCCGGTATTCCGTTTAACGGTCCGATTGGCGGCGCACGTGTGGGCTACACCACTGAGCAAGGCTATCTGCTGAACCCCACCTACAAAGAACTCGGAACGTCCGAGTTGGACATGGTGGTCGCCGGTACTAAAGATGCTGTACTGATGGTGGAATCCGAAGCGAAAGAATTGCCGGAAGACATCATGCTCGGCGCTGTGCTGTATGCACACCAGGAGATGCAGGTTGTGATCCAGGCATGTGCCGAGCTGGCACGTGACGCAGGTAAAGCGCGTTGGGATTGGCAGGCTCCGGCCATCAACGCAGACCTGAAAGCAGCGGTAGAAAAACACTTTGCCGATTCTATCGGTGTTGCTTATCGCATTACCGACAAAGCCAAGCGTTATGACCGTTTGTCAGAACTGCGTAATCAGGCAGTCGCTGAACTGGTTAATGAAGAAGCTGGCGTTTCTGCTGACGATGTTAAAGACATGTTTGGTCGTGTTGAGTCCAACATCGTGCGTTCGCGCATCGTTGCTGGTGAGCCACGTATCGATGGTCGCGACAACAAAACAGTTCGCCCAATCGAAGTGGAAGTTGGCGTACTGCCGCGCGTACACGGTTCTGCGCTGTTCACCCGTGGTGAAACTCAAGCCCTGGTTGTTGCAACCCTGGGTAACGCGCGCGATGTACAGATCATTGATGCACTCGAAGGTGAGCGCAAAGACCCCTTCATGCTGCATTACAACTTCCCACCTTACTCGGTAGGTGAGTGTGGTCGTATGGGGTCTACTGGTCGTCGTGAGATCGGCCACGGTCGCCTTGCCCGCCGCGGTGTTGCTGCCATGTTGCCGGATCAGGCAAGCTTCCCTTACACCTTGCGTGTGGTGAGTGAAATTACTGAATCCAACGGTTCAAGCTCAATGGCTTCTGTCTGTGGTTCCAGCCTTGCACTGATGGACGCTGGTGTCCCGCTGAAAGCACCGGTTGCCGGTATTGCCATGGGTCTGGTGAAAGAAGACAACGGCTTTGCTGTTCTGACCGACATCCTCGGTGACGAAGACCACCTGGGTGATATGGACTTTAAAGTAGCGGGTACCACCAGTGGTGTTACGGCGCTGCAGATGGATATCAAGATCGAAGGCATCACCGAAGAAATCATGGAGATCGCTCTTGAGCAGGCATTGCATGCACGTCTGCACATCCTGGCTGAGATGAACAAAGTCCTTGCCAAGCCACGCTCTACCATCAGCGATACGGCACCGCGCTTTGAAACCATCAAAGTTCACCCCGATAAAATCCGTGACATCATCGGTAAAGGCGGTGCGACTATCCGTGCAATTACTGAAGAAACCGGTTCATCTATCGATATCGATGATGACGGCACCGTCAAGATTTACGCTGACAATGGTGAAAACCTGAAAGCAGCTATTCTGCGCATCGAGAGCATCGTTGCTGAAGCAGAGATCGGTGCAATCTACGAAGGTACTGTGGTGCGTATCGTCGACTTCGGTGCATTCGTTAACTTCCTGCCCGGTAAAGACGGCCTGGTTCACATCTCTCAGATCGCTGATGAGCGTGTTGCTAATGTCAGCGACTATCTGAAAGAAGGCCAGGTAGTGAAAGTTAAATGTCTGGATGTCGATCAGCGTGGCCGTATCAAGCTTTCTATCAAGGAAGCTGTTGCAGAAGAGAATGGTTCTACTGCTACTGCGGAAGACGCTGCTGAGTAATATCAGCCGATGTTACCCGAAAAAAAGCCCGCTACTGCCGCAATGCTGTTCACTTAAGCGGAGCTGCCTTGTGATTAACCGGGTAGCGGG
>CAYUVQ010000050.1:0-22688 GCA_964448175.1 uncultured Cellvibrionaceae bacterium | reverse complement strand
GCCGAAGCCGTCAACCTGCCCGCGCCCCATTTGTCGAGCGAAGCGCTGCAACGGCTAAACACTTACGCATTCCCCGGCAACGTGCGGGAACTGGAAAATATTCTGGAACGGGCGTTCACCCTGAGTGACAGCGATGTTATCGAAGCTGATGACCTGCAGTTACACGGTGAACAGTCGCTGAAGATAAATCCGATCCAACACAAATCATCAAGCAGCAACTTAGTCGACTATCCGGCGCGTTGCGCGGAATACCCATCGTTGGATGATTATTTGCAGGATGTGGAAAAGGATATTTTGTGCAACATGCTGGAGCAGGTTAAATGGAATAAAACCCTAGCTGCGAAGCAGCTAGGGATTAGTTTCAGATCGTTGCGGTACAGGTTGCAGAAGTTGGGGCTGGATGAGGATTGAGCATTTTCCCCCAGCCGTGCTACCAACATGCCTCCGCAGTTCCACTTGTTACTCCACGCACACCCGCTTTGTTTAAAGTCAGGTTACCGCACCTGTCATTCTCCTGTGCGCCACCCGCTACTGGAGTGGCTGTTAATTCAAAGTCGGTAGCTGTAACAACGCCTGAAATGTTATAAAAACCACCCTGAGACATAATGCTAGCTCCGTTATCCAGACCAGATGCCATGTTACAGTTCGCATGATTGTATACATTGTAAGTTGTGAAGCAGCGTTGCAATCGTTGCGCCGTATCGTTAAGTGCTACTTTTGCGTCAGACCGGTTACTCTTTCGAACAGACTCCATATACGATGGATATGCGATGCCCGCCAGAATGCCGATGATAGCCACTACCACCATCACTTCGATCAACGTAAAACCATTATTTTTTATCTTTTGCTTCATAGCCACTCCAATTAACGTACTTGCCGCCACGACATGCGTCCACGAGCACCCGCTGGGGCTACCCCCTCAATAAGATCGCAATCGCCTTTAATATCGCACGGGATAATATTGACTCTGTCTGGACCAGGCCCTGTCGTAACAGATAAATCACCGAGTACAGCATTGTCTAATGATGAGTTGGCCAAATCCCCGAGGATACTGTGGGTAATATTCCGATTACCTACCGCCACCAACTCCATAAGCCATCCGTTTCCACCATAATCACACTGAAGCGTGGAGGGAATCAAGGTTGTGAAAATAAGCCTGTCAAAAACCAGCAACGGTTTAGTAATTACTCGCTCCCCATTCGCGGTGGAAAAATCAATAAACCAGCCTCGCTTACTCGCCCAATCTACGTCAGATGTACCATTTGCGTTTCGCTCGCCTGTTATTACGCGTCTGGTAGCGGTAGATTCATTGGAAATAGCTTTTTGATGCAGGATTGTATTCCGCGTGGCCTGGTTGTATTCGATCGTACTGCCGGTGTCAGCCAGCGCATAGAAACTATGACGAGGCGCTGCCGGTGTATTGTTATCTCCCGCCTCAAAATATTTGCCCGTTCCCAGATACACCATTACCGCATTGTTCTTTAAGGGGTTCAGGCCCAGCGTTGGCGCGCCTGAGATAGGCTGGGTATTGCCGTTAGCGTCTCGGGCTGTGAACAGTTTATAAGCGAGGCCCCAGGCAGCGGAGTTGGCGCTCGATAGATCAAACTTCCATACGTTTCCTGCCAAATCCCCGCCATAAGCATACTCGATCTGCCCGGCAGAGTTAGGCAGTAACGCAACAGCCGATAGCCCTGTCCCCCCTGCGGTGTCGATGATTATTGGTGTACCGGGTGCTTCCAGATCAACAATAAAAAGCTGGGAAGTAGAGCCAGATTCATACCCGTTTTCAAAAATGGCAGCCCATTTCCCGTTGCGCATCGGAACAATAGCGGGTTCACCCATGACATAACCTAACGCGCTGTTATCCGACGAGTCCATATCAAAAATAACGCGAGGATTGGCCGTATCAGTGACATCCAGCGCAAAAATTCCACGTCCACCAGCACCTAAAGCACCAACCAATATTGTCTTCCATGCTCCATTAATATAAGCATCGCCGACCGTTATGGCGCCATCAACAAAATACTGGTGTCGATTGGTCCCCATGCCGTAATCAGGTTGAGTCAGATTCGCTAATTTGGGATAAACACCCTTAGGGACGTAAGCAAATACTTCCGCTAAGGTGTCAGCATCGAAGCCATGCAACATCCCGTCATTTGCACCTACATAAACAATTCTAGCTTTTGAAAACGTAGCGTAACTGGTCCCCATTGCCCCAGGCAGTTGTGCGTAGCGAGGATTCTTGTTACCGGAATATACCGGACTGGAGTTCACAATATCGCCCAGCAGCTTCTCGCGTATTCTCATTCCCCCGGTAGCATTTTCTTTGGTCCGGTCGCCACGAATCCAGTTAAGACGGTCCTGTCCGACCGCCTCACTGGCCCCACCAGCTCGTAAGGCGGCCTGTTGCTCAGCTGCCAGACTCAACCAATTGAACTCAACAGTGGTTTCATCTTCGGTGTTGAATGTATATATCTTCCGTGCGTTAGGAGCCAAAAAGGTGGAGTGCGCATCCGTCGTAACCAATGGATTACTCGGTACCAGTTCATCATTGACGCCAAGTTTCAAAATCTTTAGCTCGCCACTCCAGTCCTCACTGCTAAACAGCGCCTGATAAACCAGGCTATCTGTTGTCAGACGAGTAGAGCTTGTTGATACCGCGGATGCAGAACCGATACTACCCGCAACCCCCTTGAACGCAGCACGCATCGAGGATTCCAACTTGCGTGGATCGGTGGCGTAGAAATAGGTTTGAGGCGTGGAACTCGCGATGGCAGCAGGCAAGTTTTCAGGCAGAGTTGTCCTAACCAAACTCTCCGGATAACCGCCCCATTTGGCGGCGTAATAAAGCGGATCTTTTAACGTTCCGGCAGAAGTACCTAAGGTGTAAGTTTTTGATGTTGCAGCATTACCTACCTGGCAATTATTACAACCTGTTCCAGGCCAAGTGAACCCATGAATACCTGAATGCGCTTTGAATCCGTCATCGGTTGTGCCGCTGATAACGTACCCAAATGCCATTCTGTCCCCGGTAGACTCTGCTATGGCATCCGTGGTGACGGTTAACGTATCACCTGAAACTGAGTACTCGATGATGCCCCACATGTCTTGGTCAAGGTCCCCGCCTTGTTCCATATCCTCCCAACTAACATAGAGTTTGCCGCTGCCATTTTCGTTATATTCCACGATCTTGAAATCAACAATCGCACAGTTGGAATGCCTGACTGCAGAATTGCTTCTTGCGCTATACGTATCCAGGTTCCGACATGCGGGCATGATAGTGAACGATTTATTATTAGCCAAATTTACTGTGACGCTAGGCGTGGCTGGAGCCAATGCAACACCATAAGTAGTCACCTTTTCCCGGCCATACTGGGAGTTTTTTGCGGGCAGACCTACCCTTCTTGCATGATATGCCAGCCCTGCAATCTGATAGCTTCCCTCTAAACGGGGTGCCTCTGGACAAACCCCTCTTACCGAAGATAGGTCCGTTACATTCTTGGCCGTGCACAGCTCGAATCCTAGTGCATTGCTGTCCTCGCTTACCCTCCCTACAAAGTAATCGCGGTTAAGAATTTCTTCCGCCGCTGCAACCAAATTAGTCTCAGTAGTTAAGTTTGTTATGCCGACATCTGATGCGCCCGAGAGTTGGTCCGCATCATAAGAAATTGTTGAGGCATTAAATTGCAATATATTTAACGGCGCGCAGTAATTACCGCTCGCTGTTTCGGATATAGGATCCGACCATGCTGCAGTGTTTAAACCCGAAATACGGGAAGAATCATTTGCATTGAATTCAGCTGTCGCCGCCGAAGTGCCTGCTAGATATCTCAAGGATTCCAAATAGATTTCCGCTTGCGGGTTACCCCAGTTCGTGCATCTTCCGTCCTCAAAATATGCCCGTTTATATGTTGAGGAGCCACCAAACCAACTACAGTTGTCACTCCAGCTATGATCCGGGGGTGTAGCGTTCCAGGCTCCACTTGGGGCCACGTTATACAGACCTTCACCGTAGTTGTATCCAAATATACGTAGTTTGTTTAAGGTATTAATAATACCGTTTGTAGGGTCCAGGAATTTACCAGTACCGGTTCCAGCCGTCGTTAAGTCAACCTCATTAGTAATGCTCCCTATGGCCTTGCGCAGCACACCGCCCGATTTATTTTTACTGTAAGAACCGGTGATTAAACCGAAATGGATCGAATTGTTTTCACCAAACTCTTGTAGAAGGCCAATAGGCTTGATATTGCGGGGGGAATAAGTCCGGCAATTTTCGTTATCCTCTTCGGGCACGTCATCAATAAATCCAGGAACACATACCTGAACCCGTGCCACGTAGTTCCCATAACCTGTACCGTCCGTGCCTTTTGAAGGGTTCCCCGATGCAGCGTTAATACCGCTCACCGCCGCGTTATTGCCATTTACTGCAGTTGCTACACCATTATTGCTGTCATTTCTCCAGCCACACTGCCAACGCTCATTATTAGCCCAGAGAGAATAATTTCCTTTCGCAACCTTAATAAGTGGTGGTTGTGTGACATTTTGAGATAGTGCGGCGGATGTACCTGAGGATGGCTTGGTTCTTGTGCTAGGATCAGTGGTATTACAAAGCGTAATACCACTAGAATCAGCAAGTGCATCAGGAACTACTTTTTTCAACTCAGCGACAGAGGAAGCCTTGTAAAACTTTGCAAATGAGTGGATGTCATTCGGCAAAAGCGCGCGCTCCAACACCGTGACGGAATGCGTGTTGGCACCCGCGACGTTGTCCGTGGATCTATACCCACCGTACAAAATCTTGCGGATTGCATCCATCCGGGTCATCGTTGACCAGTTCAGAAAGTTACCGCTCCAATGATGCGTACCCAAGCAAGCCCGGTTAGCGTCTCTCCAAGCTTTAGGTTCAAATCGGTTATTAGTAGTGCTGTACTGGTAGCATTTTTTACTATCAAAATAGCCGTAGTAATCGTAGTTGTTGTTGTAAGTGATATCAGGTTTGCCATCAGGTTCACCGCCATCCGGGCGAGTGATATCTGCATAATCATCGTAAATTTTAAAGTAGAGCTGATGGTCCCGGGACATGTTCAGCATCATCAGCGGCGTAACCGGCGCCGTTAAAAATAAAGGATCCTGGGCCGGAGCCGCATTAACGCTGTGAGTTACAGAAACGGAAAGCATGGTGCACAGTAAAGACAAGGTTGCTTTCTTAACCGAGCGATACGAGGAAAATTTCTTAAACATTTTTTAACTCCCGAAACACCAGAGAAATCTGGCTCATCGTTTGTAAAAGGATTGCAGGACCACATCGGCATCCGTTGTGCCACCGACACCACGGCTGTTGATCCGGAAGACCTCGGGTGCAGCAAACGCCTCTAAACTTTCCACATCAATTCCGCTCCCGTCAGCACCGGCAGCTTCCACGGCTGACACTTCTATCTTTTCTATTGCATAGCGCGGTTGACTGCTGCTCTGCGGCGCCAGCCCAGTTGTTGCCACTGAGTTCCCCGCAGCAACCCAGTCGCTCGCGGTCCATCTAGCGGGAGGCGTTTTTCCAGGTACATTTAAATCCGGGTGCATACCGGCTGTCCCATTGAATGCTGGCAAAGTCACCACACTTGGGTGCACTACTCCCTCCCCCGCGCGGAGACCCGCTTCCGCAGCTTGGAAAGCCAGGTTCCGATCACGCATATTGCCAGCCATCAGCTCTTGCATTCCGCTTCCACGTATCGCCGCTAATCCAATGATTGTCATCAGCAGCACCATGATTAAGCCAACAATTAATACGGCACCTGTTTGTGTTCGAAACCTGCCACTTGAATTCAGATCAGAATACATCTCTCACTCCTCCGCCCGTTTATGGCAGTCGACTACGGATACCCACCGTACTGGTGAAAACCTGACGCATCCGCCGATCATCAGGAACAGCTTTTCTCGGCGTTGTTCCGAGCGGAAACTCAAAAAACTGTGGTTCATCAAGTACTCCGTCCTCGGTGCTACGTAGCAATAACTCTACTCGCACACTGACCACCGGATTCGTCGCCGTGGACCAGATGCCGGTCGGCAGATCGGCAATAGTGTTATACACCGTCGGCGTACTTTCACGGCTATAGAACAACCTCATATCCTCAACACCCTCCAACAATTCCAATGACGGGCTCGTTCCATTGATACTTTGAAATAATGCAGGCTCGCCGGATGTACCACGCCCCACGTAGTACACCGTATGCTTCATCGGTAAAACATCGGCACCGGGTTGAAAAATCATGTCAACACTTCCAGAGGCCGACCAACTGGCTAACGCATTCCCAGGCGTACCATCGGAGGCATGATCAATGGCAATATTAACGATGCCGCTGGCGGGAGGTGTACCAGCCGCAGTAATTCCTGTGGCTTGAAATATACGGGCTTTCGTACAATCCGAAACAACGACAATATCTCCGGTACAAATGCCGCTGTAGCTTGCGGTGTTTCCCGAACAGGCACCCGCTACCTGTTTTGCCTCGGCCAACACCTGGCTAGCGTTGTTATTGCTTGAAACCACAGCTCCCTCACCAACAGCACTGCGGACCACCAATACATCAGTCCCTGGGATTGGAAGTGGGTTCAGCGTCATATCAGCGCCAGTGGGTAACGGCGCTTTATATCCTTCCAAACCGATATTCATTCGATACGGAAATTTATCTGAATCTTTTAATGTGTTACTCGCCTCTGAGCCGAGCCGGGACGTACATCCCAAGTAACCAGCCATGCGAATATCCTTCGACAGAAACTCCATTGCCAGCCGACCGTTTTCCTGGATGCGGGACATGCCTTGTTGGGTAGAAAAGACGGTGCGGCTGGACAAAAACATCTGTATTACACCGGTCATTAACACCAGGCCCAACACAATCGAAATCATTAACTCAATCAGAGATAAACCGCGCTGCCGATACATAAATGGCACCCTCAAAGCTGCGTTGTATAAGTAAACGTGGAAGTGCCATTTGCACTCATGGCATCTTCCTCAGCCCATGTCACAGTGACTGTGCACAGCCGACCAGGACATGCGTCCACTGCAATGTCTCCTTCCGGCAAGACGCTCTCAAGCGCTTCTATAACCTCATTGGAGGGTTTAACCACAGCGGCGGGAGCTGCCGGGCTCGCTATTCGCATGCGATCAATTACATCGTAAGCAATAATATTGGCTTGGGAGCGGATGAAAGCACTGTGGTTATATTGCAGTGAGCGTGTCTGTAAGGCCGCTATTGCAAGCAGCGAGGTTGCGAGGATAAGTACAGTAACCAGTACTTCAATCAAACTGGCTCCCTTTTCACGTTGCGAGTAAATCATTTAACAACTCCTAACAATCCGTGGGAGCCAAGCTAACCGAACCCGAAAGTCCAACGCTAACTTCGCGGCCTTTAGTGCAGCCTGTAATCTTGGCGGTAATCACAATGCGATTGTCATTATCAACACGCGCCAAGGTGCCCACACCGGTATACCGAACGAACGTTTTACTATCGCTTACGGTAATGTTGGCTGTCGTCGGGACCTCATTCCAATAACGCAACACGCCAGGAGGATTAGCTATGATGGGGGGCTTCGTGGTATCAGTCGCTGCGCTATCGACGAAGACAATCCAACCATCGCTCCAGTTACCCCCACATTGCGTTCCATTGCTGCTCGCACACATGGATACTCGTGTCCCGCGTTTCACTGCCTCGCTGCGCGCGTAGTTAATGGCAGACGCCAGCTCTTCACCAAGCCCCAGCGCTTGGTTGTTTCGAATTTGCAGGGTAAAGCTGGGAACCGCAATACCTAAAACAATGGCAGCAACCGCCAGCGTGACCATGAGCTCGATGATCGTAAAACCTGATTTATATCTGTACATAAAATTTGTTCGTTTAAGAGTAACGTCAATAGACAATGATTTAATGTGGCTACAGGTCAAAATTTAAGCGCAAAGTTAACTGGAGCAGATCGCTAAGTAGACAAAACGCTGGACGCTCCATTACCCAATGATTATATTGGCCCAATCTATCACAAGCCGCTCAGGTCAGAGCCGTTTGTCGATATGCGGTCAACAAGGATGAATGAGCGGCGCCGTAGACACTAAGGCGCTGTGCCATGGATTCCATAATTCATGATTTATTCAAGGATGATTAATGATGTCTGCTCGCGGATTTACGCTTTTTGAATTATTAACAACCCTCTTCATTTTGGCATTACTTTTATCTTTTGGTGTGCCGTCGTTCTCAAAACAGATTCAACAGTCTCGAGTTAAAGTAGCTACGCACAACCTGCTCCACTCTGTCCATCACACACGAACGCTGGCCGTCACCCGAAATCAGCGTGCGACATTGGCTCACAAGGGGAGCTGGGAGGAGGGCTGGGAGATTTTTACGGACAATAACAACAATGGCATCCGTGACGGGGGCGAAGTATCGATATTTGAAGGAGAGAGACTCACTGGCGTAAACATCTATACCAACGATCCCATGAAAAAATACATCTCTTTTATCGGCACAGGAGAAAGTACACGAATTGGCAGGGCAAATGGTGGCAGCTTTCAGGCCGGAACCATGCGTATTTGCCCTCACGACACCGGAAACGGTGTTGAATTAATTCTTTCACGTGGCGGCAGGATGCGTGTCAAATCCCTTAATGCCTCCAAATGCATCGACTTTCGCCCCTCGAGCTAACTTTCGGGGGCCAAAGAAGTGGTTACAGAAAGGGATACTGGCAGACTCAGAATTCTAGTCCGGCTCTTGAAGCCGCAACGCCTTCGGCAACGAAAAGCTAATATTTTCAGGGATTCCCGGCAGTTCCTGTGGTGCTGTAGCACCATGGGAGCAAAGCCGTTCAATAACCCGCTGCACCAGGATTTCGGGGGCGGAGGCTCCCGCCGTAATGCCGATGTTCGCTTTTCCTTTTAACCAGTCACACTGAATATCATCAGGGCCATCAATAAGATAAGCCTCTGTGCCGCAGCGTTCGGCCAGTTCGCGTAAGCGGTTGGAGTTGGAGCTGGCAAGAGATCCGACGACCAGTACCAGGTCGCACTCCAGGGCCAGTTGACGGACAGCGTCCTGGCGATTGGTGGTGGCATAACAGATATCGTTTTTGCGTGGTCCTTGAATGAGAGGGAATCTTTCCCGCAATGCATCAATAACTTTGGCCGTGTCATCCATGGATAACGTAGTCTGAGTGACGTAAGCCAGTGCATCTGGATTTTTTACCTGGAGCTGGGCTACATCCTCTTCGTCTTCGACCAGATATATCTCACCACCTTTGCGATTGTCATATTGGCCCATGGTTCCTTCGACTTCCGGATGACCTTCGTGGCCGATCAGAATACACTCACGTCCTTCGCGACTGTAGCGCATTACTTCCATATGCACTTTGGTGACCAGCGGACAGGTTGCATCGAAGACCTGCAAACTGCGGCGTTTTGCTTCCTGCTGTACGGCCTGGGAAACACCGTGGGCACTGAAGATGACGATCACATCGTCGGGAACCTGATCAAGTTCGTCAACAAATACCGCACCCCGTTCACGTAGCGAATCCACAACAAATTTGTTGTGTACGACTTCGTGGCGTACATAAATCGGCGCACCGAATACGTCGAGTGCGCGATTAACAATGTCGATTGCTCGATCAACACCAGCACAAAAGCCGCGCGGGTTGGCAAGTTTAATTTGCATAGTGTCAATGTACCTGTGCAGGTTCTATACGCAAGATGGCCACATCAAACAGGATATCGCGTCCTGCCAGCGGATGATTAAAATCAACGATCACGCGCTGATCGTCAAAGCGCTGCACCACACCAGGCAACTCGGTTTTCTGCGCATCCGCAAAAGACAACATCAGTCCTTCACTCAATTCAATGTCCTCGCTGAATTGATCGCGGGGAATTTCCTGAATATTGTTCGGGTTGCGCTGGCCAAACCCTTCTTCAGGCTTAATCAAAAACCTTTCGCGGTCACCTTCCTGCATGCCGAAGATAGCTTTTTCAAAGCCTACCAACAAGCTACCGTCACCTACGGTGAATGTCGCTGGTTCACGCTCAAAGTTGGAATCAATTACATCACCGTTCGCAAGCGTAAGTGAAAAATGCAAAGTGACTTTTGTTCCTGGTCCTACCGTTAATTCACGCATTGACTGGCTTTTCCTTGGTGAAAATCATATCGGCGATTAAGAGGATGGCTCCCAGCGTAATGGCAGAATCTGCGAGGTTAAATGCAGGCCAATAGTAATCTTCATAATGCACCACAATAAAATCGACAACGTGCCCAAGAACAATTCGATCATAAACATTGCCGATGGCGCCACCGAGAATCATGGTTAAGCCAAACGCCTCGAGTTTTTTTGTGCTGGCAACCCGTGCGATCCACACCACTAACACGGCACTGACAACCAGCGCAACGATGGTAAAAAACCAACGCTGCCAGCCACCTGCGTCACTTAAGAAACTAAATGCCGCCCCCGGGTTATAGCGCAGGGTGAAGTTAAAAAACGAGGTAAAGACTACCGGCTCATTGTAAGTCAGCACAGCTTCAACCCAATGTTTGCTTATCTGATCCAGCACAATAACCAGAAGTGCCAGGCCATACCAACGCCAGGCTTGAGCAGGAACTTTATTCAGCATGAATTTTCCTTACCAACATCGTTAGGTTTCAAAATCAGGCAAACTGGCGCTGTTCACCTTTACCGTCCACGTTCTCCACACAGCGCAGACAAATGTCCGGGTGAGCAGTATTTGCACCAACGTCAGCACGATGGTGCCAGCAGCGCGCACATTTAGCATGAGATGATTTTATTACGGCAACCCGTAAACTTTCGAGAGCAGTCGGCTCTGCCTTTTCTCCTTCAGTGACAGGGCGCACCTGCGCGGTCGAGGTAATCAATACAAAACGCAACTCGTCGCCTAATGCATTTAACTTCTTCAATAACTCGTCGTCACAATAGAGCGTAACTTCGGTGCCCAACCCACCACCAACTTCACCGCTGTTGCGTTTAGCTTCCAGCACTTTATTGACTTCGTCTTTTACTTGCGCAATCAATTCCCAATAGGAATCAGCGAAAGAATCGGCGGGCAACGCGGGCAGCTCGTACCATTCAGCAACAAATACGGTATTTTCACGCTGCCCTGGAATCAATGGCCACATCTCTTCCGCCGTAAAGCTGAGGATGGGCGCAATCCACCGCACCATAGCTTCGATGATGTAGTGCAGCGCAGTCTGTGCTGAACGACGCGCAAGACTGTCAGCTTTGGTCGTGTACTGCCGATCTTTGATGATATCGAGATAGAACGCCCCGAGTTCCACGACACAGAAATTATGTAACTTCTGGTAGATCAGGTGAAATTGATAATTATCGTAAGCTTTGATGATGTCTTTCTGCAGCGCCGCAGCACGACCCACGATCCAGCGATCCAGCTGCAACATCTGCGACATATCCAGTGCATGGACTGCCGGATCAAAACCATTGAGGTTCGATAAAATAAAACGCGCGGTATTGCGAATACGACGGTAGGAATCTGCGGTCCGCTTGAGGATCTCGTCTGAGACGCTCATCTCCGTACCGAAATCAGTGGCCGCCACCCATAAACGCAGCACATCTGCGCCCAGATCGTTCATCACTTTCTGTGGAGGAATAACATTCCCGATGGACTTGGACATCTTGCGCCCTTGCGCATCAACGGTAAAACCATGCGTCAGCACGGTTTTATAAGGCGGTACCCCGTTGATTGCCATGGACGTTTTCAACGAGGACTGGAACCAGCCACGATGCTGATCAGAACCTTCCAAATATAAATCGGCGGGGAAACGCAGACCGGCGCGTTGCGCAAGCACGGCATAGTGCGTTACACCGGAATCGAACCACACATCCAGCGTATCGGTAACCTTGGTGTAGCTATCCGCGTCTGCGCCAAGCAGGTCTTTTGCATCGAGCTCAAACCAGGCATCCATTCCGTGTTGTTCAACCTGCTGCGCAACTGCTTCGATCAGGCGCGGAGTTTCCGGGTGCAATTCCTGGGTTTCTTTATGGACAAATAGTGCAATAGGCACGCCCCAAGTACGCTGCCGGGAAATACACCAGTCCGGTGAACTGGCCAGCATCGCATCAATACGCGCCTTACCCCAATCCGGCACCCAACGCACGCCATCAACCGCGTCAGCAACTTGGTCACGCAGATTATTTTTGCTCATGCTGACAAACCATTGGGGTGTAGCACGGAAAATCAGCGGGGTTTTGGTTCGCCAGCAATGGGGAAAACTGTGGGTGATTTTGCCTTGTGCCAGCAAGGCGTTTTTCTCTTCGAGCAAGGTGATGACTTTTTCATCTACCTTATAAACATGATCGCCAGCGAAAAGCTCAACATTCGGACGGTAATAACCATTGTCATCAATGTAGTTGAGCGTTCCGATGGAGTACTTCATGCCCACAGCAAAGTCATCTGCGCCATGATCCGGTGCGGTATGTACAAAACCAGTACCGGCTTCTGTCGTGACGTGATCGCCGAGAATTACCGGAACCTGGCGCGAGTAGAATGGATGTTGCACCAGCAGGTTTTCAAGCACGGCGCCCTTGCAATATCCCACCACCTTGAAATCGGCAATGCCGGCGCGGCCCATTACACCGAGCAACAGATCTTCGGCCACCAACAGGCGTTCTTCGCCCACCTGGACCGCAACATAGTCGACCTCGGCGTTGGCGCTTACGGCCTGGTTAGCCGGCAAGGTCCAGGGCGTGGTGGTCCAGATAACGAGGGAAATCTCGCCGCGCCCGGTTAACTTATGCAGCGCATTTTCAATTGCTTCCTGATCAACAAATGCAAATTTTACGTCGATGGAAAACGAGGTTTTTTCCTGATACTCCACTTCTGCTTCGGCCAATGCAGAACCGCCTACCACACTCCAGTAAACCGGCTTGAAGCCTTTGTGGAGATGGCCGTTCTCCGCGATTTTGCCGAGCGCACGGATTATGTCCGCTTCGAACTTATAATCCATCGTCAAATAAGGATTGTCCCAGTCACCCAATACACCGAGGCGAATAAAATCCTTTTTTTGTCCTGCCACTTGTTTGGCCGCGTATTCACGGCACTTGGCGCGGAACGTTTTCACATCGATTTTATCGCCCGCTTTGCCCAGTTTTTTCTCAACGTTGTGTTCAATGGGCAGGCCATGGCAATCCCAGCCGGGCACATAAGGCGCATCGAAACCGCTCATGGTGCGACTTTTGACAATAATGTCTTTGAGGATTTTATTAACCGCGTGGCCGATATGGATATCGCCGTTCGCGTAGGGCGGGCCGTCATGCAATATAAATTGTTCACGACCAGCGCGGGCTTGACGAATCTGCTGATAAAGATTGGCGGCCTGCCATTGCTTGAGCATTTCAGGCTCTCGCTGAGCAAGATTCGCTTTCATAGCGAAGTCGGTATTGGGCAAATTCAATGTCGCTTTGTAATCAGTCATGATCCACGGTCAACTTAACGTTTGAGAGTTAAAAAAATCCTGCGCTTGTTTAATATCCTGCTGCAACTGGGCCTGCAGGATTTCCAGTGAAGAGAAACGCTGTTCGTCACGCAATTTCTGGTGAAACACCACATCAATCATGGCGCCGTAAATCGCTGAAGCAAAATCGAACAGGTGAACTTCCAGAAGTGGCTTCTTATCGCCACTGACAGTCGGCCGCACACCCACATTTGCCACGCCTTTGTATACGGCCCCGTGTTTTAACCTGGCCGTTACCGCAAACACGCCATGCAGGGGTGAGCGGTAGCGCCATAAATGAATATTTGCGGTGGGCACGCCGAGCTTACGCCCCAACTGTTGCCCGTAACCTACCCGTCCGGTGATGCTGTACGGCCTGCCTAGTAATTCTTCGGCACCGGCAAAATCAGCCTGCTCCAGCAAATGGCGGATACGAGTACTGCTGACACGCTCGCCGTGCAGCAGCAGAGTACAGGTATCACTGACAGTGAACCCGCGCCGGCTCCCTTCTTCCTGCAGCAGATTAAAATCGCCTTTACGATCACAACCGAAGCGAAAATCGTCGCCTACCACCAAATGCTTTATATCCAGCCCGTTCACCAGCACCTGGTCAATAAACTGCTGCGCCGAGAGGTTACGCAAAGCCTCACTGAACCCCACGCACAGTACACGGCTGACACCGGCTGCAAACAATGCCTGAACTTTTTCCCGCAGACGCATCAGACGCGCCGGTGCTTTGTCTCCGGAAAAGAACTCGTGTGGTTGAGGCTCAAATATGATGACCACAGAGGGCAGGCCGTGTGTTTCAGCGGCTTGTGCCAACTGACGCAGTATCGCCTGATGACCGAGGTGAACACCGTCAAAAGAACCAATGGTGGCGACACAGCCGCGATGCCAGGGCCGCAGGTTGTGTAGACCACGAATAAATACAGGGGGCTCCGGAGTCACAGCGCAGCCAAATTGCCTCGATTGGGTGGTAAAACAAACGCGGGAGTATACAGGAGCAGGCAATGACAGCCTACCCCGCTCAGGAAGGCGCCGCCGGACGTCGAGGGTCAGAATCAGACGCTGCGGAAGTCTTTCAGGCGGACGCCGACGGCCAGCAAAACCAGAAGATACGTCAGGAATCCTGCCCCGCACAGCACAACCAGCCGCAGCACCCGCTGCCACCAATCCCACACGGCCCAGTCGCCCCAGGTCTGCAACAGCCCCAACAGTACGACGACCATCGCCAGATTGGCGATACCGTAACGCACCATCAGTCTCCACCAGCCAGCCTCCGGCCGATATACGCCGCTGCGCCGCAGACCGCGATAGAGCAAGCCGGCATTCACATAGGCCGCCAAGGCAGTAGCCAGAGCTAGACCGACATGGCCCAGATTGAACAGGAAATACAGCGGCGCCACGAGCAGGATCTTCATCCCGATATTGGCAAACACGGCGATGATCCCGATCCGCACCGGCGTTTTCATGTCCTGACGAGCAAAATAGCCGGGAGCGAGAACTTTGATCAGCATAAATCCGAGCAACCCCAGCGCATAGGCTTGCAGACTATAGGACGACATTAAAATGTCCCGCACCGTCATCTGCCCATGGTGAAACAGGGTAAACAGAATCGGTTGCGCCAGGATGACCAGCGCCAGCAGCGATGGCAGTGCTATCAGTACAATCAGCCGGATCGCCCAATCCAGCGTTCGGCTAAAGTGATCCGCGGACTGTGCCGCGTGCTGGCGCGACAGGTTTGGCATGATGACGGTAGCCACCGCAATCGCAAACACCCCCAATGGCAGCTCGACCAGACGGTCTGAATAAAACAGCCAGCCCACGCTGCCATCCGGTAAGAAAGACGCCAGAATTGAATCGAGCATCAGGTTGATTTGACTGACGGAAACCCCGAACAGCGCCGGCACCATCAGGGTCAGGATGCGCTTCACCCCAGGATCGCGCCAATCCAGCCTGGGCACCGGCAACAGATGAATCCGGCGCAGGAAAGGCAACTGGAACAGCAGTGACAGAATACCTGCCACCAGGACCCCCCAGGCCAGCGCGAATACCGGCTGGGAAAACAGCGGGGTCGCAAACCATGCCGCACCAATCATGCAGATATTCAGCAGCACCGGCGTAAAAGCCGGAATTGCAAAGCGGTCATAACTGTTGAGGACGGCCCCCGCAAAACCGGTAAGGGAGATCAGCAACAGATACGGAAAGGTGATGCGGATCAGGTCACTCAACAACGTAAACTTAGCCGGGTCATTCAAATATCCCGACGCAAAAATCGCCGCCACCACCGGAGAACCAATTACCGCCAGCACCGTCACCAGCAGGAGAACCGACCCAAGACAACCGGCAACACGATCCACCAGCGCCTGCACTGCCGCATGAGGCCCATTCTGGCGATATTCGGATAACACCGGCACAAATGCTTGGGAAAACGCACCCTCAGAAAACAGCCGACGAAAAAAATTGGGAATTTTAAAAGCCAGGAAAAAAGCATCCGCCGCGCCGCCAGCCCCCAGCACATGAGCCAGCACCTGGTCGCGCACCAGTCCCAGTACCCGTGACATCATGGTCATGGAACCTGTCACAGCACTGGATCGCAGCATACCAGCGCGCGGCTTGATAGGGGTTGATGCTTGGTTGGACACGGTGGATATTCCTAGGAGGCGTGGCGTTATTAAGAGGGCGTCATTATCCATGCTTCCCCCTGGCAGATACAGCCCGCCTTGCCAATTTGTCATTGACATTCCTCCTGCCCACGAATACTGTATATAAAAACAGTATCGCAGCACACTGTTTAATGTAGCTAAAAATGCAGTCAATACACGAGGGCAAGATCATGGCAGTTATCGCCGTTTGGCAATGCGATCGGGACGGAAGTATGTTTGAAGATAAAAAACAAGCGGAAGAGCACGATAAATATCTGGAACTGGCCGCCAACATCACCAGCCTGATTGAAAGCGAGATTCCCGGTATCAGCGACCAGCACAGTGAAGCCATCGGCTTGCTGCTGGCGCAACGGCGGGAACAGCTAGCTAAAGCCTGCAAAGGCAAGCCGGAAGAATTACTCGAACCCTTCCAGGCTGAAGCTCATCCCAAGGGCATGATCAATCCGGCTCCGAAAAGCATCGACAAAGAAGCCGGTAAAGAAACAGGTAACGTCACGCCGCTGGCAGCTAATCAGTAACCCTTGGCGGCAGGGGCGGCTCAGGATCGTTGAAAGGAGTTATATAGATATCTCCGGCAGAGCGTAGAGTTTAAGGACTGATCAGCAAGGATGCTGTTTTATTTATAGAAAGCAGACAGGAAACCAAGAGAATCTAAAGTTCACTGCGGTTCATGGTTTTACCGCCCTAGAGGATGCCCTGCTCCAACCCGCATCCCGTTCGACTCCCCAGACTTCCAATCAAGTTATCCATGTCAGCCATGGTAACTTTCTTACCACTGCACCTGCCTCAACGGGTGTGGTGGTTTTTTTGGGTTCAATGGTATGTATCGATCATTTGGGTCCAAAGAACAACCACAAAATAAAACCAAGGAAGGGGAGGAATAACAACACGAGAATCCAGATCACTTTGGTGCCGGTGCTGGCGCGGCTCTGCAGCGTTTTGACGATGGCGTAGATCACACAGACCAGTAAAACAAAACCTAAAAACCCACTGACTTCGACGCTCATAATAATCTCCTGTTAGCGCGTTTATTAAACTCAATCCTGCTGTAAAAGATGGACATCTGGTCATGTCAGAGGTTCAGGGCGGATGGCTCCTCGCGTATCTATGAGTAAAATAATACGTCACGCCGACCCATCCGCTGCGCTATTAAAATCGGCATTGACCGGCTATGCTGTAGCTACTGTTAATACTCGGATCAGGGATGGTGATCGATCGGCCTTAGATTGCACGTTGATGAACCAATCACCTACACACCCAAATACCCGAACCTGCTCACCTGTCACCCGGCCATTCCACCCTGGGTGGAGATCCGTACCGGGATCAGCAATCACATCAGGCACACCAGCTGCACCGCGCGTATCCTGGCTCAACCAAAACAGTCACCTCTTCCTGAGTTTATGGTTCGCATTGTCCGTGCTGCTATGCTGTTTTTCCGGTGCTCAGGCGCAGCCTCTGAATAAACAAAAAATCACGGCCTCTTATATTTATAACTTCGCTAAAAATATCGAATGGCCAAATGAAAAATCAATGACGTCATTCAATATCGGTTTCTACGGTAGCGACAACCCACTGCTGTTGAATGAAATCCGCACTATGGCCGCCAGCGTTAAGCTGCGGGGGCTACCGATTACGGTGACCCAAATTTCTGCCATGAACTCCCTGTCCCGCTTTCATCTGGTGTATGTCGAACAGGCCAACAACACCATGATGTCTGGCATTTATGACGCGCTGGCCGGCCAGCCCGTGCTGCTCGTAACGGCCGAGTATTCCAATCAGCAGCTAGTGATGATCAACCTTATCACCGAGAATGATCGGCTGCGCTTTGAAGTCAATCGCTCCAATATCATCAACCACGGGCTGAAGCCTCTGCCGGAACTGATTCTTAACGGCGGGACCGAGATTGACGTGGCCCGCTTGTATCGCGAAGGTCAGGCCTCGCTGGTGGCGCTGCAGCGGCAACTGCAAAGTCGTGAAAAAACATTCAGTGAATTAAGCGCGGCGATTGAAGCGCAGGAAGCCAAAAACCAGCGCCTGGAAACACAGCTGACAACGCTTAATCAAAATATCCAGAAAAGTGATGCTCTGATTGCTGAACAGAATGTGTTGATTAAAAACCAGCTCGATCAGATTGAACGCAGTAAACAGGAGCGGCTTAACCTGTTGCGGGAAGTGGAACAGCGCACCCTGGAGCTGGATCACCGGCAACAGCAACTGGACGCCATCGTGCAGCAGATTGAGCGACGTGAAAAACGCCTCGCCGAACTGAACACCACCATTAAAGCCCAGGAAGAAGAAATACTGACTCAGCGTCACGCTATCGCCGGGCTTGATGAAAAAGTTGATGCGCAAAAAACCGCGTTGAAATATCTCTGGGCGCTGGTAAGCCTGGGCGTGCTGTTGATTATCACCATCCTGATCGGCTACACCATCAAGCGCCGCGACAACCAGCGGCTGGCGGAACACAGTAAAGACCTGCAGATTGCCAAGGATCGCCTCGCCATCGCCAAACGCAAAGCGGAAGACGCAAGTCAGGCAAAAAGCGAATTCCTATCACTGATGAGCCACGAATTGCGCACCCCCTTACAAGCGATTATTGGTTACACGGAAGTGGTGATCGAAGAACTGAAACTGGTTGACGACGAAAACCACATCAAAGATCTGACGCGCGTAATCAGCAACAGCGAGCGCCTGTTAAAACTGATCAACGGTGTTCTGGACCTGGCGAAGATTGAATCCGGCCGCATGGAGCTGGACCTGACCGAAGTAAAACTGTCCAGTCTGGTGGATGAAGCATTGAGTGTGGTTGCGCCCCTGCTGGAAAAAAATGCCATCAAGCTGGATGTTGAGGTTGATGATGGCAGCACATTACCGCAGGCTGACCCTGAAAAATTACTCCATATCCTGATTAATCTCCTGGGCAACGCGAGCAAGTTTTCACCCAATGGCGCCGTCACCATTAAAGCCCTGCACCAGCCCAATCGGATTTATATCAGCATCGCGGACACGGGTATCGGTATGTCAGCGGAGCAACAGCAACAGATATTTGAACCCTTCAAGCAAGCCGATAGCAGCACCACGCGCAAGTTCCAGGGCAGCGGTCTGGGACTTTCCATCACCCGACAGTTATGCGAAATGATGGGCGGCACTATTGAAGTGAAAAGCAAACCCGGCGAAGGCTCAACGTTCATTGTGGACTTGCCCTTACCCATCGAACTACCCGCCGCCTTTGGCCGGACCGCCAGCGAAGGCAATGGCGAGATCAGTGTGCCGAATTCAGACTTCAGTCATCCCGGACAGCACATTGTCATGATTGATGACGACTCGGCGTTTCTGGATGTCATGGCGCGCGCACTGCAGGCCGATGGCTTTTTAGTGCACACGGCTCACGACGCCGCATCCGGCATGCGTTTATTACGCACTGTCAAACCGGATGTGATAACACTTGATTTGCTGTTGCCCGATCAACACGGCTGGCTGCTGTTCGAGCAGATCAAAGCAGATCCAGAGCTGCAGGACATTCCGGTCATCATCATCTCCATCATGGATGAGCGTAAACAAACTCATGCTCATCAGGTTGAAGAGTATCTGACCAAACCGATTCGGCGCGAAACCTTGAAGCTCACCATCCAACGTCTGGTACCTAAGAGGTCTATGGAACATTAATGCGCCTGCAGCCATAGAACAAACTTGGCTTTCGAGACGGGGTCAACTATCTTTGTCTTCTATGAACAAAACCTGGTGTTGATCAACCAGCGTGGCGTCTTTACTTAATTTTTCATCCGACCGAATAAAAAATGCGCGTCAATTACCGCTCATCATTAGAAAATCACCCGTTGTATCCGGCCCAAGCCACGTGCTTGGCGGCGCCCCATGAATAGGGTTGTCATTATGATGTCGCCTTATGTTCGTGTGGTTGTTTCGGGATTGCTGCCGCTGTTGGTATCGGCCGCTGCCCTAGCGCAATCCACTGATGAAACCACACCGAACGATATTTACAACTTATCGCTGGCAGAACTGGGACAAGTCGAAATCTCCATCGCAACAGGGAACAGCACCCCGCTGGATAAAGCGCCGGCTACTGCGTCTGTTATTTATGCGGCAGAAATCGAAGCCATGGGGGCCAGGAGCCTCAACGAGGTATTGGAAACCGTACCCGGCCTGCATGTTTCACTCTCTACGTTGAGCCGGCTGGACTCTGTATATTCCATTCGCGGTATCCATACCGGATTCAATCCACAGGTGCTGTTGTTGATGAACGGTATACCGGTGCAATCCAGCCTGCAGGGCGGACGGCCCTCACTCTTTCGCCTGCCGGTTGCCAGCATCGCCAGAGTTGAAGTTATCCGTGGTCCCGGCTCCGCCATTTATGGTGCGGATGCGTACTCAGGCGTTATCAACGTCATTACCAAAGATGCTGCCGCCATCAACGGTATTGAAATCGGCGCGCGACGCGGTTCATTCAACAGCAATGACTTCTGGCTGCAAAGTGCGACTGCCGGTAATCAATGGGGCGTTGCGTTTAACATGGCGTACCAGGAAAGCGACGGCGACAAAGACCGGCGTATCAACAGCGACCTGCAATCGACCCTTGATGAAACTTTTGGCACCGACGCGTCCCTCGCACCCGGCCATTTATCCACTCGTTATAAAGTGCTTGATACTCATCTCGCGATCAGCAGTGAAAAATTACAACTTAATTTGTGGAGCTGGATTTCCAAAGACGCGGGTATCGGCGCGGGTGCTGCTCAGGCACTTGATTACGAAGGTGAAGACGACAGTAAGCTGTGGATGGCGGATGTCACTTACCGGCTCAACGATGACAGCGACATCTGGGATCACCGTCTGCGCATGAGTTACTCATACTATGATCTGCAGGCGCGCTTTAATTTAATGCCGCGGGATTCGATCCTGCCAATTGGCAGTGACGGCAACCTGAATTTTAACGAACCGGCGGGTGCCGTTTATTTCCCCGATGGTTTGCGCGGTAATCCCGGCCAGCGGTCGGAAGACACCCAGTTTGACCTCATCTCTATTTACAACGGCTGGGATACGCACCGTTTGCGGCTCGCCGTTGGTAGTCGGCGGCAAACACTGGAGTCGCGCGAAAGCAAAAATTACGGCCCCGGCATTATTGATGGCTCGTCTGCCGTTGTTGATGGAACACTTACCGATGTCAGTGATACTCCTTTTGTGTTCCTGCCCGACAGCGCCCGTACGGTTCATTATTTTTCCATCCAGGATGAGTGGCAGTTGATCCCCGACCTGACGCTGACCGCCGGGCTGCGTTACGATAATTATTCCGACTTTGGTGGCACCACCAACCCGCGGGTGGCGATTGTATGGGCCGCCAATGAATTATTAACGACGAAGTTGATGTATGGCAGTGCTTTCCGGGCGCCGTCGTTTTCCGAGCAGCGTTACAAAAATAATCCCGTATCGCTCGGCAACCAGGATCTTGATCCAGAGAAGATCGACACAGTGGAACTGTCATTTAACTACCGTGTCAGGCCAACCGTTCAAACCACCCTGACGCTGTTTACCTATCAAGCCACAGACATGATTGAATTTATGCCCGATGCACGGGCCACCACTCGAACCGCACAAAATACGCGGGACCAGGATGGTCAGGGTTTTGAATGGGAAGTCGGTTGGCAGCCGACACCAAACCTGCGCCTTAATGGCAATTATTCCTGGCAGGAGACGGAAGACAAGCAAACCGGCCTTGCTGTTCCTGATGCGCCGGGCCGGCAATTCAAGCTGGGCGCCTATTGGGAATTCAAACCCAGCTGGTCGCTCAGCAGCCAGGTTTACTGGGTGGGTGATCGCCATCGGGCCGCCGATGATAATCGGGCAGCCATTGACGATTACGCACTGGTGAACCTCACCTTACGCCGTAAAAATCTGCTGCCCAATCTGGACCTTTCTCTGGCGCTGCGCAACCTCACCAATGAAGACGCGCGGGAACCCAGCAATGGTACGATTGCCGAAGATTATCCACTGGAATCACGCAATATCTGGTTGGAGCTTAAGTATTTGTTTCGCTGAACCATCTGCAAAAAATCAGCTGCGTGTCGGCCTTAACCGCGAGATTGTTCCATGGCAGAAGAACCCAAGCACGATCAGGTACGCAGTCGCAACGAACCCTTCACTCAAAAAACCGCGACCCGCATCTGGTCCGAACACGCCAGCGAGGACAATCCTTATATCGCCGAAAAGGTGTTGTGTCACGGCTACGACCTTATTGAGCTAATGGAAAAACGCTCGTTTGTTGATGTGTTTTATTTGCTCTTCCGCGGCGAATTACCAACAGCAAACGACGCGCAACTTCTGCAAAGCCTGATGATTGCTTTAATCAACCCAGGCCCGCGTCATCCCGCCACACGCGCCGCCATGAATGTCGGTGTCGGTAAAACGGATCCATTGCACATATTGCCCATCGCCTCAGCAGTGCTGGGCGGTGCTCATGAAGGCGGTGGGGAACTCGAAAATGCGATGCGTTTTCTCCGCAAAAACCAACACGAAGATCCCGCGTCGCTGGCCC
>CAYUVQ010000049.1:5683-23151 GCA_964448175.1 uncultured Cellvibrionaceae bacterium | reverse complement strand
GTTCCGGCACAGGTAGTGGTACTGGCGCAGGTACCGGGAGTGGCAGTGGTACCGGCGGAACTGGCAGTGGCACCACTGGCAGCGGCACCACTGGTGGTGGCACCGGTACTGGCAGTGGTACCGGTCGCTAAATAGTTCTACATCAGGGACTGACGTATAGGGGCTCTACGAGCCCCTTTATTATTATTTAATCTCACATCGACAGAAGATACGGCTTCTAAGCTATACATCAATAGCAATGCAACAGGTAGAGCCAGTGATAGAAACACATCCCTTCGTTTATTTTGTACCGCAAGTTACACAACGTTTAGTTATCGGTAGCTTTCCCTGTTTTAACGGTCACGATTATGGAGAATGGTTTTATAGTGGCAGCGGGCGCAACGAATTATGGCGTTTGCTGGCCGATGTCTTTGATATGCCTGCGGGCACATTAGACGAAAAAAAAATTTTATGCGAAACCCACGGCATCGCGTTAACAGACGTGGCTTATCGAATAGAACGAAAAGCGAACAATTGTGCAGATGCTAACCTGCGTATTCTTGAATTTAATCACACAGGTATTGACGCGTGTCTGGCTGCACAACCACGCATGGTTTACTTCACCAGCAAATTTGTCGAGCGCCATTTTTTAAAACACTACCCACACATCAATTGTGACTCCCGCATACTTGTGTCGCCTTCCCCCGCGGCCAATCGTCATCTGGCCAGCCTTGCCGAATATAAGTTGTTACGCTCATCAAAGCTCATCAATTCCCCCTATGAATTTCGTCAGTTGAAATACCGGCAAGCTCTATTGAATAGTTTTACAAAAACCTGATCTCTCCTTAGCGGTGTCATCAAACTGAACTTATGTCGCGAACAACAAACCAAGCTATTGCAGGAACCTGAGCGCTACGCCACTATAGCCGACTTATTTTTATGAAATTTCTACCGTCATTATCTCGACCAACACTACTCCACCGATTTTACCGTTACCCTTTTTATTAATAGGAGCGTTATGAAGACGGCAAATAAAATCATCTCGCTGTTGTTGCTCAGCCAGATCTGTACTTCCGCCACAGCGGCACCAGCACCAGCACCAGCACCAGCACCAGCACCAGCAGAGACCACGCTGTCCAATGAAGAATTTACGCTGTGCCTTACACGTCTCGGCCAACGCGCAAAAGTAGAAGGAATTTCCGACGCCACCATCAACCAAAGCCTGCTTAACGCTAAATACAACACCCGTGTAATTGAGCTGGATCGGCAGCAGCCTGAATTTACCACGACCTTTGCTGATTACCTGAACCGTCGCGTTACCGAGCAGCGTGTTACCCAAGGGCGTGAGTTGCTGGCAAAACATCGCACGCTATTATCACGCGTTACTCAAGACTACGGCGTACCGGCCCATTATCTCGTGGCTTTCTGGGGGCTTGAAACCAATTACGGCAGCTTCTTTGGCAAGATGTCGGTGATTGATTCGCTAAGCACACTCGCCTGCGATGAACGACGCAGCAATTATTTTGCCGGCGAACTTATGGCCGCATTGCGTATTTTGGATGAAGGGGCGATAGCGCCGGAAAAAATGGAAGGTTCATGGGCAGGCGCCATGGGTCATACCCAATTTATGCCGTCCGCATTTTTGCGTTATGCGGTGGATTACGATGGTGATAACAAGCGTGATCTTTGGAACAGCACACCGGATGCAATGGCCTCCGCTGCAAAATTTCTGCAGAGTCTGGGTTGGCAACAGGCTGATCGCTGGGGCCGCGAAGTAAAGCTTGGCAAAGATTTTCCTTATCTTGAAGCAGGCTTGAATCAGCGCAAACCTTTAGCCGAATGGCAAAAGCTCGGCGCGCGACAAACTGACGGTTCCGACTTGCCCAAGGCTGATATGCAAGCCTCCTTGCTGGTACCTGCAGGCCATCAGGGGCCGGCATTTCTGGTGTACGATAATTTCAATGTGATCATGCGCTGGAACCGCTCGGAATATTATGCCCTGGCGGTCGGTTATCTCGCCGACCGAATTGCCGGTACCGGTAAACTGATGCAGCCACCACCGGAAGACGCACCACGATTAAATCGCACGCAGGTGATGTTCTTACAAGAACAACTCAATGAAAAAGGTTTTGACGCAGGCACACCGGATGGCATCCTCGGCCCGGGCACACGTCGTGCAGTCAGTCAGTTCCAGCATCAACAAGGCATGATTGCAGATGGATTTGTGGATAAGAAAGTTCTCGATGCGTTAGGTATAGCCTTGTAAAAAATTTTTTATCATCAACAAAATAAAAACGCCGCAACGATAAATATCTTTGCGGCGTTTTTTATCGCCAACCTTGCGGATGGCAGTCAAGCATACCGATTAACAACCCAGATTATTACCTGGAGTTCCACCGATAATTTGCAGGAACTGCTGGTACAGGTTAATACGGCTTTGGACTTGCGCCGGGTAACCGCCGTTACATTCCAGCGACCCATTAATCGTCCGAATGGTTTCGCCGAAGCCGTAACCACCGGTGATCGAGGTGTGCGCCGGACGGTAACCTGAACCGCTTTGCGTCATCCAAAACCAAATTGCTGTGCCCCAGGCGACCGTCGCGTTTTGGGCAACCTGATCCGGATTAGCCCACAGGTTCAAGCCTAATGCCTGGCCTGCCGCACAGTAGTTGTAGTTCCAGCTCAATTGAATCGGGCCGCGACCGTGATATTGCTTGCCAGGTGCGCAAACACCACAGGGCGTTGCGTTACCGGAGCAATATTCACCACGGGCAATCTCATTGATATGAACAAGACCACCGGTTTCGTGGGAGAAGTTCGCTAGAGCCGCCGCGGCTTCACGTTTTCTCACCTGCAAGTCACCGGTGTTGGCAAACGCGGGGAAGGAGTTTGTCGCAGCGACCAGCCCGCTATAGGTGTAGAACGAATTGCGATTCGGGAACATCTGGTTGAACTGCGCTTCACTGACGATCGCCGCAAAACCGCTGCCACCACTACCGGTCGATGAACTGGAGTTATTTCCACCGCCCGAACAAGAGGCCACAGGTTCCCAGAACCAGGTGCTGATGGTTGGGTCGTAACCGGGGTTATCGTGCTCAGCCATGTAGTAAGAGCCGTTGAACATCACAATATTACCGGCGTAATAATTGGTTCCAGCCGCCCACTGCGGGCATGAGCCACCATTGTTATTGCCGCTGGAGCTGGAAGAATTATTGTTTCCACCCGGACAAGCAGCAACCGGCTCCCAGAACCAGGTGCTGATCACTGGATCGTAACCCGGGTTAGCATTTTTCGCGCGGTAGTAGGCATTATTGAAACGCACCACAACGCCCACATCGTAGTAAGTGCCCGCGCTCCAGGTTGGGCAGGATCCCGAACCACCGCCGCCATTATTGTTGCCGGAAGAAGAGCTGGAAGAGCTGACGGGGCCACCGGTGCTGCCACAGGCCCCAAGGTTGGTCCACGCGTTATCCCATGCCCAGCCGGCACCCGGCGCGTACGGACCACCTACGCTACACCAGCCCGCCACCGAACAGCGATAAGCAACACCGAGGTTTTGAACAACGCTGCCATTGTTATAACTGGCACCGTCAGAATACTGCGCCACACCGGAACAGTTGTATGCATAAACTTGACCTGCAAACAGCAGGGTCGCCAATACCCCTAACGCTTTTCTTATATTCATCATCTTTGTGTCCTTCATATTTCCCGTCTGCGCGGGAGAAAAGTTGAATCAATTGTGTATCGCCTTACAGCTAACGATTCATTGAGGTCACAGCCATACGATTCACTTCATCCTGTGTGAAAAACTCCGTGACGATTATTTTTGTAACTGCGAAGCAGTGCCAGAAATAACAGCAGCCCATAGGTAACCGTACATCATGGCCGTGGAAGGGCAGGACTTGTTGCTTGACCGAATACCAACAACTGCAACAAGCAGGTAACAGGTGCTACCGCTATCGACACTACCCCTCGAGGGACAACGTTGTCAACAGCATTTTTGGATGATGGCGCGCGACTTCACATTTCACCATTCCCACCCTTCGACAGGTAAAAAGTGGGATGCGGATCCGGAGGTTTTGTAACGGAAATACGCTATTCTTCTCCACCCCCGGCATTTATCAAGGACCTCCTCATGAAAAAGATTTTTACGTTGATTTTATCCAGCTGTCTTTGCTTCAGCGCGTATGCCAACGACAGTCACCCGCTCATTAGCGCCTACCCTGATGCGAACCTGCGGAAGAAATTAATCTACGATTACGAAGGCTTTCACTTCCCTAATACGCTGGTCGAGGAAGACAAACGGTATGGAACAATCGAAGCGAAGGGGGATTTGTACCAGTACTTTTACATCATCCAGAACGCCTCAACGCTCAAGGTTTACGAAAATTACGTGGCGGCACTGAAAGCTCAGGATTTCAATGTTATTTTTTCCTGTTTGCGGGAAGCTTGCGGTGATGAGCGGAGTTTCAAAGTGCTGGGCGACCATCTCTCACCGGAAAAAGATGTCTACAACTATTACTCCAAACCTTACTATCTCCTCGCCGAGAAAGAGACACCCAAGGGCAAAGTGATTGGTGCCTGGTATATCGGTGCCTATGATACTAACGTCGGCGTCCAACAGGTTATTCTGGAGACTGAGCCGCTGGAAGTTAACTTGATCAAGATAGATCCGGCTTATCTATCGACCCAAACCCAGGCCACCTCCCCCACAGAAACTGCTGATGCGAAGGAGCTGAGCAAGGACCACAAGCTGTTCGCCCGCTACCCCGGTGCGCAATTGCGCAAGCATGAAGTGGTCGATTACGAAATGGTCACACTCCCTGCTGCTCCCGGCGCGCCGAACGAAGCACCGCTGTCATTGACCGGTGATCTCTCACGGCATTTTTATATCATCGCTGACACTTCCACCTTAAAAATCTACGAGAACTATAAACAAGCACTGAGCAGCGCCGGGTTTACCGTCCTGTCCCAATGTGAGCTGAATGCGTGTGGTGAAGAGCGCGAAGCGCAAAAGCTCGGCGACAAGATCTCGGTAGAGGGTGCGGTTTATAACTACTACCGCAAGCCCTATTACGTGGTGGCTAAAAAGGTGCTGGATGATCGCGAGGTATACGTCGCTCTGTTTATCGGTGCTTACGACAGTGACGCAGCCGTGCAACAAGTCATTGTAGAGACTGAGGCCCTGGTGACGGATCTGATCAAAGTTGATGCTGACTCATTGAAGCAACAGATTGATGCGACCGGAAAAGCGCTCATCTACGGGATTTTCTTCGATACCGGCAAAGCGGCGGTAAAACCCGAGTCGGCTGAAACACTGGAAGCGATCGCCACACTGCTGAAACGCAATCCGTCATTGCTGCTGTATGTTGTTGGGCACACCGATGATACCGGTACGCGGGATAGCAATCAGACCCTGTCACAACAACGGGCCGCGGCAGTGGTTGAAAGCCTGACGAAAGAATACGGCATCGCCGCAAATCGATTGCTGGCGCAGGGCGTCGGGCCTTATGCACCAGCGGCATCCAATGACAGCGAAACGGGGCGGCAGAAAAATCGCCGTGTGGAGTTGGTAAAACGTCTGCAATAACGGTTGGACTGGGTTAGAACCGGTATCCGGTTCTAACCCGTATCATCCCCGGATTCGATATCCGCTTCAGGAAGCGGCTCGGTTTGGATGGCCAGTACCTTGTCGATCCGCATCCCGTCCATATCCACGATCTCCAGCGCCCACTGCTCCAGTACCAATTTATCGGTAGTGACAGGCACCCGTCCCAACAGATACATAAATAATCCATTCAGGGTTTCATATTCGCGGGTTTTTTCACCCGGTAACTCGGAAAGCCCCAGGCAGTCTTTCAGTTCGGGGACTGACAACAACCCATCGAGCAACAGGGAACCGTCCTCCCGCTGAATCACCATAAGGTCATCCCCGTGGGGCGGATTGAACTCGCCAGTTAGGGCTTCCAACAGATCCTGTAGCGTCACGATGCCTTTGAGATCACCGTATTCATCAACCACAAACACCATCTGGGTGTTAGTCGCGCGGAAATGCTCAAGCAATGCCATACCACTGAAACTTTCAGGAATAAAGTGACAGGGCTGGGCCATTGTTTTTATATCTATTTCCTGACCGGAGATCGCCTGGGCAAACAACTGCTTGGCATTCACCACGCCGAGCAATTCGTCCATATGCCGGTGGCACACAGGAAAGCGTGAATGGGGGGATTCCATGATCCGCTGCAGGTTCTGCTCGAGTGAGAGCGCCGTATCCAGAAAAATAATGTCAGTCCGGGGCACCATCATTGAGGAAACGGGCCGCTCGTCCAGACGAAACACGTTGCGCAGGATGGCGTGTTCACTTTGCTCAATGATCCCGGAGGCGGACCCCTCTTTAAGCATCGCATGGATGTCTTCTTCAGTAACGCTGGCATCTTCCGTGTTGCGGAAACCCAGGATTCTCATCAGCCACTGGGTCGATACCGACAGCAGCATCACAAACGGCTTGGTGACCTTTGCCAGCAACAGCATCGGGCGCGCAATCAGGCAGGCAATACGCTCTGCATTGATCTGCCCTACCCGCTTAGGCACCAGCTCACCAACGATGATAGACAGGTAGGTCACCACAACGACCACCAGGATGGTGGAGGTGATACTGCTGCTTTTGACCGTCATTCCCAGCTCCTGCAGCCAGAGGGCAAACGGCTCAGCCAATAATGCTTCACCGAAGATGCCGTTCATCAGGCCGATGGAGGTAATACCAATCTGGACAGTGGAGAGGAACTGGGTGGGATCTTCAGCTAGCTGCAGGGCCGCTTTCGCGGAGGCACTCCCTTTGCCACTTAAGGCAGCAAGACGGGATTTACGCGCAGTGACTATTGCAATTTCTGACATGGCAAAAACGCCATTCAGGAGGATAAGACCAGCAAGAATCAGGAATTCCATAATAATGTTGTGTAGCCCAAGGAGCTGGCAATCCTATCAGCAAACCTCCCCCCTATGTCAAAAATGAATGGACTCACAAAATTCTCGACATGTTCGCAAAGTTAAAGATGGAGGACTTGCGCGCTAAATCCCCAGGCCTTAGACTCAGCCATGTTTCGTCGTATTACGCGCCAGAAACTGAGAAAGTGAGGGAGTATTCACCCGCTTTTGTTTGATCGACAAACGTCATCGTGCGATTAAACAGCGGCGGTACGCTAATTCTTACCTTGCAACGACTGCAACAGGCCGCAAGGCCACCCGGTTGACGGAACGACATTGAGAAGCTGAAACGCGTCCACAAACTTCGGTTTACATAGGAAAGCACCAGTAAAGGAGCTTCCAGGACGCCCGATAAATACAATAAAGGCGAATCATTGTGAACAACAAACCTGTAGATCTTAAAAGTGTGCTTTTCACCCTGAACCAGCTGCAAGCCACGCTGGAGGTGCTTTCCCAGCGGGTTCAACCAGCTCCTCACGGGGCTTATGAACAGGCCGCTTATGGTGGAGCTGTATCAACCCGGTTATCACAGGAAGATCTTCGGGAGTACCCACGTCCCGAAAAAAACCGCATCTGATTTCTCACGTTCGATTCATCTGCATTATTGTCAGGCTCCTATCGGTTTTGTCTGCCACTGGCGACAAAACCGATACGACTATTCATGCCCGCCGATACGCAGTGATCTGAAAATCTGCTTGATCCTGCCAGCCACTGACAACCATATTTTCCATTGCGTTTTTATCCAATCGCCACGCGAACGGGGTCATCTGCAACAGTGCTTCCGTTAACGAGCCGGAGGGTATGTCCATGTCGAAACTCAATCGCTGCGCCTCCTGCAACACAAACCCCGCAGGAGCCTGTGGTTCAGGGTGAGGGCGGATTTGTTGATAAATCGTTTGCCGCAGCCGCAACAGGTGCGCCGGCCCCGGTGTCACGATGATCACTTGTCCGTCTGGTTTCAGGACACGCTGCAGCTCAGTATCTTTACTGGGCGCGTAAATGCGGATGATGGTATCCATACTGCTATCAGCGATAGGTAAGGCGTAACTTGAGGCTACCGCAAACCAGGCTCGACTGCCCTTCGCCGCCAAGCGCACGCCGTCTTTAGCGATATCAATACCGTAAACCTGCGCGGCCGACCCCAATGCATTAGTTATTTGCTGGGTGAAGTAACCTTCACCACAACCGATATCGAGCAAGCGTTGCGTGTGCGCCGGAATATGAGCTGTTAACGCTTTCGCTAACGGCAAAAAGAATCCCGCTGTAAGAAAACGTCGCCGGGCCTGCAACTGTTGTTTTGCATCACCCGGCTGACGGGAATTTTTATGGTGGGCGGGTAATAAATGAAAATAACCTTCACGGGCACGATCAAACTGATGTCGGTGACAACAACTTAAACCCTGGGGGTTCTCAATGAGTGGTGCGCGGCAAAGCGGGCAAATGAAACTCAACATGGATGTGATGAAATAATAAAAAAGGCGGCACAGCATGCCCCTTAGTATGCAGAAAAACAAGAGAAGCTTACCGAAACGCGCTGCGTTAACCGCAGCGCGAATTCGCATTACTCAATCCATTAATTCATAACGATCAATAATGTCACGCACTAAACCGCTGCGCACAATATCTTCTCGCTCAAATTCATGGACATACACACTGGGCAAATTACCCAGGCGTCGTACCGCATCTTCTAGGCCATTAGGGCCGCGAATATCACTTTGTTGCACATCCCCATTGATGACCACTTTGCAGTCTTCACCAATACGAGTTAAGAACATCTTCATCTGTGCAAGGCTGGTATTTTGTGCTTCATCGAGGATCACAAATGTTTTGCTGTTGAAGGTCTTGCCGCGCATAAATGCCAGCGGTGCCGCAACGATGCGACCATGGCGCAGACAATAATCCACCGTACCCGCACCAAGACGTTCGTTGAGAATATCGCGGAATGCATCAATATATACAGAAAATTTCTGGTCCAGATCGCCCGGCAAAAAACCGAGATTCTCTCCCGATTCCACCGCAGGGCGCGTGAGGATAATCCGTTCTATACGCCCGGACTCCAACGCCTCAGCAGCCAGCGCACCCGCACAATAACTTTTACCGGTGCCCGCCGGCCCAATGCCGAAAGTCAACGCATGGTTTTTAATAGCGGTAATGTATTGCTGTTGGGCGTGATTCTTAGCGCGGAGTGGTTGAGGAGAGCGAGGGGGAGAGTAAGCTGTTTCGACTTGCTGGGAGCGGGATTTAATCTCAACGATGTTATCTTCGTCTCGCTGCTTTCGCGATTTGTGTCTCGAGCTTCGGTAGTTATTGTCGTCAGTGAACATCGAATGGTTATTGCGTCTAGCGTGAGATCTTTTCGCCATGGGTTTAAATCCCCTTCAGGTTCAAAGTTAACATTCGGCGGTTCACTCAGAAATCTTATGCATGCACGCTATAAACACCGCAATAATGCACATGATATAAGTTACTGGTAAAGCGCCCTGCTCTTTTTTGTACGCAAACTACTTTACGCAAACTGCGGGTTTTCCAGCGTCCTCAGCCGCACCTCTTTTTAAAGATGGGTAATTCATCATCACCAGTTGCCAGGCTAGTTCTACAACTTAACCATGACAAACCCGTGACACCTGTACAACAAGTCCTGCGACCTGCTGATTTTCAGTGGCATCTTTTAGCCACTTGTCTTGATACTATGCCCAAAATTTAAAGTGGTCAATGTGGAAGAATAAAATATTTGGGCAAGGCTTTCTGATGCAAAACGCTTACCCTTTATTTTTCAGATATTAAGGAACTAGTCTTCATCGCCCAAGTCGGCGGCATTGGTGCGCTTGCGGCGCAAAGGTGCGAAGCCATCGCCGATCATTTTTTCTGGACTTACCGCTTCATTAATTGCCGCAGGATTAGCGCTGGGTGCTCGGCGTTTTCCAACGTTCTTTTTATCCCGCTCACGGATTTTTACCTTCGTTGCAGCGGGCGTTTTAGTATCCGCCGGTTTTTTCTTTTTCGTTCCGGATGCTTTCCCGGAGGCTTTAACTTTTTTCGGCCCCGTGTAACTGCCTACCAGACCGGGAATAGTGATGCGCTCGAAATTCGCCTTTAAATAACGTTCGATACTGCTCATAAGATTCCATTCATTCGCCGCGATCAAAGAGACCGCACGACCACTTTTTTCGGCGCGGCCGGTGCGGCCAATACGGTGAGTATAATCATCGCCACTTTGCGCCATGTCGACGTTAATAACCAGATCCACTCCTTCAATATCCAGACCTCTCGCTGCAACATCCGTGGCAACCAGAATCCGCGTGTGGCCCTGACGGAAAATATCCAGCGAACGCTTGCGTTGATCCTGTGTCATATCACCATGAAGCGCGCTGATACTGTATTTGTTGTAGCGCAATAAGCCATCCAATTGTGCGGCTTTGACTTTAGTATTGGTAAACACAATCGCTTTGTCATACGCCGAGCGGGCCAGCAAAGCCACCAGCAGTTTTTCTTTGTGTTTGTCATCATCCGCCAGAATGATTTGTTGCTGGATACGATTATCAGTATCCTCGATGGTAATCTCTTCCGCCGGTTGATCCTGCATTACCTGCTTGATCAGATGACGCAATCCACGCTGCTCAAGGGTGGCCGAGAACAACAAGGTCTGATGTTGTGGGGAGCAGGCAGCGTTGATGGCAAGAACATCCTCGCTCAGCCCCATATCCAGCATGCGGTCTGCTTCATCAAGGATCAGCACTTCAAGCCCTGAAAAATCCGTCGACTTGACTCGAATTAGCTCCAATAAACGCCCCGGCGTGGCCACCAGAATTTCGGGGTTTTTACGCAATAAGGCTTTCTGGTACTTGAGCTCATCACCACCGGTCACCATCCCCACTTTAATGCCAGTGAAACGACATAATTGCTGAGTTGTTTTGACGATCTGCCGAGCCAGCTCCCGCGTGGGACTCAGGATAAGGACGCGGGTACTCAGGGGATTGAGTGGAGCAGCTGTCAGAATCTTCTGAAGCACGGGCAATAAAAAGGCGATGGTTTTCCCACTGCCGGTCTTGGCACTGACCAGCAGGTTCTTACCGTTCAGAGCTTCCGGGATGGCCTTTGCCTGCACTGGCGTGGCCTGCACCAACTCCAGGCTTTCCAACGCTTTGAGCAGTTGGGGATGATTAATCAAATCAACGAATGATGTATTTTCCACTGTGAACCCTCAGCAACATGCTGGTTTAATGAATAGTCGAAAAATAAAGGCAGATAAACAAAAAAGCTCTTCCCAACCAGTGGAAAGAGCTTTAGCACAACCCCGGTTGCATCAGCCCATTGCCGATACCATGGAAATCATCACGCCAGCCGCGACAGCGGAGCCGATGACCCCGGCCACATTCGGCCCCATGGCATGCATCAGCAGATAATTGTGAGGGTCGGCTTCCAGTCCAACTTTATTGGATACTCGGGCCGCCATGGGTACCGCTGAAACACCGGCAGAACCAATGAGTGGATTGATCTTGTTCTTGGAAAGCACATTCATGAATTTGGCTACCAATACCCCCATAGCAGTGCCAACGGCAAACGCAAGAATGCCTAATACCAGGATGCCCAAGGTTTTAGGGTCAAGAAATTTATCCGCTGCCAGCTTTGATCCTACGGCAAGACCGAGGAAAATTGTGGTGATATTGATGAGGGCATTTTGCGCCGTCTCGCTTAAGCGTGACACCACTCCGCATTCACGTAACAGGTTACCGAAGCAGAACATGCCGAGGAGCGCCGCGGCGCTGGGAAGGAATAATGCTACCAAAACCAGCAATACGAGCGGGAACAAAATCTTTTCACGCTTTGAAACTTCACGCAGCTGCTGCATCTTGATCTGGCGCTCACTCTTGGTGGTCAGGGCGCGCATAATCGGCGGTTGGATCAAGGGCACCAGAGCCATGTACGAATAAGCGGCCACAGCAATCGCACCCAGCAAATCGGGCGCCAGGATGCTGGCGACGTAAATAGCTGTGGGGCCATCTGCGCCACCAATAATGCCTATGGCCGCCGCATCGGCGATGGAGAAATGCATCCAGCCCAGCGTTGACAGGCCCACAGCGCCAAGAACGGTAGCAAAGATGCCGAACTGAGCCGCGGCCCCGAGAAATAACGTGCGGGGGTTAGCCAACAGCGGACCAAAGTCCGTCATAGCACCCACCCCCATGAAGATAATCAAGGGTGCCGCACCGCTGGCGATAGCGACCTTATAAAAGACATACAGCATACCGTCACTGAATCCATAGTCGGCAGCAACGCGATTAGCCTCGGCCTGGACAGCTGAGGTAGCGTTTTGATACAGCTCTGCGAGGCCGGCGGCGGTGACATCCTGAGCCGCGCCCAATGTCTGAGCTAAAGCCTGGTACACATCTGGATGACCAAATGCGAGGGCATTTTCGAGCGCGGTGGATGCCAGCCCGGCGCCGGGCACGTTAGCGAGAACACAGCCGAAACCGATAGGCACCAGCAGGAGCGGCTCGAAACCTTTACGGATCGCCAGGAACAACAGCAGAAAACCCACCAGTAACATAATGAACTGGCCGGATTGAAGATGATGAAGACCGGAGTCTTGCCAGAGGCGGATAAAGTTTTCCATCAATTCCGTCTCCTAGGCAATCGTCAGCAACACGTCGCCAACCGCAACGCTGTCACCAACCTGAATTCCGATAGCGACAACGGTTCCCGCCTTGAATGTACTGATCTCTGTTTCCATCTTCATGGCCTCCAGTACAAACAGCGGATCACCTACCTTGACCTTTTGTCCCGGTTTAACAAGCACTTTGCAGATGATGCCTCCCAAGGGCGCCACAATGGATTCGCCGCCACTCATAGTGACATCGCCGTGCGGTTCAGGCGTAGCCACAGTGCCATTCAGCGGTATCAGACCGGTAATGTCACCGCCAGGTGAAACCGTTACGGTGTAAGCTTGCCCCTCAACCGACACGGTATAAATTTCCTCGCCTTTATCGGTTGTGACCACAGCAGCGGCGCTTTCCTCGCCGGGAACCGGCTCAAAGGCGGCGGGATTATTCCGGTTCTCGAGGAACTTCAACCCAATCTGGGGGAAGAGCGCATAGGTGAGCACATCATCAACGAGTGCATCACCTTGAGTGAGGGTAATGGATTTTTCAGCGGCCAGCTCTTTAAGCGTCTGGGTCAGTTTGTCCAGCTCGGGGTCCAGCAGATCAGCCGGACGGCAGGTGATCGGAGCGGCGCCATTCAGCACGCGCTTCTGCAATTCTTCATTGACCGGCGCGGGTGTCGAGCCATACTCGCCCTTCAGGACCCCTTCCGTCTCCTTACTGATATTTTTGTAGCGCTCGCCGCTCAGGATGTTCAGCACCGCCTGAGTGCCGACGATCTGCGACGTTGGGGTAACGAGGGGAATAAAGCCCAGATCCTCACGTACACGGGGGATCTCTGCCAATACCTCATCAAAACGATCCTGCGCATTTTGTTCGCGCAGCTGGCTTTCCATATTGGTCAGCATGCCGCCGGGCACTTGAGCCACAAGAATACGGGAATCCACGCCGCGTAATGTGCCTTCGAATTTCACATATTTTTTGCGAACTTCGCGGAAGTAAGCAGCGATATCTTCCAGCTTTTCAATATTCAGTCCGGTGTCGCGCTCGGTTTCCTGCAGAATCGCCACCACCGATTCGGTCGGGCTGTGACCGTAGGTCATGGACATGGAAGAGATAGATGTGTCCACATTGTCGACGCCTGCTTCGACACATTTCACAATGGTTGAAGTGGACAATCCGGTGGTGGCATGGCAGTGAAGATGAACCGGCAGCTGACAGGCTTCTTTCAGGCGCTTAACCAATTCATAGCCCGCATAGGGCTTAAGCAGGCCGGCCATATCTTTGATGCAGATAGAGTCCGCCCCCATATCCTGAATCCGTTTGCCCTGCTCGACCCACAGATCGAGGCTGTGTACGGGACTCAATGTATAAGAAATGGTGCCTTGGGCATGCTTACCCTGCTTTTTTACGGCCTTTAAAGCGGTTTCGATGTTGCGCATGTCATTCATGGCATCGAACACGCGGAACACATCGACACCATTGTGTGCTGCCCGCTCCACGAATTTATTCACAACATCATCGGCATAATGGCGATAACCCAGAATATTCTGGCCGCGCAGCAACATCTGCATCGGGGTACGCGGCATAGCCTTTTTCAATTCACGGATGCGATGCCAGGGATCTTCGCCCAGATAGCGGATGCAGGCATCAAAGGTTGCTCCACCCCAGGTTTCTAACGACCAATAGCCTATTTCATCAAGCCTTGCTGCAATGGGTAACATATCGTCCAATCGCATACGTGTTGCAAATAAAGACTGATGCGCATCACGTAGCACAACTTCCGTAATACCCAAGGGCTTTTTGACATCGCTCATGGTGTTAAACCTTATCTGTTTGTTTATTCATGCATAGGAAATGCGTTGGAATGGAAAATGATCAGTGGCGCTTGGCCCGATGCTGATCAAGAGCGGCCTTGATTACCCGCAGCAATCGCTCATCCACCACATCATGACCACCCTCACCGGTAGTGGCAGGAGCGCTCTGTTCATCAGGTTCTGCAAAAAAGCGTTGAACCATCCTGGACATCAGCATCGTAGAGATCACCAGAAGCGCCAGAAAAATTACGACGGTTCCCATGCCATAAAGCATGAGATCAACGCCCTGCTGCATTAATGAATCCTGCATATGATCGCCCTTTTCTATACCTGCACATCAGATTGCAGGGATTATGACCCGAGGTGACGGGAATTTATCTGAGTATTCATGAATCCTGCCGCGATCACGTTTCCCCGACCGGCAGGCGAGAGGGGCGACAATGTAGCTTGATTGCACCATCACCGCAACAAAACCTGGTGATTTGGATGGACATAATTTGCACAATTAAACCCTCAATAACTCCCCTGATCCGCAATCAAGCGTAGAATGCCCCCTCGCCATAACGGTCTTTTATCCAACGTTACGAGATTTATTTAATCGATGAAAATTATGCTGGCCCCGATGGAGGGTGTCGTTGACCATCACGTAAGAGCTTTGCTCGCGGGCATTGGCGGGCTAGACGGTTGTGTAACCGAGTTTATTCGAGTCACGGAGCAAACCCTTCCTTATAAGGTGTTCTACCGCTTCGCCCCGGAAATCGAGAGCCACTGCCTTACTCCCAATGGCGTTCCGGTAAAACTGCAGCTCCTGGGCGGCAAACCAGAGCCTATGGCAATCAATGCCATGGAAGCCGTGCGCGCTGGAGCCAAATCTATTGATCTCAACTTCGGCTGTCCGGCAAAGACAGTGAACAAGAGTGATGGTGGAGCTTGCCTGTTGCGCCAGCCGGAACGGGTGTATCAGATCGTGAAAGCCGTGCGCGATGCCGTGCCACAGGACATCCCCGTCTCCGCCAAAATTCGTCTGGGTTACGACGATCGCGACAGCTATTTGGATAATGCCCAGGCCGTAGCTGACGCCGGCGCCAATGAACTTACGGTTCATGCCCGCTCAAAGGCCGATGGGTACAAGCCGCCTGCTTATTGGGAATACATTGCCCATATACGCCAGCGCATTACCATACCTGTAGTCGCCAATGGCGAGATCTGGAGCGTCACCGATTATCACCGCTGTCGGGAGCAATCTGGTTGCGACGACGTAATGCTGGGACGTGGCCTGCTCGCGTGTCCGGATCTGGCGCGACGCATTAAGGCTGATTTGTATGCGGAAGAATATGAACCACTGGCGTGGGAAGACGTCTGCAGCCTGCTGTTTAACTACTATCAGCAGACCAAGCCCCGTTATCTAGAGAAAAATTGCGGTAACCGCATCAAGCAATGGCTGATGTATCTACGCCTGCAATACCCACAAGCCGAAGTATTTTTTGAGCGAATCAAACGGGAGCGGGAGCCTGCTGCTATTGAACAGGCTTTTAATGAAGTGCTGCCGCGAGGTCACCTGGACCGACACAACGGAACGGCCCAGCAAAAAAGTCAAACGCGCTACGCCGGAGAAATCGAAGCGCCAGCCGAGGCTTGACCCCGGCGATCATCAGGGCCTGTCACAGGCCCTAAAACCAATAACCGTCCGCCCGCTTCCCTTCTATATTTAAAAATCCAGTCATCTTGCCTCTGCTGATAACTCGATGATTCAACACCAATAACTGTAACAACGACAACATCAATGCACTCCACATCAACAACAAAACGAAGGGACCTCAGCACCTAAATACACCGCATAAAAAAAGCCCACCCCTTCCGGGGTGAGCTCTTATTATCGTTATCGCGCTGAATGAGGCGAATTGTAAAGGCTGACCGCCAAGTTGTCTGCCAGATTTTTAAATTCTCTACGTAATTAGTGCCACGTACCGCTTCGAACGGAACTAATAAAGCTGCCCTGTATCGACTGTTGAAGAAACCGGGAGGGCGCAATGATTATAGACAGCAACAATATCAACGGCGACATCATCAACATTCACCTGGATCCGGTAGCCATTGACTCCGGGCCCTGCTACCTCGTTAACGTACGGCGCGCTGGCGACGGGTCACCTTCGCCGGAAGAGCTGAACGGACTACTGCCGGGTGCGGTACGGCCGGACGCGCATATTCAGTCTCTGGATGAATTAATAGCTTATGTGCATCACCTGCTGGATCTTGATGAGTGGCACCACCCCCTGCTGTTGATGCCTTCGGACTATGGCTTTCAAGAAATCTCAGAACCCACTGACCCCTTCACCGCGGGCGCGGTCGCCTTCGCTCGGGGATTGCCGTTCAGTGCCAATCCCTATCGACAAAATGAGGATAATTTCGATATATGGGATCAAGGTTGGCTTGCGGCTAGAGAAGAAGTCAGCGGTGCTGGTGGTAATTCATCAATCACATAATATGAGTGTCATAACGGTGTGCACCGTGGTTCACCAATATTTCCAGCCACAACGAAAAAGGGCCTAGCCAATATGGCTAAGCCCTTATCTTATATGGCGCACTCGGGAGGATTCGAACCTCCGACCGCTCGGTTCGTAGCCGAGTACTCTATCCAGCTGAGCTACGAGTGCGTTGTTTGGAGGCGCGTATATTAGTGATCCGTTTAGAGCGAGTCAAGCATTTCATCATAAAATAGATAAAAATTTTTCTATCTTTTTCAATGACTTCCATTACTTACGAGTTATTGAACAAGATGCCTAAACACTGATCACTTTTACGCGCTGTCATAAAAAAGCCCAGCTTACCGGGCTCTTTTAATGTGGCGGTGAGGGAGGGAGTCGAACCCTCGATACCTTGCGATATACACACTTTCCAGGCGTGCTCCTTCGGCCACTCGGACACCTCACCATAAAAACCTTTTGCGTCTTCTCCAGCTAAGTTGCCTCAACTGGCACGCACGCCTGCGTGCTCGTTACCGCCCTGCGGGCGTTGTCTCCGCAAAGCTCCGGCTCGGCCACTCGGACACCTCACCATAAAAACCTTTTGCGTCTTCTCCAGCTAAGTT
>CAYUVQ010000049.1:0-5583 GCA_964448175.1 uncultured Cellvibrionaceae bacterium | reverse complement strand
GCCTCAACTGGCACGCACGCCTGCGTGCTCGTTACCGCCCTGCGGGCCTTCTCGAAGGGGCGCTAATGTACACAAGTGATTTATCAAACGCAATCTTATTGCGCGGGCCAAGGTGCAAAAAAATCATTTAAGGGCCGCTGTCTGGTTGCGCCCATCGGGCTGATCGGGGTTCCTATATACAGATAGCCCACAATTTGTTCATTTTCCTGCAAGCCTAATCCACGCATCACGCGGGGATGGTATGCCATAGCACCGGTTCGCCATATCGTGCCCAATCCCAGCGCATAGGCTGCAGTGATCATGTTCTGGGCCGCTGCGCCAGCAGAGATGATCTGTTCAACCTCAGGTACTTTGGGATTAACCTGACAGACCGCAATCGCCACAATGATCATCGGGGCCCGCCGAGGCATCTTGCGATAGGACTCACACACCTCAGGGATAAGGCCAGGATCATCACTCATTGCAGCAGCACAAAAAAGTTCGCCTAACGCGTCCAACCCCTCTCCTTCGATCACGAGGAAGCGCCAGGGGCACAGCTGGCCGTGATCAGCAGCTCGCAACGCCGCTTTGCAGATCGCTTCACGCTGTTCCGCCGTGGGCCCGGGTGCGGTAAGTTTACTGACTGAAACCCGCTGATGTAATGCATCCAACGCATCCATAGATATTCCCCTTAATAAACAAAAGGCTGATTGTACCAGCCGGAGTGACGGTATCGACTTATCGAAGGGCGGCGCGGCAACCGAAACCACCGCTATCGACATGCCCAACAAACGAAGCGTTATCACCGGTTTTTTCGCGAAATCCTTGAAGAAAATGACGCAGCTGGAAATTAATATCTACACTTAGACATGCAAAAGTTGAATGCAACGCCAAGCGGTGATTACCCACTCCATGGCAATAGACTTTTGTCGTGAAAAAACGTTTAATGCCAAGCTTTTAGGCTGGCTTGTTGAGGAATAATCTCGATATCACGGAAGACTATTCTCGCGGCATAATCTCAAGGTTTTTTATAACAATGAACAGCAAGACCCCACCCCTGAACGCCCACGTTGAATCCCCTCTGCAGCAGTACTATTTTCGGGCGCTGATTTGTTTTGCGGCGGCGGGCACGCTGGCATCCCATACTGATTGGGATAAGATCAACCTCTTGTATATCATCGTTATTGTTTTACTGCTGATTTACCCCTACGCCACCTACTACTTCACCCACAAACGCTCCCCTGAAATCGCGGCACGTTTGCTGCGTTGGCTTTCGTATGTCGACGCCGGCCTTATTGGGCTGGTATTGAGCCTCATCAACTTCAGTATCCTCCCGTGCGTTTTGTTCCTTACTATTATTCAGTTTAATGCTCTGTTAAGTGGCGGCATCCGTCGCTGGATGGAAGACAATGCTGCTTTCGCAGCCGGTGTGTTGGTGAGTTTGTTGATGCATAAACCGCAGCTCATTTTAAGCACCAATGTGCAAATCAGTGCGGCAAGTCTGATCGGTATCGTCTGTTATTTTCTCGTTCATGCAGTGTATATGCATCAGCGGTTTCGTAAGCTGGTAATGAGCCAGAAGCAATTGGAAAACGAACAAAAATGGCACAAGATTCGCGCCTATAAACTGTCGCGCTATTTACCGCCTACCGTCTGGAAAGCCATCAATCAAGGCCGTGACGAAACCTTACAGGCCGAGCGAAAAAAAATTACGGTTTTCTTTTCCGACATCAAAGATTTCAGTCAGCTTTCCGAGGAAATGGAAGCAGAAGCATTGACTGACCTGCTCAATCATTATTTGACGGAAATGTCCAAGATCGTCACGCATTACGGTGGCACCATCGATAAATTTATGGGCGATGCCATTATGGTGCTGTTCGGCGATAGCAACAGCCAGGGGATAAAAGTCGATTGTCTGCGCTGCGTGTCTATGGCTATTGCCATGAAGAAAAAAATGAAATCCCTGCAGCTGGAGTGGTTCAATCAAGGCATTAAAAAGCCATTGCAGATTCGGATGGGTATTAATACCGGTTTCTGCACCGTAGGTACGTTTGGTACATCCAGTCATCTGGATTACACCGTGCTTGGTACCCAGGTAAACTTGGCCAGCCGTCTTGAATCAGCAGCCGATCCGGATGAAATCCTGATCTCTCACGAAACCTGGTCGCTGGTGAAAGACTCGATCATGTGCCGCGACAAAGGTGAGATTCAGGTTAAAGGTTTCGCTCTGCCAGTAAAGGTTTATCAAGTGGTCGATTTCCGCAAGGAGCTGGGGAAAAACCAAAGTTACTTTGAAGAGCGTGCAGAAGGATTTTCCATGTACCTGGATCTGGATAAGATTCGCAATTACGACAAAGAAAAAGTCATTGAATCCCTTCAAAAAGCCGCCGAGCGGCTTCGCGATAAAGTCATTATGTAGTCTACTGCCGAATCAGCCGGGCTACGACTGGCTGCCCATCAGGCTCAGTGGTACGAAACGGGTTAATATCCAACCCTCCCCGCCGCGTGTAACGCGCATATACGCTTAAGCGTTGAGGCTGACACCGCGCCATAATATCCACAAACATCCGCTCCACACAGTGTTCGTGGAAATCCTGATGCTCACGAAATGAAACGATATAGCGCAACAGCCCTTCATGATCTATCCGCGCGCCCGTATAACTGATCTGCACACTCGCCCAGTCCGGTTGTCCCGTCACCGGACAATTGCTTTTGAGCAAATGACTCACAACCGCTTCTTCAGTCTGCTGTTGCGGATGGACCCTCAACAGATCCGGCGAAGGATGATAAACGTCGATAGTGACCGGTAACTCATCAAGACACGTTCCTTCCAGAACATTCACGCTAAACGCACTGTCGACAGAGAGCGGCTGCAGAGAAACCACAACCGCGGCCTCCACAACGGTTGATAAATCCTTCGTTATCGCCGCACAAACTGCATCGGCATTGCTGAACCGGGTTTGATTAAAGGAGTTCAGGTACAACTTGAATGATTTGGATTCAACAATTGCTTTACTGGTACAGGGAACCCGGAATTCAGCAATAGCAACCACAGGCTTACCCCGCTCATCCAACCAGGAGAGTTCGTAGCCTGTCCAGATATCGACCCCATAAAATGGAAGATCTTCGCCATTCAAATGCAGGGTCGCACGCGACGCCTCGCGCGGGATGGGAAATAACAATTCCGGTGAATAAACGGCTATGTATTGAGTATGCTGACCTAAAGGACCAGCGGAGATACCATGACTCATAAGGGGACCCCTTTACGCCCGCAGGCGCTTGCCTACACGCAACAGGTGCAAGCCAATAAAAAATAAAACGGCTAAACAGATCAGCAAACCCGCAAAGGCTCCACCAACATTAATATCCGATATTCCCAGCATGCCATAACGAAACGCATTAACCATGTACAAAATAGGATTCAGCTGCGATACACCTTGCCAGAAATCCGGCAACAAATGGATGGAATAAAACACTCCACCCAAGTAAGTCAAAGGCGTCAACACAAACGTAGGAATGATAGAGATATCATCGAAGCTGTTCGCATAGACGGCATTAATAAATCCCGCCAATGAAAAAAGCATCGAGGTAAGGAGCACGATAGCGATGGTAATTGCCCAACTATGGATATGAAGATCGGTAAATGCCAGGGATAATAATGTCACCAATACGCCCACCGCCAGACCACGGGCTACGCCACCCATGCAGTAGCCAAGCAAGATAATGTAATTAGGCGTTGGCGATACAAGAATTTCTTCCACGCTGCGTTGGAATTTTGCACTGAAGAAAGAAGAAACTACGTTAGAGTATGAATTCGTTAATACCGACATCATAATCAAGCCGGGCGCAACAAACTGGATATAACTGAAACCATCCATCTCACCGATGCGACTGCCAATCAATTTGCCAAAGATCACAAAATAAAGGGCCATAGTAATGGCCGGTGGCAATAAAGTTTGCACCCAGATACGGGTAAACCGCTTGATTTCTTTTCGCAGAATTGTGCAAAAGGCAATCCACTGCTGGTTAAGCTCCATGCTTTGCCTCCGCCGCTTTGTTATTACTCACCATGGATACAAACAACTCCTCCAGACGATTAGCTTTGTTGCGCATACTGATAATACTGATTCCCAACTGTGTCAGCTGCTCAAATAACTGATTGAGCGATTGCCCTTTCTCGATTTCGACCTCGAAAGAATGCTCATCCAAGAGCCGCACCTGATACCCTTTAACCGGTGGCACCTGCTCGATAACCGTATGGGAGTCGAAAATGAAAACTTCTTTGTTCAACTGCTGCAGCAGATTACGCACACTGGTATTTTGCACAATTGTGCCATGATCAATAATTGCCACATTGCGACATAGACTTTCTGCTTCTTCCAGATAATGTGTTGTTAATATAATTGTGGTACCCGCTGCGTTAATACCGCGCAAAAAATCCCACATCGAACGGCGCAGTTCAATATCGACACCCGCGGTCGGCTCATCCAGAATCAGCAAACGTGGCTCATGCACCAGCGCGCGTGCGATCATCAAACGCCGTTTCATACCCCCGGACAACATACGTGCCGGTGTATGCCGCTTATCCCACAAACTCAGCTGCCGCAGATATTTTTCGGTCTGTGCCTTCGCCTGGTTACGGGTCAAACCGTAATAACCCGCCTGCTGCAAAACAATATCTTCTACTTTTTCGAACATACTGAAGTTAAATTCCTGTGGCACCACACCAAGAAATTTTTTTGCCCCAGAGAAATCAGCATCAATATCTTTTCCAAAAATTTCTACTTGCCCCGAGCTTTTGCGGACCAATGAGCTGATAATGCCAATGGTAGTAGATTTCCCGGCCCCATTCGGGCCGAGCATTGCAAAAAAATCACCAGGCGCCACATCAAGAGAAACACCTTTTAGCGCCTCGAATTTATTGTCATATGTTTTGCGAAGATTTCTTATCGAAAGCGCAGCTGTCATAATAGCCCCATCTTATTTACCACATTCATACTTCTATTGAATCCAACCCGTCAGGCCCACCATGTCCGATACCAAATCACCAGAGCAGGATTATCAACTGTATCATCTGCAACTTCTGCAGGCTTTTATTGCACAAATTGAACAACAACCACCCTTCTTTACCGATTCATGCAGCGAGGAGGATCAACAGTTTCTTTCAGAGTTAAAATCATTACATCAAGATACCGACGAGTATTTTCTTCACGCCGGTCAGACATTGTTGTGTCGCGTGGTCACCGCCTATCCCCACCTTATGCCATTACTGTATCGCGACCTGCTCTGGTTTTTTGGTGGCGATTGTTTGCATTTTATGCCGGATGAAGAGATAGCCCGCTATCAGCAGCTTGATGAATTACGCCATGAGGCGATGCGCACAGGAAAAGAATTTTCATACGCTGATGAGCGAGCTAAATGCTTTGGCCTGCATTGAGACTCCATCTTGGCTGGTGCGGAAGTCTATCAGAATCTCGCCCCAGTCAGACAATGGCAACGCGATAGCAAACCCAGAAAGTTAACAATTACGGAAGGATATGAGGATGTGTAACTGGAGCGGGAAACGAGACTCGAACTCGCGACCCCGACCTTGGCAAGGTCGTG
>CAYUVQ010000048.1:21349-23302 GCA_964448175.1 uncultured Cellvibrionaceae bacterium | reverse complement strand
CGCAGTGCATGCTGACGAAGTAGTGCGCCCTTCTCTTCCGGGGATTTATGCAGCGACGGCAGAACATCTTCCACGTAAAAGTTTTCCGCATACTGCAGAAAGAAATCACCGTTACGTGTAGGTTTGCCGCCGAGGTCCAGCACCGTGGCATCCGCTGTTCTCTGCAGCTGTTCACACACCATTTCCAACCCGTACGAGCGATGCGCCAGCGTCCTATGGGGTAACGTGTTCATCTCGGCCGATGCGATCTGACGGTTATTGCGTTTTCCCTCTGGTTGATAGCGCAATACCTGCTCGGTAACATCCTGCACCATGCCTTCCTGCTGCATGTATGTGTATTCCATCGTATAGCTGCGCAAACTTTTCAATAACTTCGCGGTGTCCAGCAAGGGAAAGGGACGTGAACAAAGCACGCCCGTGCAATGCATGCGCGTTTGATATTGATCCAGTATCTGGAAATGACGCGGCACCGCCGGCAGATTGCGCCCTACATATTTAATGGTGTGCAACAGTGTATTAGGGCGGCAGTGCGAATTAAGACGCTCGATCAACCATTGCAGCGTTTCACCGTCGAGATAATTAAAAATATCCCAAGCCAGAATCACGTCGAATTTTTTGCTCGGAGGAAAGACCGAAAGATATTCATCCAACCCTGCGCGCAAGGCGTCATCCGATATCCAGGCATCACCACATTCTTCAAAAAAATCATCCATGCTTTCAAAATGGATGTGGCAACTTAGGCGGGAGAAAAATTGAAAACTTGCTGAAGAGGCAGAGCCGAGATCGAGCACGCTGTTGCGCGTTGAATTTTTCAGCTCGTTGTAGATAGCTGTGATACCGGGCGAGCGATGGATAATATCCACTGGCTGTTTTAACGCTGTAGTATCGACCAAACCCTGTGTTCCCACTGTCAATCTCAATCGGTTGAGGAAGCTTTAAGAAACCTGAATAAAGCAGCCGTGCTGACAAAGCCAGCACGGCTTTTGTAAAACTTCAACGTACGAATAATTATTCGGTATCTTCAACCTTTGATTCTTTCGGCAAAACCGGCGAGCTGTATGTCGATTTAATTTCCGGTTTGGTATCAGAGTCGGTGTCCATATCCATGTCGATAGAACCACGGAATTTTGCACCGTCTTCCAGTGTTACGCGCTCCGCTTTGAGGTTACCTTTTACCCGGCTCGCGCTTTTAATAGCGATGTGTTCCGCGGCTACAATATCGCCTTCAACACTGCCTTCGACAGTAATAGTTCGCGCTGCAACATTGGCTTTGATCACGCCCTGGCTGCCGATCGTCAGATGATTGCCTTTAAGATCAATACTGCCTTCCACCCTGCCCTGAATCAGCAAATCTTCTTCACCGGTCAGCTCGCCCTTGAACATAATCTTCGGGCCAATCACTGCAGTTGGAGCAGTTTTTCCACGCGGCAATTCCGTCACACGATTACTGGAATCCGGTGAACCAATCCCGTTATAAGTCGGCGCCGGATCAATGGTATCAAGGTCATTGGTAAACGCTGCAGAGGGTTCATTTTTGGTAAGACGCATTGAATCACTCCTGTCAATGTCAGAATTATTTTTGCTGTCGGGCGCGGCGATATCCTTCTTACGGGAAAAGGAAAAACCCGAAAGTATGCCATCCATCGGACAAATACCTTGTATAGCTGGTGCATGAACAGTATCGGCAAGCCGAACTGACGAGACTTCACTCCTCCATCGCATTAGCGCGCAGGGCTTGTGAAAATATTTCCTGATGATTTAAAAAAATCGCGGAAGGTGTTTATACCTTAGTGACTTATGGCGGAGACGGTACGACATTTAGCTAAATAGCGCGCCAAGATTTTTGAAATGTAAACTGGTTGGCATTTGGTGGATATACCAGTACCGAAGGTGGTGGGGTTGGTTAAGTAAAAGCGATTGTCGGATTACGCTTAGGCTAATTCGACCTACGGA
>CAYUVQ010000048.1:5845-21249 GCA_964448175.1 uncultured Cellvibrionaceae bacterium | reverse complement strand
GTTGGTTAAGTAAAAGCGATTGTCGGATTACGCTTAGGCTAATTCGACCTACGGAGTTTGTTATAGAAGTTGTGTTGGAAACGCCTTTGGTTAATTCGATCTACAGGCCTTATTAGGAGAAGTTGTTTTGGATTACACCTTTGATTAACTCTATCTACAAGCCTTGTCAGTAGAAATGTTTTGATTACGCCTTTGGCTAATTCGACCTACGGATTGGGAAGTTGGGCGTTGTTGAGGTGATGTAACGCTGAGGGCATCAATCAAACCGCATATCTTTAGGCACGGGGATATTGCGTGGGTAGGTAGGTTTTTCGCCTTTGCCGCGGCGGAAGTTGCGTAGTTGGAAAACGTAGGCGAGAACCTGGGCAACGGCCATGTATAAACCGGCGGGAATTTCCTGATCGACGTCGGTGGTATGGTAAATCGCGCGCGCGAGGACGGGGGATTCGATGATTTCGATTTTGTGCGCTTTGGCGATTTCGCGAATTTTTAACGCCGTGTGATCGCCGCCTTTGGCGAGCATGATGGGTGTGGCCATGCTGTCGGGGTCGTATTTCAATGCAACGGCATAGTGCGTCGGGTTGGTAATGATCACATCGGCATCAGGAACGTTGGCCATCATGCGACGTTGGGCCATTTCCCGTTGCAGCTGGCGGATGCGGCCTTTGACTTCCGGTTTCCCTTCAGTATCTTTCATTTCATCTTTCAATTCCTGCCGCGACATTTTTAACTTTTTGCTGTGCTCCCAGATCTGGAAAGGCACATCAATGGCCGCAATCAGCAGGGTTGATGCAGACAAAACAATCGCTGCATAACCACTGAGTCTTAACGAGTGAATAATCGCGTTATTCAGCGTCTCATCGACGAGGCGAAACAAGGCTTGTTCGTAAGCGAGCAACAATATAATGGTTGCTCCGAGAATCACGATAACTTTCCCCAGCGCTTTGCCCAACTCAACTAACGCTTTCATGGAGAACATGCGCTTCATACCCGCAGCGGGATTCATGCGGCTGAATTTGGGAGCCATGGCTTTCCCACTGAACAACCAGCCCCCCAGCGCAACCGGCCCAATTATTGACGCGACCAGCAACATACCGAACAGCGGCAACAGGCTCATTAATCCTTCGAAGATGGATGCAGACAAATAGGTAATCATCATCTGCGGATCAAAGATGGCATCGCGCGGGATGGTGAAGTTGTAGCGTGTGACATCCATGAGCTTGCTGCCCATGAATTGCCCGAACACCATCAGGCCGATAGTGCCGAGCAACAAAATGGCGGTGGTGGTGAGATCGCGGGATCGGGGAATCTGGCCTTCTTCGCGGGCCTTTTCAAGTTTTCGTGCGGAGGCCTCTTCCGTTTTTTCCTGACCATTTTCATTTTCTTCAGCCATCAGGGGATCCCCACCAGGGCTTGTACCATTGCAATGCCCTCCTCTATCACCGATGCAAAGACCGGCAAAAAGTTGGCGAGGCTGAACCAGATCAGCAATAAACCGAACAGCAGTGTGAAAGGAAAACCTACCGCAAAAATATTCATCTGCGGTGCGGAACGGCTCATCACGCCGAAGGAAATATTAACGATGAGCAAAGAGGTAAATAAGGGTAAGGCGATCACCAGTGCGGCACTGAACATCCACGACCCCATGCTGACGATCAGTATAAAGTTGTCCGCGCTCAACCCGGAACCACTGATAGGCAAGGTGGTAAAGCTATCGATCAGTAATTGAATAACGATGGCGTGACCGTTAATGCTGAGGAATAACAAAGTAGATAACAATAAATAAAACTGTGAAAGTACAGTGACGCTGACGCCGCTGGAAGGGTCGTTCATGGCCGCAAAGCCCAGCCCCAGCTTCATGGCAATATATTGCCCGGCCAGCACAAATACGTGCATCACCACTTGCAGCATAAATCCCATGGCGATGCCGATCAGTAGTTCTTTTGCCACCAGCGCCATGGCTTCCACCGACACTAACGGAACTGCCGGTGCCGGCGGCAACAGCGGTACAACCAGCAGCGTGGTAAACAAAGTCAGTATGATACGCACCCGTGCCGGCACGGTGCGCGCACCGATGACGGGCACCATGAAATAAAATCCGCTGACGCGAATCATCGGCCAGAGATACTGACCGATAAATTGCATTAGCTGGGTTTCACTGACAACAAGTTCGTTCATGGTTTGCGCAATATTAAATCCGGAATTCGTTGATAGACACCTGCACTTTGTTCCGAGCACCGGCAACCTTTTGCTGTCACTCGACGCTTACACGACTGATTCAGACAAACGCAACAATCTTTAGAAGTTTCTCTACCCGATCAAAAACGGTACGTTAGTAAACAGGCGATCAAACAAATCCATAAATTCGGTCAGCAGCCACGGGCCTACCATCATGATGGTGGCAAGGGTCATGATCAGACGCGGCAAAAAACTCAGAGTCTGCTCGTTGATCTGCGTTGCGGCCTGGAACATGCTCACGATTAACCCGACTATCAGGCTGGGGCCAACGATCACCACCACCATCAACATGGTGAGGTAAAACGCATCGGCAAATAAATCCATTACCACTTCAGGAGTCATATTCGCGCCCTCTAATACAGCGAAACTCTATACGCCAAAACTGGCGGCAAGCGTGCCGACGATCATGGCCCACCCGTCGACTAATACGAACAACATAATCTTGAATGGCAACGAAATAATCAGTGGCGACAGCATCATCATACCCATGGCCATCAGTACGCTGGAAACGACAATATCAATCACCAGAAATGGAATGAAAATAATAAAGCCGATTTGAAATGCGGTCTTTAATTCGCTGATGATAAATGCCGGCACAAGGATACTGAACGGTGTTTCTTCCGGCGAAGCGATTACCGGATTACCGGCAATGCCGGCGAACAACGCGATATCTGACTCACGGGTCTGCCCCATCATAAATTCATGAAAAGGAGCGGCGGTGTTGGCCAATGCTTGCTGCGCATTGATTTGCTGATTGATGTAGGGCTGCAGTGCGGTTTCATTAACCTGGTTAAATACCGGCTGCATAATGAACAGGGTAAGAAATAACGCGAGGCCAATCAGGATTTGATTTGAAGGTGACTGTTGCAAACCCAGCGCCTGGCGCAGAATTGAAAACACAATAATGATGCGCGTGAATGACGTCATCATCATTAATATTGCTGGCAGGAAGGTCAGCATTGTCATGATCGCCAGGATCTGCAAAGTGACCGTGTACTCCTGGGTGCCGTCGGCGTTGGTGGTTACGGTTAATGCTGGCAGGCCAGGAATTGCCGGCAGCGCACCGCCTACCTGATTCTCCGCCGGTGGTGTTGGCTCAACAGGTGCAGCCGTTTGCGCCTGCACATTGATTGCAAACAACATGCTTACAACAAACAACAGACGCAGACAGGGAGTAATAAATTTATACAGCATGGTGTCGTTCCCGGAACGAAGATGGATCGCTGGCGCGAGCAGTCGTTCAGACTGCGGGTTTATCCTGGGGCGCTGCTGCGTCCCGATTATTTTTCTGTTGCAGTATCGCCATGAGTTTTTTACCGAAGTCAGAAGCCGCCGGAGAATGTTCGCCGGGTGCGATGACTGGTTCATTGAAAACATGCAGCGTAGTGATTTGCGTTGCGGTGATGCCGAGCAATAATTGCTGACCACCGACATCAACCACCGCCAGACGCTCACGGGTTCCCAGCGGCAGGCTAGCGATAATTTTGATCGCCGAGTTTTGAAACAGACCGCCCTGATTAAAGCGCCGCAGAAACCAGCCGAGCGCGAGGATAAGCCCAACAATAAAAACCAGTGCCACCGCAACGCTCGCAAGATGTGTGCTGCTGTTGATTCGTGTTCCCGGCGCTGCTTCTTTTTTTGCAGCAGCAGGATTGTTCTGCACGGCTGGCAATGTTGTAGAGGGTTCTGATGTCGCAATTGAAGAAGTTGGTGAGGGTGCTGATGCCTGGGCCGGTAATTTAACCGACGTTTCCTGCGGGACGGTTATTGCTGAATTATCCACGGGCATTGCCGATTCGTTGTCAGCATGAGCCGGTATGGCAACCAGTAACAGACAAGCCATAAGTACACGCGCGAACCGAGCGGTAAAAAATTCTTTTGCGCCAATCGCATTGAATATCACAGCGGACTTCCCGTATTAACGTAATTTTTTAATGCGTTCAGTAGGACTGATGACATCCGTCATGCGGATACCGAATTTTTCGTTAACGACCACCACTTCACCATGAGCGATCAAGGTGCCGTTAACCAGCACATCCAGCGGCTCACCGGCGAGGCGATCCAGCTCAATCACCGAACCCTGGTTCAATTGCAACAGGTTACGGATGGTAATCGAGGTACGCCCTACTTCCATGGAAATGGACACCGGAATATCCAGAATTAGTTCCAGCTCCGGGTTAGGGCCCGTCTTGGTTTCCATATCAAATTCATCAAGCTCCAGAGCGCTGGCGGCGTCGGCGTTGGCCTGTTCTTGCATGGCAGCGGCCCAGTCGTCTGCCATTGTGTCTTGGTCGATATCATCTTTTGCCACGGGAGGCTCCTTCAGTACCAGAAATATTCTGTGCGTTACTGCGATCAATAAATTCAAAAATTTTCAACGCAAGGTTACCGTGATGCTGGCCAATCTGCGTGCGGAACACCGGTACACCATTGGCGGTAACAATATGATGATCAGGAAATTCAACCGGAATAATGTCGCCGGCTTTGAGGTTAACAATATCGCGCAGGGTAATCTCGCGCCGGACAATGTCACACTCCAGATCCACTTTGGCTGTCAGAACATCCTCTTTTAACGCTTTGACCCAGCGCTCGTCCTGTTCGTCACTGTCGCTTTGCAAACCAGCATCCAGCACTTCACGAATCGGTTCGATCATCGAGTACGGCATGGTGATATGAATTTCTCCACCACCGCCATCGAGTTCGACATGGAACGTACTGACAACCACCACTTCACTAGGGCTGACGATATTAGCCAGGGAGGGGTTAACTTCGGAATTGATGTACTCAAAATTAATCGGCATTACCGCTTTCCAGGCTTCTGCCAGATCGATAAATGCCTGATTGAGAACCATCTGCACAACACGCAATTCGGTGGGCGTAAATTCGCGGCCTTCAATCTTGGCGTGACGACCGTCACCACCAAAAAAGTTATCCACCAATTTAAATACCAGGCGCGCGTCGAGAATAATTAATGCCGTGCCGCGCAAGGGGCGGAACTTGATCATGTTCAGGCTGGTAGGCACATACAGTGTATGAACATATTCGCCGAATTTCTGAATCTGAATTCCACCGACGGATACGTCGGCGGTACGCCGCAGCATGTTAAACATGCTGATACGGGTATAGCGCGCAAAGCGTTCGTTGATCATTTCGAGAGTGGGCATGCGCCCGCGTACGATCCGATCCTGACTGGTCAGGTCATACGCACGCACCGCACCCGGTTCGTCGTCGGGTTCGGTATTGATATCGCCGTCATCCACTCCGTGAAGCAGCGCGTCAATTTCGTCTTGTGAGAGTAAATCCTGCACGATGTCTTGCCTCTGACGTTTTTATTGCATCACAAAGTTGATGAACAATACCTGTTCAATACCCGGCTTACCAATTTCCTGCTGCAGCACTTGCTGAACTCTATTTAACGCTGCTTCGCGCAGCGCATCTTTGCCTTCGGCCGTTTGCAGCGTTTCAAAATTCTGACTGCTCAACAACATGACCAACGCATTACGAATCGCCGGCATGTGGGTGTCCAGGGCTTGCGTAACCTGCGGGTCGCGCAGCATGAGTGTTAAATCGGTCTGCAGAAAACGGCTGCGCCCACGACCTTCAAAATTAACCACAAACGCTGGACTCAGCGGGTAATAAATCGCCGGTTGTTTACCTGTGGTAGCTTCTGCTACCGGCGCTGCATCTGCCGTTGAATTACTGGATAACGCACCGGACAACATCAAGGTGAGACCGACAGAAACGCCGATCAACAATAAAGCTGCGCCGATAATAATGATGATTTTTTTGCGTTTTTGTTTCGCAACGGCCGCAGGATCTACGGCACCAGCATTCGCTGTTTGTTGCGCAGGTTTTGTATCTTTCGCCATGTCAAAAGCCCGTCACTTTTACTGCCAAGAGGGGTTGAGCAATACCCATGCCAGAGTTTTGCCTATGAAGCTTAGCAGCTGAGCGTGAGATTGCGAGCGAGAGGATAGTCGCTATTGAAGGGAAAAGGCAGCGAAAAAAATCATGCGGTACGGCGGGCGCCATACCGCATTGAGGAACAGGGAATGGTCGTCAGGCGTAGTGATCCACCAGACGGATACGGCTGAGATCGGTGGTAACACCCACGAGGCTTTCTTCGTCCGCGTCGGCATCGCTATCACCACCGGAGCGCCCGTTGGACTCTTCGTCCTGCGCGCCCTGGCGAGCGAAAGATTGGTCCGAAACATCCATCTCGGTCAGATTTAATCCCTGCTCACTGAACATCTCACGCAGCCGCGTAGCGCTTTGATCCAGCGCTTCACGCACCAGTGCATGAGGGCTCGAAAAACTGACGGTGGCCTGATCCTGATGAATATTCACCCGCACCTGCATTGGCCCCAGCTCCGGCGGATCAAGCCGCAACTCGGCGGAGCTAACGTTCTGCGCCGCCAGCCACAATACCCGCTCACCTACCGCCTGCCCCCAGCGTGGCTGCCCCATGGTCATGGCTACACCGGTCTGTACCACAAAGCTGCGCTGGTTGGGCGCCTGGGCCTCGCTGGGCCGCTGAGCCGGGTTCGTTAGCGCCGCTGCTGGGTCAGCGGCCAGTTTCGTCAACGTTTGCTCAGTCTGCTGGGCACTTTTATCCGCCGCCGCATTAGTTCCTAACAGGCGGCTCAGGGATTGTTTGAAGTCGTCCGGCGATAGTGCGCCGTCCGTTTCCATCAAAGTAGCTTCACCTTCGGCCAGCTCCGCTGTGCCGGTTTTCAGCCCGTTTAGCTCATTATTAAGCGCCGGATTGACTGCTTTATTACCGCCCCCGGTGAGCTGGCTCGGATTCAGCACCGCATCCGCATTGGCGGCAGCGCCACCTCCCGGCGGCAAGATTGTGCCGGCGGCTGCGGACGCTGCCCCCGAGACCTCAGGTGCAAGGGGCGTTAACAGGGTTTCAGGTATATCGGAGGTTTCTTCGGTCGGCGCCGTCTGGAGTTCATCCACCTCGGTGGTACCCACGGTGCTGATTAAGCCGGCCTGTGCGAGCAATGCACTTTTTTCACCGTCTGCTTCGGCCAGCGGTGCTTCCGTAACCGCTGCTTCGTTAACAGTCGGTTCCGCCTTATCGGCGCGGGGAGCCTTGGTGACGGAAGCCGTGTCATTGGCCTGCGCCGCCGGACGCTGTGCCGGTTTGCTGCTGTGCCCAGGCCCCGACCGATGATCCGGGCGCTCATTTCGCTCCGCCCGGGGGGCCGGCTCGGGCCGCGCGGGTTTACTGGTGTTGACTACATCCAGTGCCGCCCGAAATTCCGGGCCACTGTCCCGTGCATTGGCCGGAGCCGGACCCGACCGGTTATCAATCAGCAATAAGCGGCTTGAGGCCGATGAGGTATTGCCGCTGGAGATAAAATTCATGGATACACCACTCCTGATCCTGAACGGGCAGTTTATAAACGCTTCGATTCATAAGTCCGATCACATAAATACCAACCGGCAACAGCTTGCCGCTTTGGTGGTAAATCGCTTTAGTCAGGAGAGTTATTGCAAGAGAGGTGCCAAAGGGAGAGGCAGGAATACCAACGACATTGGTCGGCCTCAGCCGACCGATATAAACCCCTGTAACAATGTGGTAACACGGGTGAACTCGATTTCAGCTTCGGTCAGCAGGTCGGGAATATCATCAAGATTCCCTGTAAGTGCCTGGACTTCTATCTGGCTGCACAACTCCGCCAGCCGCGACGCACCGATATTACTGCTGCTGCCTTTAAAACTATGCGCTGCACGGCGGATATCCTCGGCATTGCCTTCCGGCACCAGCTGCTGAAGATTACGGATGCGCTCACGCGAATCACTGACGAATGTATCGATCAATAACATAAAGTCGCTTTCCATGACGTCTTTCAAAGTCGTCAGGATCTCACGATCAAGATGCGGTGCTGTACTCATCGATATTCCTCATGAAAAGACAACTTAATCATCATTAACCCAGGAAAACACAGCTTCAACCTCGTTACCTTTACCGAGGTAACGCACAGAATCGCAGAGCCTGTCCACCAGTGCGAGGCCCCGGCCGCTGTACTGAGTATTGGACAAGCCGTCGGATGAACAGTTGCTCAGATCGAAACCTTGACCGCTGTCTTCCACCCGTATGGTCAGACGCCCGCCTTCCGCTGAAGTGGAATGTTGCAAATGGATACGGATGTAACCCGAGGTGACTTTGCGTAACCGCTCTTCCCGCTCCTGATAGTAGCGGGTAAAACCATCCGGCGTATCTTTCATGGCGGAATCAAGTTGGAGCACACCATGCTCCAACGCATTGGAATAAAGCTCCGCCATGATGGTGTAAAGCGTACCGCTGAAATTGCGCAGGCCGGGAACTTCCATCAACACGTTTAATAATAACGGCAGCGGATCAAAGGCATGGAAGCTGGTGGGTTTAATCTCAAATGACATGTCCCATTCGGCGAGGCTGGAGTAACGGCGAAAAATCGTTTCCCGCGCAACGCTGTCGATCTTATGGGGCTCTTCCATCGTGATCTCGAGTAACGAAAGATCATCATTTTTTTCACCACCGCCGATAAATTCCTGCACGCTGGTGAGAATCTCATCAAACGCTTTTTCCGGTGCACGGTTTTGCTCAAATACCGCGCTCAAGCGTTCTTCACCGTACATATCGCCCTCGGTGTTGCGCGCTTCGTGGATGCCGTCGGACCACATGAAAAAACGATCACCTACGGCCATTTCATAATGTTCGCAATCGTCTTTAAAACTTTTATTTGGCAATACACCTAACGGCAAATGGGTAGAGCGCACCGGCACTACGCTCAAATCCTTGCGATAAATAAAACAATCGGGCAAGCCGCCATTCCAGACTTTCATGCGCCCCTTTTTGAAATTCATATCAATCATGGTCGCGCAACAGAAAAACCCCAGCGGCAAAATACTTTTTAGTTTTCCGTTGATTTCACGCAGGATGTCGGTCATCGAAAACCCTTTATGGACCATGCCATAAAAGGTTGCTGCCAAAGGCATAGCGCCAATCGCAGCGGGCAGACCGTGACCGGTAAAGTCACCGAGCAAGACCATCATGCTGCCGGACGGGCGCATGGCAGCGACCATGACATCACCATTAAAAATGGCCAGCGACGACAAGTAATAACGCACATTACTGGCATTAAGACAGCCGCTGTGAGCAACGTTGTCAAATACCTGTTTGGCAACCGCCTGCTCTTGCAAAAACTGGTCATTATGACGGGCAATCTGATCCCGCTGCGCGAGCATGGTGGCGTGCATCTCGCGCATCCGGTTAAAAGATTTTATTTTCGCCTGCAGGATAACGCGGTTATAGGGTTTGGAAAGGAAATCATCGCCGCCTGCGTCCAGACATTTAACCAATGATTCGGTATCGGTAAGGGAGGTTAAAAAGATAATCGGTACCAGGGATTCGCCGGCGAGCTCCTTGATCCGGCGCGCTGCGCCAAAGCCGTCGAGGCCGGGCATCAAGGCATCCAGCAATACAATATCCGGCCGCTCCTGCGCGTATGCTGCAACTGCTTCAAGACCATCTTTTGCACTGACTACCCGGTGGCCTTCCTTGCGAACAATCGTCTCCAGAATCAACCGATCTGTTTCAGTATCATCCGCCACAAGGATCGTTAAGCTGCGGCTTTCACTCATAGATTGGCTTCCATCCACCGGGCGGGAACTGCAAAAAATTTATTTCATTAATGAATCGTAAATAACTGTTCAAAATTGGAAATGGTGAGGATCTTTTTTACATCGGCTGAACAATTAACCAATTCAATGTTAGCTTTATCGCCGCCCGCGTAGTCGCGCAGCAGCAGCAACATACCTAATGCGGAGCTATCCAGATAGGAGGTGCCTTGCAGGTCAACACGAAAATGCGTGGGAGTTTTGGGTAGTTTTTCATAGGCCGCACGAAATTCCTGATGCGAACTGAAATCGAAACGCCCCTGAATATAAATAGTGACTTGATTACCATCCGCTGACACTGTGGAAGTGATCGCCATGTTCAACCTCTTAATCAGAACATCATTCAATAATCATTATCGGCGCATCAGCGCCTCTTATGAAGAACGGGCCACGCGCAAGGCTGGAGTGAGCTACTTTCACCCCAGATGGCACGCCCCTAAGGATAGCCTATAAACCACGAGTGTATAGTGCATCCAGCAATAAAAAAGTTCGGCAGATTAATCATTTAATAGGTAGATGTAACGCAGAAGGCGGTCGAGCGGAATAACAATGGATTACATGTCGCGGTTTAAATTGAATCAGGATTGACGGTAGAACTGCTGTGCGGATAAATCATCCAGTTCTTTTTGTAAGCGTTTTTCCAGCACTTCATTTTCTTCATGACGCAAGCGGACGATCAACTCCTGAATGGATTCCCGGCGTCGGTATTTGCCTCGCCAATCCTGTTGCAGCTGATCGAGAGTTTGCATCATTCGCGCGACTTTGACTTGCTGTTCTTTTTTTGCATCACCCAGGCGCTGAATAAATCCGCTGTAACTGATTAAATCCTGCGCATGTAAACCAGATTTAAGGGAGCCGTAAGTGTCCAGATAATGTGCAGCGTATTCTTCCAGTTGCTGCAACTGTGCCTGCTCTGCATTGATCTGCTCACGATAACTGCTCAGACGCTGCGCCGCCGCCTGCTCATGGCGTTCCGCCAGCATCAAAACAATTTGCATACGTTGTGAACGCGGTTCAGCCACAGCTACCTGCCTGATAAGTTAATTAGCCCTGCACCCGGTGTTGGGCGGCCAGCGGGCTGGTCGGCTTACCGGCACCGGTGGGTTTCAGTAAGGCTTTTAGATTGGCCACACATTCCGCCATATGCACCGGCTGGCGGAGACTCTGTTGGATAAAAGACCGCAAGTGCGGAAAACGTTCAATGGCCAGATCCGTTTCCGGATCGGCACCCGGCGTGTAAGCGCCGATGGCAATCAGGTCACGGTTCTGCTGATAGCGTGAAGACAACTGTTTGAAGCGCTGCATCATCTTCAGATGTTCTTCACTGACAATATTCTGCATAGCCCGGCTGATCGAGGATTCCACATCAATCGCGGGATAAATGCCCTCTTCCGCCAGTTTGCGCGAAAGCACCACGTGGCCGTCCAGGATCGCCCGCGCCGCGTCGGCAATGGGGTCCTGCAGGTCATCACCTTCAGTCAGCACGGTGTAGAACGCTGTAATAGAGCCCTCACCTTCCGCGGCATTACCGGCACGCTCTACCAGCTGAGGAATCTTGGCAAACACCGAGGGCGGATAGCCTTTAGTAGCCGGCGGCTCGCCAATGGCCAAGGCAATCTCCCGCTGCGCCTGGGCGAAACGGGTCAGGGAATCCATCAGCAAGAGTACGTTTTTACCCTGGTCGCGGTAGTACTCCGCAATCCGGCTGGACAGCTGCGAGGCACGCAGCCGCATCAGCGGAGCATCATCAGCGGGCGACGCCACAACGACGGCGCGGCGCAAACCTTCTTCGCCAAGGATATGGTCGATAAACTCCTTAACTTCACGCCCCCGCTCACCGACCAGCCCTACCACCACCACATCGGCGGTGGTGAATTTGGTCATCATCCCCATCAACACGCTCTTACCTACCCCGCTGCCCGCGAACAGCCCGAGGCGCTGGCCGCGTCCGACGGTGATCAGGGCGTTGATAGCACGAATGCCCACGTCCAGCGGTTCGCTGATGGGGTGACGCTGAAGCGGATTAATTTCATGGGGCGTGAAGTCGAGGTATTCGTCACCGATTAACGGGCCTTTGCCGTCCAGGGGCTGGCCGATGCCGTTGACCACCCGGCCCAGCAACTGCGGGCCGATGCGCATGCCTTGTTGCGCCGCAATCGGGACGACCCGTGCGCCGGGTTGCAGACCTTCGACCCGCTTGATCGGCATCAGGAATACTTTATCGCCGGCAAAGCCGACCACTTCCGCTTCAATGCGCCGGTTATCCGCCGCGATCACTTCGCATTGGCGGCCTACTGAAATATTCAGCCCCACGGCTTCGAGGGTCAAACCCACGGAGCGGGTAATCCGGCCTTCTGCTTCCGGCTCAATCACGCAGCGTTTGCCCGGTGCGTAGCCGCGCAACCGATCCAGTATTGATTGGCGCTGGTCAACCATGGTTCAGATCGTCAGGGTCGGAGGACAATTCATTCAGCGGCCCATCGAACGTGCCCGCATCGGCAAGATCATCGTCGGTAGCACTGGTATCGGCGAGTTGTTTATTTACAAACTGGGTGAGGACGGTTTGCAGGCGCTTTTCCACGGAAAAGTCCACGCGGCTTTCACTGGTTTCAATACGACAACCGCCGGGGGCGAGCTGCGCATCTCCCACGAACTGCCAGTTAAGCTGGTGTTCTTCGGCATAGGCTTCCACCGCCACAAGGTCATCGGGGTTCAGGACAACCCGCAGATTTTTGCTGCCCACGGGTAAGGCGTCTATCGCCTGTTTTACCAGCGCCAGAATATGGCTGGAATCAGTCATCAGTTCACGTTTCACCACGCTTTCAGTGAGGGTGCAGATAACCTTCAGCATCAGCTTTTCCAGATCATCGTCCTGTTCCGCGAGGGGGTTCAACAGCGCCTGTGCAAGCTTCTGGAAGCGTTGCTGCTCAGCCACCAACTGCTGACGCATCTCCATCAGACCCTGTTGCTGACCAGCCTCGTAGCCTTCGGCCATGCCTTTTTCGAAACCGTCTTTATGGCCTTGGGCAAAGCCGTCTTTTTCGGCGGCTTCGATGATTTCCTGCATCTCTTGCGCAGTCATACCCTGCTTGGGTGCGGCGTCCGGCAGCTCGATATCTTCAATCGACTCCCCCTCCCGCTGCAGTTCTTCCTGCTCGCGCTCACGCGCTTCTTTTTCCGCTGACGGCAACACCGAACCATTGTTATTGATGGGCGGAATCCGCCAGGGGCGGTATTCGCCCACATCTTCAGCAGCAATGCGGTTAGGCAGTTTTTTTTCCATAGCATTGACCGCCCGTGTTAAACCATTTGTTCGCCACCGCCACCCAGGACAATTTCGCCGGAGTCAGCCATGCGTCGCGCAATAGTGAGGATTTCTTTTTGGGCCGATTCCACTTCTGTGAGGCGTACCGGCGGCTTGGCTTCCAGATCGTCACGCAGCAATTCGGCGGCACGTTTGGACATATTCTTGAAGATTTTTTCCTGCAGATCGGTGTCCGCGCCTTTCAAGGCAACAATCAGTACGTCGGACGACACTTCGCGCAGCAGTGCTTGAATACCGCGGTCGTCAACATCTTTGAGGTTGTCGAACACGAACATGAGATCCTGGATCTGATTACCCATGTCTTCATCAAGGTCGCGGATAGAATCCAGCAGGTCTGCTTCAATCGACCCTTCCAAGTTGTTCATGATCTCCGCCGCCACCTTGTAACCACCCATGGCTTTGGTCTGGGAACTGGCGTTGCCGGAGAATTGTTTTTCGAGGATATCGTTCAGTTCCTGCAACGCGCTGGGCTGCACCGTATCCAGCGACGCGACGCGCATCATGATGTCGAGCCGCACTTTTTCCGGCAGGAAGCTAAGGATTTCGGCGGACTGATCCGCGTCGAGGTAGGCGATCACAATCGCCTGAATCTGCGGGTGTTCATTACGGATGATGTCGGCCACGGAACGGGCATCCATCCATTTCAGAGTATCCAGCCCGGTGGTGTTCCCGCCGAGCAGGATGCGGTCGATCAGACCATTGGCTTTGTCTTCACCCAACGCGGTCACCAGCATGTTGCGGATATAACTGTCCGCGCCGACGCCGAGGCCGGTCAGGGTGCGCACTTCGGCGAGGAATTCCGCCATAACACCCTGCACATCCTGCTGCTGTACGTTAGACAGCTGCGTCATGGCGGCGCCAATGCGCTGTACTTCTTTCGGCCCCAGATGCTTGAGCACTTCGGCTGCGTCGGCTTCGCCTAAAGACATCAACAAAATCGCAGCCTGATCCACGGAACGCAGTTTAGGCTTGGCTCGTTCGGGTAATTTATTGTCCGATGCCGGCGGTGTACTCATGGTTTATTACTCGTCTTTGTTAATCCACTTCTTAACTACCTGGGCAACGCGTCCCGGATCGTCAGCAATCAACCCTTTAATCGCGTTGAGCTGCTGTTCATAACCCTCTTCCGGGCCGGGCAGCATCAAGGCATCGCCACCGGTGAGCGTAACAGTTTCATCCGACAGACCGTCATAACCCAGGCCCGCCGCTTCCAGCGCCGCCAGCTGCCGCGCCTCTTCCTGTTCAGTCAACTGCTGACCGGAGCGGGTCAGGCTGCGGAAGATCGGCAACAACAGGCCGAAGATCAATAACAGGATAATCAGCACGCCGCTCAGGTATTTGATGTTAGGCAGAATCCAGGTTTCCCACCACGGCGCTTTTCCGGCATCGCTGAACATTAGGCTGTTGTCGGCCCCCATGAACGGCGAGTTCAACACATTGACGCTGTCCCCGCGCACTGCCGAAAAGCCGACGGCGTTGCGTACCAGTATAGACAGTCGTTCCAGTTCGTTGTCGGTCCAGGGCACTCGGCTTTCATTGCCTTCGGCATCTTTGACGATCTTATCGTCCACCACCACTGCCACGGTCAGCCGCTTGAGGGTGCCCTGTTGGTGACGGGTATAGCTGATTGTACGGTCCAGTTCGTAGTTGCGTGTGGCTTGTTCGCGCGTATTGCGCGGCACGCTGGCGGGCACCGGCTGGCCAGTGACAGGATCAACCTGCTCCGGCACCTGCGTTGTGGTACCCGGTGGCTGGTTGGTCAAAGCGCCGGGAATTCCAGCGGGAAAGTCACCTGCCGCGCGCTGTTCGTTGAGAGTCTGCTCACTGCGCACGGCCGGTAGATCAGGATTAAAGGTTTCCGCCGCCTGTTCTACGGCAGTAAAGTCGATGTCGGCGCTGACCTCCGCGCGGAATTTACCACTGCCCACGACAGGCAACAGGATACTGTTAACCCGCTTGATCAAACTTTCTTCTACCGATTTGGTGTAAGTATGTTGTTTCCCGGCCAGCAGCAATTCGTCGTGCTCGTCGCCTGTGGACAACAGGTTGCCGTGCTGATCCACCACCGTGACATCTTCTTTGTCCAGTTCCGGGATACTGGAGGCCACCAGGTTGGTGATCGCTCGTACCTGGGCCGGCTCAACGCTGCGGCCAGCGAAGACTTCAA
>CAYUVQ010000048.1:3861-5745 GCA_964448175.1 uncultured Cellvibrionaceae bacterium | reverse complement strand
TTGGTGATCGCTCGTACCTGGGCCGGCTCAACGCTGCGGCCAGCGAAGACTTCAACAAATACCGAGGCAGTAGGTTTGCGGGCATCCCGCACGAATACAGAACGCTTGGGAATAGCCAGATGCACCCGCGCCTTGCGAATGCTGGTGATACTGGTAATGGTCCGCGCCAGCTCCCCTTCCAGACCGCGATGGTAGCGGGTGTTTTCCATAAACTGGCTGGTGCCCAGCGGCTGCTCTTGGTCGAGTAACTCAAAGCCGGTGTTGTCTTTGCCGGGGATGCCCAGCTCGGCCAGTTTCAAGCGCGCCATATGAATATCATCTGCAGCTACCAGTACGGCGCCGCTGTTGATATCGAGTTTGTATTTGATCTGATTTTGATCCAGCACCTGGACCACGCTGGCCGCATCAAGATTGTTCAGGCTGCCGTAGAGCGGCCGATAATCTTCACCCTGCGTCCACAACACTACGGCGAAACCGATGGCCACGCTGGCCGCCAGCCCCACCATTAACCCCGCCTGACGCAGCAGGTTCAGGTTACTGAATCCCTCGGCAAAGTCGCCTCCCAGACGCGGCTTCTCGCTGCGCGCCGGCATGTTATCCGCAACTGCGTTATCGGTTGTAGAAGCCATAATGCGCTAACCCTGATGAATTTATTTATACGAAGTTGTATGTGTGCGTTAAACAGAGTCGCCGGATTAAATCGGCATATTCATGACATCGCGGTAAGCATCCACCAATTTGTTGCGCACCTGCACCATTGCTTGAAATGAGACTGACGCTTTCTGGGAGGCAATCATGACATCGGTGATATCCACACCTTCAACCCCGCGCTCGTAGGCAGTCGCCATAGCGCTGGAGGCTTTCTGGACGTCATTAACTTTGTTGATTGCCTGGGACATGACTTCGCTGAAACCCGGTACTTTTTTCCCACCATCCACGGTTAACGGGCCGGTGTTGTGGACAGCACCCACATCACCAGGCGCAAGACCTGCCGGGCGCTGGAACGCCTGGGTCTGCGATTTCATCGCACGCATTTCTACCAGTAGACGATTGATATCCACACGATCAGTCATGGCGAGACTCTCTTAACGTTAAGTCGTTGGAACAGTGGCACCGACAATAAATTGGCGTTACCGGATTTTGAGTGGGATATTGCACAAAGCAGGCCAATCTTTGCCGCCCGGCAATGACTTGCCGCATTGGCTTTTTAACGAGGACGATGCCGAGGTATTACAGCGGGATTGGATTCTCAGGGTTGAGGGATTCTGGATTCACAAGTTTGTCACTATCGCCTCTTAAGATTCAGAGATCACCACTTTTACAGGACTCGACCATGAACCAGAATCTGCTCACCAGCGATAGCTACCTGATCGAAACCGTCCTCACCGACTTTATCCACACCGCCGCCACCGCGAATAAAAAAGCGCAGAAGATCCGCCTGAATATGGAATATCGGCGCAAGCTGGAATTGCGGATGGAGGAGCTGCGTTTGCAGCGGGAGACGTGTGAGTTCGAGTTTGAACTGGTGAATTAAATATGATTAGCAGCCCTCACCTGTTTATGCGGGGCTGTGGTGTTTACGAATGCACATTCTTCACCAGCCAGGGGTTACGCAGCAGGCTGCAAGACACGCCGTGAATACATCCCTGTAGGCTCATCACCCGCATCCATGCGGGTGATGGTCTTGCAGCCTGCTGCGTAACCCCTTTGTGCCACATAATTATTCCGTAATCTCAAACCCTTCTTCGCGCAGGCGAGCAATTTTGTAACGCAGCGTGCGTGCGCTGATACCGAGTCGTTCGGCGGTATTTTTTCGGCTACCACGTTCCATCCGCAATGCGTTCATGATGATTTCAAATTCGTGGCGTTTCAGGTCGTTGCCCA
>CAYUVQ010000048.1:0-3761 GCA_964448175.1 uncultured Cellvibrionaceae bacterium | reverse complement strand
AGGTCTTCCGCCTGAATCGCGGAGCCGGTCTGTAAAATCAATGCGCGCTGCATAACGTTATCCAGTTCGCGCACGTTGCCTGGCCAACTGTAGGCTAATAACGCCTGCTGTGCGGATGTCGATAAACTGACGCGTCCGCGATTTTGTTTTTGCGCGTGTTTGTGCAGAATTTTTTCAGCCAGCGGAATAATATCCTCCACACGATTGCGCAGCGGCGCCCACTGCAATGGCAGAACGCTTAAACGGTAATATAAGTCTTCGCGGAATTTTCCGGCGGCGACTTCGCTGCGCATATCACGGTTCGATGTGGCAATCACGCGCACATCCAGTTTGATAGTTTTGCGGCCACCCAAACGTTCGACTTCGCGTTCCTGCAACACGCGTAATAATTTTGCCTGCAAACCAATATCCATTTCGGATATTTCATCGAGCAGCAATGTGCCGCCATTCGCTTGTTCAAATTTACCGGGAGCACTACTGTGCGCGCCGGTGTAAGCGCCTTTTTCATGGCCGAACAACATGGCTTCGAGCATGTTTTCCGGAATAGCTGCGCAGTTGATGGCAATAAACGGTTGCTTACTGCGCGGTGAATGATTGTGAATGTAACGGGCCAGCACTTCTTTACCGGTGCCCGATTCACCCACAATTAACGCCGTGGAATCTGACTGCGCAATACGTTGTGCCAGCAATAACAATTGTTTACTGGATGGCGCCTGGGCCACCGGCTCATCACCGGCAAACTGCGCAACACCCACGTGACGCGCGACGGTTTCCACCAGTGTCTGCGGTGCAAAAGGTTTTACCAGATAATCCACCGCGCCCTGCTTCATAGCATCAACCGATTCACTGATGCTGGCGTAGGCCGTGATCAACATCATCGGAATTTGCGGGTAATGTTGTTTTACTTCGCGCAGCAATTCGTGGCCACTCATACCGCCCATGTTGACGTCAGAGACGATCATACGCACATCATCAACGCGGGCCAGTTGCTGCAAAGCTTCTTCACCGCTGCTGGCGAGCAATACATCGTAATCCGCCAGCTGCAGGGTATCGCACAGCGCCTCGCGCAGATTGTTATCGTCTTCAACCACCAACACTTTGATGGCGTCAGCAAAAGTCTGTTGTTGTGCGGCCAGTGCCATGGGGAGTTCTCCGATTAATGTAATTCAGCCAAGGGCATAATTAATGAGGCACAAGTGCCCTGCCCGGCTTGGGATTGCAGATAAAATTTGCCACGGTGCGCGCGCGCTACCGCATTAACCACCGCCAGTCCTAACCCGGTGCCTTGGGCTTTCGTTGTAACAAATAAATCACCCACTGAATTCAACAGATGCTGTGGAATTCCCGGGCCGGAATCCAGCACGCGAATTAATAATTGCGGCGGCGCATCCGCCTGCGCGTTATATAAACTGAATTCAATGCGTAGCTGTGCGTTGCGATCTACAGCCTGGATCGCGTTGTTAACCAGATTCAACAGTGCGCCAATCAGCGCTTCGCGATTACATTGAATATATTGTTCGCGGCAGTTGTTAACCCACTCGCAATGAGATTCAGAAGTCATCAATGGCACTTCCATCGCTTCTTCCAATGCCTGATGCAATTCCGACACGCTGACCACATCGTTCAACGGCAATTCGCCTTTAACGAATAGCAGCATGTCCTGAACCTGACGCTCGATATTGTTGAGGCGATTAAAAATCTTTTCGGAAAATTGCTGGCGCCGCTCTTCGTCGAGCTTACCGTTGCACAAATGCCCGGCGTACAACATGGCGGCGGATAACGGCGTACGAATTTGATGCGCAAGGGCGGACATCATCTTGCCCAGCGCGGATAAACGTTCGTGACGACTTAATTCGCTTTGCAGACGACGGGTTTCGGTTTGATCCGTTAACAGAATAATCTGCCCATCAACACCCAGGTTGCGCGTGGAAATGCTGATGCGGCGACCATCACGGGTGGAAACTTCGTGGCCGTCGTCCTGACGCGGGGCAAAACTGCGTGCAATAACATCGCGCCATAATTCGTCCCGCAAAGGTTCACCCAGCAGGTCAATCGCCGCAGGATTGCATTCGGATACGCGACCGGTGGAATCGAGCACAACGACGCCACCAGGCAGAAAATTGAGCAGGTTTTCGAGACGGTTAGCCAGCTGCTCTTTTTCGGCAAGCTCCTGCAGGCGCTGGTCGGCTACGCTGTTGAGTTCCTGGTTGAGTTCCGCAACGCGGTTTTCGAGCAATTGATAGGAATCAACCAGCTGCTGAGACATCTGGTTAAACAGCTCGAAAGCTTTTTTCAGGTCCTGCCCTTGTTCGCCATTATTGTCTGGCAGCAGGGGTACGACCTTGGTTGCAGATTGCACGCCCGGGACCATAGTCACTCCTCTGTATTCGGGTGCTGCGTCAAAATTTGCACAATTGTGATTGCGTTATGGGAGTGTCTGCAAAGTGGGTGCCAAGATAAAAAATGCTTTTATTTCAATACCTTATGAATAATCCAAGAAACTTTAGTCAAATGTTTGGCGAAATTGGAGGAGGATATTGTGGTGGCTCTAACCGAGGCGGAAACTGGGCCTCAGGCCTGGAGACATACCGTAAACCCCTCCCTAGAGGCTCAGCAACGACATCCATGTCGGTGATGGTCTCCAAGTCTGAGGCCCAATTCCCGCTGTGCCACATTCAGCATTTGTTCCATTCAACTTAACATTCGTTAACCCGGCAGCTCTTAGTAACCACAGCACAACCCAGTAGACTTCCCCCACTGTTAACAAGAGGAATAACCCATGAACCAGAGAACACTCGGCAAAAGCGGATACAAAGTCTCCGAAATCGGCATCGGCTGCTGGCAACTGGGCGGCGATTTCGGCCCGGTGGATGACGAACGTGCAAACAACATCCTGCGTGCTGCGGACGATAATCAAATCAACTTTTGGGATACCGCCGATGTCTACGGCGCCGGTTTAAGTGAGCAGCGCATTGGTGACTACACGCGCAACCATCGCGCTCCACGTTTTATTGCTACCAAAGTCGGTCGCGATGGACAGTTGTTTCCGAACGGCTATACCAAAGCCAAAGTAAAAGCGAACCTTGCAGGTTCGGTTAAGCGGCTCGGTGTTGAAGCACTGGATCTGGCACAGCTTCACTGCGTGCCGACCGATGTGTTAAAAGCGGGAGACTTATTAGCGTGGATGGAAGACTTTCAGCAGGACGGGTTAATCCGCCATTTTGGCGTCAGTGTGGAAACCATGGACGAAGCCTTATTTGCGGTTAAGCATCCAAAACTCGCTTCGATTCAAACTATTTTTAATCTGTTTCGCCAGGATCAAGCCACAGAATTGTTCCCGCTGGCGCAGGAAAATAACGTCGGCATCATCGTGCGTTTGCCCTTAGCCAGTGGCGTCCTGTCGGGCAAGATGTCCAAGGACCAAACCTTCGCAGCGAGCGATCATCGCAACTACAACAAAGACGGCGCAGCCTTCAGTGTAGGAGAAACCTTTTCCGGCGTTCCGTTTGAAAAGGCAGTGGATCTGGCTGACGAGCTGAAAACCTTGCTACCGAAAGAGATGACCCTCGTGCAATTGGCCATGCGCTGGATTCTCGACCACCCCGCCGTCAGCACTGTGATAACCGGTGCAAGCAAACCGGAGCAGGTGAAAGAAAACGTATCCGTCAGCGCCCTGCCGCCACTCTCATCGGAGCTGCACGAAACGCTTCGCGCGTTTTATTTCACCAACGTAAAACAACATGTGCGCGGGGTGATGTGAT
>CAYUVQ010000047.1:18602-24103 GCA_964448175.1 uncultured Cellvibrionaceae bacterium | reverse complement strand
CAATCCATTCCCCCACGTCCAGCGACTGCTTGAAGTGCGCTGGATCGATAAGGTTAAAGCTGCCTACGTAAGCGATCCGGTTGTCGATGATGACGGTCTTACGATGGCTGCGCAGGTCATAACGGGCCAGGCTGGCGGGGATAAAGCCGATGGGGCAGGCCTTGATCAGCTCGATCCGTGGATGGTGCAGGCGCTGCAGCAGCTCCGACTTGAAGAAGGTATTACTGCCCACCGCATCCAGCATAATCCGGCAGTACACGCCGCGCTCTGCCGCCTCCGCTAGAGCAGTAGCCACTTCGTCAGCAATTCCGCCAGGGTGCCAGATATAAAATTCGAGGTGGCAGGTATGGCGAGCGGAGCGAATGTCCTCACACAGTTGCTGGATAGTCTCTTGAGCCGTCTGAAGAAAATCCACACGGTTGCCGCCCAGAGGTGGGATACCGATGGTCTGAAATTCCAGTGTGGCCAGCGCCTGGGCGGCCGGATGAAAGTCCTGCCACTGTTGTTCTGCCATAGGGGTGTGGCGCAGGGCGGGGATGGCGAACAGCTGCTGCAGCCGCAACCGGCGCTGGCGATGTTTAACGCCAAGGAAGCGCTCGCCAAACAGCAAATACAAACCCACACCCACATAAGGCAGCAAAGCCAGCACCAGCAGCCACGCCAGTGAAGCTCCCACCGGTAAGCGCTGAATAATGACGCGCACCGCGAAGGTGATCACGAGTGTGAAGTGCAGGAGGATCAAACCTTGTTGAACGAGGCTCAACACCGCCCCAAAAGAATTCGACATACCAGGCCCTGAGTGGTGGGTGTCGCTGCACTGGGCCGCGACAAGAAAATCCTTTAGCAGAGCGGGAGTGTAGACAGTTGCCGGAATTGCACGCAAGTCGCAGCCGCCCGTTTCGTGTGCAATCCGCTATATGGTGAGCTTGCCGCCCGATTCGCAACCCCGTTGGACCGCCTCTGCTATCATAGCGCCCACCTTTTAGCTCTCTTACCGGACTTCATTCGTTATGCCCGATTTCCCTCGCCCGCTGCGCATCGCCACCCGTAAAAGTCTGCTCGCCCTCTGGCAGGCGGAATATGTGAAAGCCGAGCTGGAGCGTCATCACCCCGGCCTGGTTGTAGAGCTGGTCCCGTTGGTCAGTCGCGGCGACAAGATTCTGGATGTGCCGCTGGCAAAAGTCGGTGGCAAAGGGTTGTTCGTCAAAGAGCTGGAAAACGCTTTACTGGATGGCGAGGCGGATATCGCCGTCCACTCCATGAAAGATGTACCCATGGAGTTCCCGGAAGGGTTGGGTCTGGCGGTGATCTGCCCCCGCGAAGATCCCCGCGATGCTTTCGTATCGAATCGTTTTGCGGATCTCGACTCCTTGCCCGAGGGCAGTGTGGTCGGCACCTCCAGCCTGCGGCGCCAGTGTCAGTTACTGGCACAGCGCCCGGATCTGCAGGTGAAATTTTTGCGTGGTAATGTACAGACGCGTCTCGCGCGGCTGGATAACAATGAATATGACGCAATTATCCTGGCGGCGGCCGGCCTGTTGCGGCTGGAGCTGCGCGAACGCATCCGTTCCTATTTATCTCCCGAACAAAGCTTACCCGCCGGCGGTCAAGGGGCTGTCGGGATCGAATGCCGTCTGGAGGATGCCGCCACCATTGAATTGCTGCAACCGCTGCGCGATCAACTCACCACCGAGCAGGTCACCGCCGAACGTGCAATGAACCGGCGCCTGCAGGGCGGCTGCCAGGTTCCCATTGCCTGCTACGCGCTGCACACCGAAGAGGGGCTGTGGCTGCGTGGTCTCGTGGGCGCACCGGATGGCAGTCAGATGCTGTTTGATGAAATCCGCGCGCCGGTGAATCAGGCAGAGCAGATGGGGGTGACGCTTGCGGAACGTTTGCTCAATGCCGGGGCCGATAAGATTCTCGCCGCTGTCTATCAAGAGGAAGTCCGTTAAGTGATTGAGCTGCCGTTGCGGGTCATCATTACCCGTCCTGTCGCGCAGGCGGAAAAGTGGCGTGTGCAATTGGATGCTGCGGGCATCGCCAGTACGTCGGTGCCACTGATGGAACTGCGCGGTGTCAGCAATCCGGACCAAATCCGCGCGATTAAAAATATCGTGCTGGATTTTGATCTGTACCAGAAAGCCATCTTCGTCAGCCTGAATGCGGTGGACTTTGCACTGCAGTGGCTGGAAGATTACTGGCCGCAATTACCCATTGGCATTGATTATTTTGCGGTAGGCGATACCACCGCGCGTCATCTGCAACAACGGGGCCTTAAGGTCAGTGCATTAACGGCCACCGAAACCGGTGCAATGAACAGCGAAACGTTGTTGCAGGCTGAAGAATTGCAACAGGTGGACGGCGAGAAGATTATTATCTTCCGCGGTTGTGGTGGACGCGGACACATGGGCGAGATCCTGCGGCAGCGGGGTGCCAGTGTGAGTTACTGCGAACTGTATGAACGGCATTTGCCGAAGCAGGCTGCAGATATGATGCAACAGGTATTCGCTGCGGAAACGGATTGGCAATACCGGAATATTATTGCGCTGCACAGCGGCGAAAGTTTGCAACACTATCAGCAGGTGCTGGAACAGCTGGATCAAATAGCGCAGGCGGAACTGACCAGACGCCTGCGCCAGTTACCCCTGCTGGTGCCGGGGGAGCGCGTCGCACAACTGGCACATACCGCTGGCTTTGAAGATGTTCACGTAGCTGAAAACGCAACTGACAGCAGCATGCTAGCCGCGCTGCATCAAATTATTTAATTGCCTTTAAGAGAGTGAATTACTGTGACTGATGAAAAACATGTTCCTGTCATGACCGATGCGGCGATCACGGATGTACCCAAACCGGATGTGCGCGAGCCCGACTCATCGGCCACCAAAACCCCACCGCCACCACCACCGCAAAAGAGCGCTTCACGTCGCTCGGGTAATGGCGGGGTGTGGCTGGTTCTGTTGTTGCTCATTGCCGCTGTCATTTACGGAGCTTGGTATTTTGCCCAGCAATACCAGCTTCAACAGCAGCGGCTGGAAAATGTGCAAGCCCAATTGCAACAGCAGCAGCGCGTTTCCCAGGAGCAACAGGAAACACTCACTGTAACGCTGGAACAACAGCTGGCGGAACAACAGTCGACGATACAGAACAGCATGAGCGAGCTGGCGCAGCGAATCGAGAACACCACGTCACGTGTGCAGGCGTTATCCAGCGTTCACCGCGACGATTGGAAGCTGGCCGAAGCTGAATATTTATTGCGCCTTGCCAATCAGCGCGTGCTGCTGGACCGCAACAGCGGCAATGCTGTGGCACTGGCACAAAGTGTTGATGAAATCCTCCGCGATTTGAACGACCCGGATTTATTTCCAGTCCGTAAAGCACTCGCCACCGAAATGAGTGAATTAACGCTCGCCGGTGATATTGATCGCGAAGGCGTTTATCTGCGGTTGCTGGCTTTGTCGGAGCAGATAGAAAAATTACCGTTGATCGAACCACTGGGATCAACCGAAGAAATCTGGCCGGAAGATGAGCCGCAAGAAAACGAAGGTCTGTGGGTTAAAACCAAGCGCGGTTTTATGAATTTGTTGAAGAAATTCAGTCATCACTTGCGCGTGCGCGATCACGCGCAACCAGTGCCTGCCATCCTCGCGCCGGACAACCAGATATATCTCAAACAAAACATGCGCCTGATGCTCGAACAGGCTCAGGCTGCGCTCCTGCGTGAAGAAGCTCAGGTTTATCAAACCAGCTTGCAAAAAGCGCAGGAGTGGATGAAAACCTATTTCCCACTTAACACTCAGTCCGTGGCGGCCCAGGCAGAGCTGGCTGACCTGCAAAACGTAATCATCACCCAATCCCTGCCGAATTTTTCGGAATCCACGGCGTTGCTGAAAACCTATATCGAGCGCAAACATACGAAAGCAACGGCGCAAACGGAGGCGAATAATCAATGAAAAAATTGTTATTCGTTATCGTTGTCCTGGTCGCCTTCGGCTTGTGGGTGATGTACAGCCCGCCGGAAGATGGCGGCTATCTGTTGATAGCGTTCGGCAGCAAAACAGTCGAGATGAGTTTATGGCTGGCGGCGTTGATCGTCATTGTCAGCCTCAGTCTTGTGTGGTTAATGGTGCGCTTGCTGACGGGCAGTTTTTATCTGGTGCGGAATTTTTCTGACTACCTGAGCTTCGGTGGCAGTGAGCGTGCACAAAAACGCACGGCCAGCGGGTTGATAGATTACATCGAAGGAAACTGGCTGCAAGCGCGCAAAAAATTATTGCGGGCAGCGCCTAAAGTAGACGCACCTTTGATCAACTATCTGGCAGCTGCGCGCAGTACTTACGAGCTGGGTGATCGAGCGGAGGCAGAAAAACTCTTAACCGCTGCCAGTGAAACCGGCCCCCATGCCGAACTGGCGGTGGCGTTGACTCGCGCGCGTATGGAGTTGTCCAGCAAGCAGTATGATCAATGCTTGATGACACTGTTACGCATCAAAGGTAAGGCACCGCAAAACCCGGTGCTGTTGGATTTGTTGTGTGAGGTATACATCGCTCGGCAGGATTGGGATTCCCTGTACGGGATCTTCGATCGCCTGCGCAGTTACAAGATTCGTTCGCCGGAAGAACTCGCTCAACTGGAATTAACAATCCATCGCGAGCGGCTGAAAAAAATCGGTGAGGAAGTGCGCTTGCTGTTGCAGGGCGACCGCTTACCAAAACTACGTGCGGCCTGGGAACAGGTGCCGGGGCATCTGCAAAAAGATAACGAGCTGATTGAAGTTTACGCGCGTCAGTTAGCGATAAATTTTGAGGACCAGGAGGCAGAAACACTGGTTCGCAAAGCGCTCAATAAAGAATGGCATCCAGGACTGGTGCATTTGTATGGACGCCTGCGCGGCCGCGATCCAAGACAACAATTAACGGTAGCGGAAGGCTGGAATAAACAGCATCCGCGCGATCCAGTGCTGTTGTTGACGCTGGGACGTTTATGTCTGCGCAATGAAATCTGGGGCAGCGCGCGGGATTATTTCGCTGAAAGCCTGCGCATAAAACGCGATCCAGAAGCTTGCGCTGAACTAGCACGCCTGCTGGAAAATCTGGGCGAAACCCAACGCAGCAGCGATTACTACCAGCAAGCACTGAGCATGGCCGCCGTAGGATTACCGGAATTACCCCAACCCAAAACCCGCGTGTAATCTGCAACCCCAGGATGTTCGGATTACGCCTTGGGGCTAATGCGACCTACTTCTGCAGTGGGATTACCGGAATTACCGCTACCCAAAACTCGCGTGTAATCTGCAGCGCCGGATGGTCGGACTGGCAATTGCCCCGGCAGCAAATATGTAAATACCTACATGGTCGGATTACGCCTTGGGGCTAATGCGACCTACTTCTATTCCACAGTACGCAGGCGGATTCACAATGCCTCGACGGTCGGATTAGCCTAAGCGCAATCCACACCAAGCGGGGCGGATTCACATTGCCTCGACGTAGGTCGGATTAGCC
>CAYUVQ010000047.1:0-18502 GCA_964448175.1 uncultured Cellvibrionaceae bacterium | reverse complement strand
CAATCCACACCAAGCGGGGCGGATTCACATTGCCTCGACGTAGGTCGGATTAGCCATGTAGGTCGGATTAGTCTAAGCGTAATCCGACACAGCTCTACACGGTTACGCTAAAAATATTTCCTGGTAATCAATACGCATAAAGATAAGCGCATTAGAAATATTGATACGCAAAATATCTCATCAACTGTGCCTTCCCTGCCTTCTACTATCCCCATATAGTTAGCACCTTCCCTTACTCAAGGACGCAAAGCATGGAAAAAAACATCATCATTACCGGCGGCAGTCGCGGCATAGGCGCGGCCACCGCATTATTGGCAGCCGAACAGGGCTATAAGGTCGGCATCACCTATCGCGAACAAGAGGTCGCCGCCCATGCCATCGTTACGCAAATACAGCAAAAGGGCGGTAAGGCCGTAGCCGTGCAAATGGACGTGAGCAAAGAAGCGGATATCGTGCACGCCTTTGCGCAATTCGATGAACAATTGGGTCGTGTAACGGCATTGGTCAATAACGCGGGCACCCTTAAACAAGGGCGTGTGGTGGACGCCAGTGCGGCCTACCTCGAACAATTATTTGCTACTAATGTGATCGGCTGTTTTCTCTGCGCGCGCGAAGCCATCAAGCGTATGTCCACCGCACGCGGCGGGCAGGGCGGAGGAATCGTGAATGTATCATCTATTGCCGCGCGCTTGGGATCAGCCAATGAATACGTTGACTATGCGGCAACCAAAGGTGCGGTAGATACTTTTACCATCGGTCTGGCTAAGGAAGTCATTGATGAAGGCATTCGTGTCAATGGGGTCAGGCCCGGAATCATCTATACCGACATTCATGCCGCTGGCGGAGAACCAGGGCGGATTGAACGATTGAAGAATGCGATTCCCATGCAGCGTGGCGGTTATCCCGAAGAAGTCGCGCGCGCTATTTTGTGGCTGCTCTCGGATGAAGCTTCTTATTCGGCGGGTGTATTGCTGGATGTGTCGGGCGGACGCTGATGAGGTGCAGTCCCATCAGCGTAATGAGTTTATTCAGTAGGAATTAACCCGAGGTTGCTGACGATTTGTGCCGTGGGTTCGGTTTGGTTCATGGTGTAGAAATGCAAACCAGGCGCATCATTTTCCAGCAACACTTCGCACAGTTCGCTTACCAGATCCACGCCAAAACTTTTCAGGCTGGCTTCATCATCACCGAAATTTTCCAGCGCCTTGCGTAACCAGCGTGGAATTTCGGCACCGCAGGTGTCGGAAAAACGGGTGAGATTGCAATAATTAATGATTGGCATAATGCCCGGATAAATCGGTTGATCAATACCAGCTTTATGGCATTGCTCCATAAAATAAAAATAGGAATCCGGATTGAAAAAATATTGCGTGATGCCGCTATTGGCACCTGCGTCAAATTTACCCTTCAGATAACGAATATCATCACTGTAGCTTTTGGCTTGTGGATGAATTTCCGGATAAGCAGCAACTTCCAAATGGAAGTGATCGCCGAAGTGTTTCCGGATAAACGCCACCAGTTCGTTGGCGTAAACCAATTGGTAGGCACCGCCTACACCGGAGGGCATATCACCGCGTAACGCTACAATGCGGTCAACACCGGCGTCTTTATATTCCTGCAGCAGAGCAAGAACGGTGGCTTCATCATCGCCGCCGAATGACAAATGCGGTGCTGTTGAAATTCCGCTTGCTTTAAAGTTGGTGACAATACCTTTGGTGTTATCGCGGGTTGAGCCGCCGGCACCATAGGTCACCGAAAAAAAATCCGGCGCAAAGCTATTGAGCTGGTCGCGCACATTGAGGAGTTTTTGTTTGCCTTCCGGGGTCTTGGGCGGAAAAAACTCAAAACTTAAACGGGGATGAGTGTCTGTCATATTGTTGTTCTGCAAATGTAATTGTAGTTGTAGGTCGGATTAGCGCAGCGTAATCCGACAGCTCAAGTCGCAAGAAGGCGACCACTTTTTCGCGTATACAACTGGCTTGTGCTATCTGATCCATAACGTTTGATAGGTTAGCGTTAAAACAGCAGCCGAGCGTTTATGGATATTAGCGGGCTGTTGTCGGATTACGCTGCGCTAATCCGACCTACGGAAATCCGAGTTGTTAATCTGCCTACGGACGCTGTTTGTCGGATTACACTGCGCTAGTCCTATCTACCTGAATCACGATCTGAATAGGATAGCTCGGCGATAAATTAATATTTGTAGCTTTCCGGCTTGAAGGGGCCATCTACGTCTACACCGATGTATTCAGCCTGCTGCGGGGTCAGTTTGGTGATCACACCACCAAAACCTTCCACCATATCTTTGGCCACTTCTTCATCCAGTTTTTTAGGCAGCACACGCACATATAAATGTTCGGCCTTTTGCTCCGCCGGCAGGTCGGCAAATTTGCGCTCGTACAAATACATCTGTGCCAGCACCTGGTTTGCAAAAGAACCATCCATAATGCGCGACGGGTGACCAGTTGCATTACCGAGGTTCACCAGGCGACCTTCAGACAGAATAATCAAATGATCATTAGTCGCTCTATCGCGATACACTTTGTGTACCTGCGGTTTAACTTCTTCCCACTCCCAATGCTTGCGCATGTAAGCGGTATCAATCTCACTGTCGAAGTGGCCGATATTGCACACCACCGCACTGCGCTTTAACGCGCGCAACATGGCGGAGTCGCACACGTTGACGTTACCCGTCGTAGTTACCACCAGATCAGTTGTGCCTAACACAGCGTGATTAATATCTTCGTACCGGCCGGTGTTGATGCCATCGTTATAAGGCGATACCACCTCGAAACCATCCATACATGCCTGCATCGCACAGATCGGATCAGCTTCGGTAATCTTAACAATCATACCTTCCTGACGCAGTGACGCAGCAGAACCTTTACCCACATCGCCATAACCAATGACCAGCGCTTTCTTGCCTGATAGCAAGTGATCAGTACCACGCTTGATGGCATCATTCAAACTGTGACGGCAACCGTATTTGTTATCGTTTTTGCTTTTGGTAACCGAGTCATTCACGTTAATCGCCGGAACTTTCAAGGTGCCTTTCTTCAGCATATCCAACAGACGATGAACACCGGTAGTGGTCTCTTCAGAGATGCCGTGAATTTTATCGAGCATGTGTGGATATTTTTCATGAATAACCTGAGTTACATCACCACCATCATCCAGGATCATATTCGCATCCCAGGGCTGACCATCTTTCAAAATAGTCTGCTCAATACACCACCAAAACTCTTCTTCAGTCTCACCCTTCCATGCAAACACGGGAATGCCAGCCGCTGCAATCGCCGCTGCCGCGTGATCCTGCGTTGAAAAAATATTGCACGACGACCAGCGCACTTCCGCGCCCAGCTCAAGCAGGGTTTCAATCAACACTGCGGTCTGAATAGTCATGTGAATACAACCAATAATCTTCGCACCGGCCAGTGGTTTGCTGTCCTTATATTTACGACGCAGCGCCATCAATGCCGGCATCTCGCCTTCGGCGATTTCAATCTCTTTGCGGCCCCAGATAGCATCTTTCTGGAACTGTTCAGCCGTCTTGGCCGCGACTTTGTAGTCAGTAAAATTTTCAGCAATATTCATAATTAAATCCTGTCGGTAAAAATATATTCAATAATTTTGCAGATCCGGCGGTTTGCTTCCTGAGCGGTTAAATGTTGGAAGCTACCTAATTGGCATTGCGGGATGTTCCAAAATTGTTTTGTTGCCGTTCAAGTGATAAGGCGGTTTAGCTGGCCTAACATCAGCAACAATTTCATAAAAAAATATGCTCAATATTAATGCCGGGTCTGGTTCAGGGTTTGGAACCCTCGCCGACAGGACGTCGGCGCGGAATCCCGAGGAAAGGGCTTACGGCGTGTTCCACATCTAGAGCCTGATTCAGTCGCCACCTTCAGTTACAAATACTTCTTCAACACATCCGCCTTATCCGTTTTCTCCCAGGTGAAATTCGGCAGCTCCCGCCCGAAATGTCCATAAGCCGCCGTCGCGCGATAAATCGGGCGGCGTAAATCCAGCATCTCAATCAAGCCCTGCGGCCGCAGGTCAAAATGTTCCCGCACCAGTTTAATAATCTCGGCATCAGGCAACTTGCCGGTACCAAAAGTATTGATCGAAATCGAAGTCGGTTCGGCGACACCAATGGCATAGCTCACTTGAATTTCACAGCGATCTGCCAGGCCTGCAGCCACGATATTTTTTGCAACATAACGGCCGGCGTAAGCAGCAGAGCGATCTACTTTTGATGGATCTTTACCGGAAAATGCACCGCCGCCGTGACGAGCCATGCCGCCGTAAGTGTCTACAATAATTTTGCGGCCGGTCAAACCACAGTCACCTACCGGACCACCAATGATAAATTGGCCGGTCGGGTTGATGTGATACTGCGTGTCCGCATGCAGCCACTCCGCAGGTAAAACGTGTTTGATGATTTCTTCGCGTACAACTTCGCGAATATCAGCCTGCTTCACGTCCGGCGCATGCTGCGTCGACAACACCACCGCATCAACCGCAATCGGCTTGCCGTTTTCATACCGCAAGGTAACCTGACTTTTTGCGTCCGGACGCAACCAAGGCAATACATTCTGCTTGCGCAGATAAGCCTGGCGCTCTACGAGACGGTGTGCATAGTAAATAGGTGCGGGCATTAGTACGTCGGTTTCGTTGGTGGCATAACCAAACATCAAACCCTGATCGCCTGCGCCCAGATCTTTGCTGTCCGCTTCATCCACACCCATCGCGATATCAGAAGATTGTTTACCAATTGCGTTCAGCACTGCACAGGATGCGCCATCAAAACCGACATCGCTGGAGTTGTAGCCGATATCAAGGATCACCTGGCGAATCAAATCTTCCAGATCGACATAAGTTGACGTACGAACCTCACCGGCCACGATCGCCATGCCGGTTTTCACCAGCGTTTCAACCGCCACGCGGGCATGAGGGTCATCTTTAAGGATCGCATCCAATACCGCATCGGAAATTTGATCCGCCATCTTGTCGGGATGGCCTTCGGAAACAGACTCGGAAGTGAAGACGGAATATTCGGACATGTTTTTTTCCTTTGAATAAATATCTAGAAAATCCAAAAAAAGCTGATAAAAATTTGTGGTTTAACTCGTCTTTCTATTTGAAAGGGCGGCTCTCACATCAGACCACCGCCATAGGTGGCGAAAGCTGGAGCAATGCAGATCAGTAAACCATAAAAACCAAACAGCGCTAAGAGCCGGAAAAATAATGTAAGTCAGCGCGCTTTAAAAAACTGCCGCAGCTGAATTTGAAAACCATTGCGCAATGCAAAATAAACGCTCTGGCCTTCTTCCAAGCCTGCCGCCTGCGCCCAGCGCGAAAAATCCTGCGGCTCAAAACCCTGCCACAGATCGCCACAGGTCTCGCGCGCCCACACTTGTTCGTGGCGACATAAATCCGTAATCAACAAAGCTCCGCCCGGCGTTAATACTTTGCTCAAATCCGAAAAAATATCGGCAGGTGAGGGCGTGTGGTGCAGTACCATATTTACCACAATGCAATCGGCGAGTACGCGGTGCGCTTGCAGTGAGCGCGTATCACCGTGAATGAATTCGATATTGCGCAGTTTCTTTTCAGTGGCAAATGAACGCGCCTTTTCCAACATGCTTTCCGCATTATCCAAAGCGACGACGTGTTTGAAACGCTGCGCCAGTACCGCGAGAAATTCACCCTCACCCGGACCCACTTCCAGCACCAGATGTCTTTCCGGCAATGGCGTAGTGTTCAGCAGTTGCGTCATCTGCTCGGCGTATACCGGATAACTTGCAATCAGGTCCTGCTGGGCACGAAATTTATGGGCATTTTCGCTGAAGAATAACTGCGCTGCCTGGCTGCGCTCCTGATGCAATTGCTGTAACTGGCGCCCAATTGCATCCGCCACAGGCTGTTGATCAATGGTGCTGAATAATTGCTGCTGCAGGGCAGCCAACGGATGATCCGGGGCAAAAAAGGCACGGCGATAAAAGATGGAATTGCCTTCGCGACGGGAGGTCAACAATCCGGCGCTGGTGAGAACTTTTAAATGGTGACTCATGCCGGACTGCTTAATAGAAAAAATCTGGCACAGCTCGAGCACACCGAAGGAATCCTGGGCAAGTACCCGCAGGACATCGAGACGCAGAGGGTCGCCCGCCGCTTTGAGCAGGCCGGTGAGCTGGTCGTGAGGGCCTTCATTGATGGGGGTATCGTCAATAAAGGAAGCTGGAGTTTTATGGAGTTGATTCATGGCCGGCAGTCTAGCAGGAAGGATTATCTATATCAAAAATTTTTGATATAGATAATGGTAAGTTTGACTATTTGTCGATAAAGTTCGCTTCCGGCTGATCGCGCCTTTACGGGCGGCGGCAGCTGAGAGAGAATGTCGCCCCATTTTGTCCGACGAAAGGCCTTCTCATTTGACGGAGCAGGCTCATCGGTTAAAAGACTTGCCGGCGATAGATAAGCAAAGGCCCGCTAGAGGCCGACTCTCAGATAACAGCAATCAACGACATACTCATCAAGGAGCATTCAGTCCCATGCCTTCTCGTAACCAACTTGCCAATGCAATTCGCGTCCTCAGTATGGATGCCGTACAACAAGCCAACTCCGGCCACCCCGGCGCACCGATGGGGATGGCAGATATCGCAGAAGTTCTGTGGAATGATTTCCTTAAGCATAACCCGCAAAACCCTGACTGGGCCGATCGTGACCGTTTTGTGCTGTCCAATGGTCACGGTTCGATGCTGATTTATTCCTTGCTGCACCTGAGTGGCTATGACCTTCCGATGGACGAGCTCAAGCGCTTCCGCCAGTTGCACTCCAAGACCCCGGGTCACCCGGAGCGCGGTTATACCCCCGGCGTAGAAACCACCACTGGCCCGCTGGGTCAGGGCATTGCTAATGCGGTCGGTATGGCATTGGCCGAAAAGATGTTGGCAGCGCAGTTCAACCGTGAAGGTCACGACGTCGTTGACCATTACACCTACTGCTTCCTCGGCGATGGCTGCATGATGGAAGGCATTTCTCACGAAGCTTGTTCTCTGGCCGGTACGCTGGGGCTGGGCAAGCTGATCGCATTCTATGATGACAACGGTATCTCCATCGATGGTCACGTGGAAGGCTGGTTTACTGACGATACGCCCAAGCGTTTCGAGGCTTACGGCTGGCATGTAATTCCCGCCGTTGATGGTCACGATGCCAACGCCATTAAAGCGGCGATTGAAAAAGCGCGTGCTGAAACCGGCAAGCCTACGCTGATTGTGACCAAAACCATCATCGGCTTTGGTTCGCCCAACAAACAAGGTTCACACGAATCACACGGTGCTCCGCTGGGTGTTGATGAGGCTACTTTGGTCCGCGACACCCTGCAGTGGCCACACGAACATTTCATTGTGCCCGATGACATCTACGCCGCCTGGGACGCTAAAGCGAAAGGCGCTGCGGCAGAAAAATCCTGGAGCGAGAAACTGGCAGCTTATAAAGCAGCTCACCCGGAATTAGCGGCTGAATTTGAGCGTCGGGTAATCAACGGTGATCTGCCTGCAGATTTCGCAACAAAAGCACAAGCATTTATTGAAGAGTGTCAGGCCAAAGGCGAAAAAATTGCCAGCCGTAAAGCCTCACAAAATGCCATCGCCGCCTATGGCGCCCTGTTGCCAGAACTGCTTGGCGGTTCTGCTGACCTGGCCGGCTCCAACCTGACGCTGGTGAAAACCTCCAAAGGTGTGACCGCCGAAGATGCAAGCGGTAACTACATCTATTACGGCGTGCGCGAATTCGGTATGAGCGCCATCATGAACGGTATCTCGGCGCACGGTGGTTTCATTCCTTACGGCGCTACCTTCCTGATGTTCCAGCAGTATGCCGCTAACGCCGTGCGTATGGCTGCGCTGATGAAACTGCGCAACGTCTTTGTTTACACTCATGACTCCATCGGTCAGGGCGAAGATGGTCCTACTCACCAGCCGATTGAAGTGCTGGCAACCTTGCGCATGACACCAAACATGGAAACCTGGCGTCCGGCTGATGCTGCAGAGTCAGCGGTGGCTTGGAAAGCGGCGATTGAGCGTAAAGATGGTCCGACCTCACTGGTGTTCAGCCGTCAAAACCTGGAACCCATTTCGCGTAAACCTGAACAAGTTGCCAATATTGCACGGGGTGGTTATGTGCTGAGTGATTGCGACGGCGAGCCAGAAGCCATTCTAATTGCTACCGGTTCTGAACTGGCAGTTACTCTGCATGCGGCAGAAGCGCTGCAAGCGAAAGGCAAAAAAGTGCGCGTAGTGTCCATGCCATCAACATCTGTGTTTGATCAACAGGATGCGGCATATAAAGAATCTGTTCTGCCGCTGTCTGTGCTCGCGCGCGTTGCCGTTGAAACTGCGCATGTTGACTACTGGTACAAATACGTTGGCCTGGACGGCCGCGTCGTGGGCATGACCACTTTCGGTGAGTCTGCACCTGGCCCGGTGTTGATGGAGCATTTTGGTTTTACCGTGGACAATATTGTCGCGACGGTTGAAGAGCTGCTGTAAAAGTTTGCCGATAGTCCGTTGGGACTATCGGTGACGTTATCACATCTATTGTTGTACCCGCGAAGCTTTTGCGGAGGCGACTTCGATGTTAGGTACTGCAACACGCCGTGAATACGTCCCTGTAGGCTCAGCACCGGCATCCATGCCGGTGATGGTTGCAGTACCTAACACCGAAGTCGTATTGCAAGTTTGTGCGGTGGCACAGTTAGTAAAAGCAAATTCGGCACGGCTCGATGTGAGCTGCTCATTCGAAATTCAATACCAGTATCTAGCAACTTTTGAGGACCACCATGACTGTTAAATTGATGAAAGACCAGGATCTCGCCGGTAAGCGCGTATTGATTCGTCAGGATCTTAACGTGCCGCTGGAAGACGGAAGAATTACCAGTGCGGTGCGTATTGACGCATCCATTCCGACCATCAAGGCAGCCTTGGAAAAAGGTGCAAAAGTGATGGTGATGTCGCACCTTGGCCGTCCAGAAGAGGGCGTTTACGATGAGGCAGCATCACTCGCGCCAGTGGCTGAATACCTGAGTAAAAAACTTGGTCGCGATGTACCGCTGGTCAAAGACTGGGTAGATGGTTTTGAGATGAGCGGCGACCTGGTCCTGCTTGAAAACGTTCGCTTCAATGTGGGCGAAGGAAAAAATACTGACGAATTGTCCAAAAAAATGGCTGCGCTGTGCGATGTATTTGTCATGGATGCATTCGGCACCGCGCACCGCGCACAAGCCTCGACCCACGGTGTTGCCAAGTTTGCACCGGTTGCCTGTGCCGGTCCTCTGCTTGCGGCTGAACTGGAAGCACTGGCTAAAGTACTCGATAAGCCGGCGCGTCCGCTGGTGGCAATTGTTGGTGGTTCCAAGGTATCCACCAAATTAAGCGTGCTTGATGCGTTGTCAAAAATTGCTGACGTATTGGTTGTTGGTGGTGGTATCTCCAACACCTTCGTTGCTTCTGCGGGCAATGAAGTAGGCAACTCGCTTTACGAAAAAGATTTGATTCCCGAAGCGCAACGTCTGCGCGCCGCAACGGAAGTGGTGTTCGCGACCGACGTGCGGGTAACTAAAGAAGGCTTTAAAGAGTGGAACCACAATTCCGTGGCCGAAGTGAAAAAGGCCAACGAAATTAAAGCCGATGAAGAAATTATTGACTACGGTCCTGAGACGGCAGCGCGTGTAGCTGACATCATCAAGAATGCCAAAACGGTACTCTGGAATGGCCCTTGTGGTGTGTTTGAGTTTGATGCGTTTTCCAAAGGAACCGAAGTTATTTCCCGGGCGATCGCGGAAAGTGAAGCCTTCTCGGTAGCAGGCGGCGGTGACACCCTTGCGGCCATAGACAAGTGGAACCTGGCTGACAAAATTTCTTACGTATCAACCGGCGGTGGTGCTTTCCTGGAGTTCGTGGAAGGCAAAAAATTACCGGCAGTGGCGATTCTGGAAGAACGCGCAAAGAATTAAATCTCACTCCTGCTTCCTGTTATCGGATTAGGCAGCTAGGCCAATCTACGGAGCTGTAGTTCACCAGGATTTTTAAAAACCCCTGGTGAACATCTACAATAAGTATCCTGCTTCTATTGTCGGATTACGCCGCTACGCGGCTAATCCGACCTACTGAACTTCCAATTGGGTGGCCAAATTCACTACGCCACTACAAACATTCTGCGAAGGTAAACCGGCAACCACGCAAATACTCTTGGTCGTAGGTCGAATTAGCCACAGGCATAATCCGACAGGTATGCAGGTGTAATTCGCCATATGCGATGCGCCTCCATACATCACCAAACCGTTTACACACGCAATCCACGATCATCCAAACCTATTCCGAGCTATACAACTGTAGGTCGGACTAGTTGTAGGTCGAATTAGCCACAGGCGTAATCCGACAGTTACGCAGATGTAATTCGCTATATGCGCCTCGATCTCCACGCATACATCATCAAACCATTTACACGCGCAATCCCACGATCATCCAAACTTATTCCGAGCGCTATAAAGGCAGCCTCCGTCGGAAGATTGATCAATCCTATTCCCCCCTCCGTACTCCTTCCATAACGATTTAAAAACACAAAAATTTTATAACCGTAATCTACAACGTCGTAATTCTTTACATATTTGAAGGGAGGAATCGTGACTGGTTCGAGGTCAGGTTAATGATGGAGGTGAGAATATTGACGCTGAAGTAAACCCATTAATTCCCAGAGTATCACCATAAAAAGGTTTCAGATCGGTATGAACAATGTCGCTAGCTTTATCGGGTTCGGATTAGCCGCATTAATTCTTGCGGGTTGCGGCGGCAGCGGTGGTCCTTCGGCGTCGCCGCCACCGGTCACCTCACCAGCAGATAATCCCGTCGTGGCCTTTTCCGAGCCATTGCCTAACGCCAGTGTCGCATCGTCCATGGCGGTGAACATAAAAGCGCGGGTTACTCTCGCTGGCGATGCGACAGCAACGGAAGTTGCTTTGTATCGCGATGACGTTCTGGTTGGGCAGGATAACGAAGCACCCTATGAATGGACACTGGAGGATTTACCACCGGGATTGCATACCTTCAAGGTAACGGCAAAAGATTCCAAGGGGAAATCGGGTGAAGCCACTCGCCAGTTAAGTGTGGTGGATACAGCTACCTTGAATTCCTCTGTGGTATGGGCGGTGAACGCCGGTGGTGCAGAGTTCGTCGCCGTAGATGGTATTGCCTATGCCGCTGATGAAGGTTTTACGGATGGGACAACCCGCCAGATTTCCGCTGATATAAAAGCAACCCATAATCCCGCACTGTATAAAAGTGAGCGCCGCGGCGAACAGTTCTCATATGCTTACGCCTTGCCTAACGGTAGCTACAACGTGACGTTGCGCTTCGCGGAAAATATTGTAAACAACGCTGGCCAACGAACTTTTTCCGTGGAGATTGAAGGCGAGGAACGCATCGCTGAGCTGGATGTACGCAACATCAGTGGAGCGACAAACACGGCTTACGATGTGACTGTGCCTAATGTCGAAGTGATCGACGGTGAAATCAATATTGTATTCACCGGCCGTGTTGGTGAGGCCATTCTAAGTGCGCTGGTGGTGACGCGGCCCCATGAAAAAAATGACTGGCAATTATTCTGGTTCGATGAATTTGACTACGCCGGCGCACCCGATCCTACCAAATGGAATTTCGAAATCCAGCCGCCGGGTTGGGTCAACAACGAGTTACAGCGCTACACCGACCGTGAAGAAAACGTGCGCGTGCAGGACGGTGTTCTGATCATCGAAGGACGCAAAGATAATTATCTGGGCAGTGAATACTCCTCTGGCCGTATCCATTCTCAGAATAAAGGCGACCTGTTGTACGGTCGGGTGGAAGTACGCGCGAAACTACCGGCAGGGCGGGGCACCTGGCCGGCGATCTGGATGATGCCCACGGATTACACCGGCTATGGTGCTGGCTGGCCCGACAGCGGCGAGATCGACATCATGGAGCATGTGGGCTACGACGAGGGACTGGTTCATGCGACTACCCACAATCAGGCGTATTACTGGGTGAATGGGCTGCAGCGTAAAGGTTCAGTGGTCATGCCGGATGTCACGGAAGCCTTCCATGTATACGCTGTGGAATGGGATGAGCAACGCATGGATTTTTATATCGATGACGTGCATTACTTTACCTATATCAATGATCATCGCGGTTGGCAGTCATGGCCATTTGATAAACCTTTTTATGTCATTCTTAACCTCGCCATTGGCGGCAATTGGGGTGGTGCTGCGGGTGTCGATCCGGACATCTGGCCACGTCGTATGGAAGTGGATTACGTGCGAATGTACAAGCGATAAGCCGTGATTTTTGAAAATATTGTTGTGACCGATTTTAAAAACGATGGGTTAACGTTGTCGCAGCAGTTCAAATAACGCATTAATTAAGCGACAACCGAAAATAATTGTGGTGGATTAGCGGCAGCCCGGCTAATCCACTGCAACATTAAGATCATCAACATAAAAATGTTTTTCGCGTCATTTTTTGTTTCAAATTTTTTCTCAAAAACATTTTCCTGCTGCACCATTTGAAATTCCTAAAGAATATGAAGTCCCACTTCAGAAACCGCTACATGACACAGAAAAATATTCTGCATTTACTTTTTTAAATCGTTAGCACATTTATCTACATCTTCCCACATACGCCCTTGAGTATTGCGGGCGTCACGATTGTTGCACCTTAAAAATAAAAGTGGGAACGACCCCACCTTATCCTCGCCGGCCAAAGTGGGACGAGGCATATGCGGTGGTATGCAATGCTCGACCTCGATAACAACAGGGATATCAAGCCCGAACCTAACTACACCCGATAACAATAATTGACGAGGCCCAAAAATGAAAAAGACCATCATGGCGCTGGCAGTGCTGGCTGCCAGTCATACATCTATCGCGCAAAACTCATGTGGCTGGACGGAAGTCTGGCGCGACGATTTCAATACGCTTGATACGCAGGTCTGGTCTGCTGAAGTGAATGGCGACGGCGGCGGCAACAACGAGTTGCAGTTCTACACGGATCGGCCGGAAAACCTCTATGTCGAAAACGGTTTACTCAACATCAAGGCGATCCGTGAGAACTATCAGGAGCGGACCTGGACCTCTGCACGTCTCCGCTCCAAAAATGGCAAAGACTTCACCTACGGCAAGATGGAAGCTCGCATCAAGCTGCCCAATGGTTCCGGCACCTGGCCTGCCTTCTGGATGATGCCCACCGAGCTGCCGCGTGATTCCCACGGGTGGCCCAATGGTGGCGAGATCGACATTATGGAGGCTGGCGGTACTACCGAAGTGCTTCACGGCACTCTTCACTACGGTCCTTACTGGCCCTATAACGGCAACACTGGCTGGCCTGACCCGAGTCTCAACACCATCCACCCCGAGGCGGGACGGACCAAGACAGCGTTCCAGACCTACGCCGTTGAGTGGTATCCGGACCGCATTGTTTGGCTGGTTAATGACGTGCCCAAGCTCAGCATGACCCGCGAGCAACTTGATGGCCCTGATCCCCTGCGCTCTAACTGGGATGCGTTCTACAACCGGCCTTTCCACTTTATCCTCAACCTGGCCATTGGTGGCTGGTTCAGCGGCAATCCGGATGGCTCGGAAGCGCCGGTGCAGCTGATGCAGGTGGATCATGTGGCGGTATATAAGAACCCGGATACCTGGTCGGTTGAAGGAGATACCTACGTTTATCGCGGTGAAAGCCATAAGATCTATCGCGTTGACGGCCCAGCGAATGCCAGTTACCAATGGAATGTACCCGCCGGCGTATCCATCCTGTCCGGGCAGGGCACCCGTGAGATCACCGTCGCCATCGGTAACGGCGCGCGCAACGGCGACTTCAGCGTGACGTTTGATACAGGTTGTGCGGGCACTCAGACATTCAGTAAACCCGTCACTATCGAACAGGGTGTCACGCAGGTGGTGGCGGATTATGAAAACGGCCTCGGAGTCACCCATGTGCAGAATGGCTTTGCTCTAACCCAGAGCGGTGTGACCAGCAACCCCGCCCCGGGTGGTATCAATAGCTCCAGCAGAGTTTTGCACTACATCCGCGATGCCTCGCAGCAGTGGGATAACCTGAAGCTGACGGGCTTCGGCAACATCGATGCAGGGGAATTGCGCAGCGGCCGTGCCAAGTTGTTTGCCGACGTTTATTTCCCGGCATCCAACAGCCTGCTTGGTAAAGATCTGGGGGGTGGCCTGGAGAATTCTGCCGCAGCCAGTGCAGCAGAGCCGTGGGATGGCAATACGGGAAGACTGGCCCGGTTTCTTGGAACCATGGGTAAAGCGGGGGAATGGCATACGGTAGAGCTGAGCTATACCGGCACGCCGGATTCCAATATCGCCGCCAGCGAAGCGGACGCGTTGGTGTTTATGGTCCACGCGGGTTTTAACCTGCCGGCGGAGTTATACCTGGATAACATCCGTATTGTGTGGCCCGGCAATGGCTACAGCCTGCAGTCCACAATCGCCAACTTTGATGGCACGGCCAACGGCACCATCAAACCCTCACCCGCCACCAGCGGCGCGCATTCCGTGGTAGCGAATCCTGCGCCGGATAACGTTAACAACTCTGCTAATGTGTTGCGCTATGTGCGTGATCCGGGCGCTGAATACGATGTCCTGGCCTTCAATGGAGTGACCGCTATTCCAGATGCACTGGACGCGCGCCACGGCATGGTACGGGTGCTGGTGGATGTGCATACGACCGCTCCTGCAGGAACCATCATCTCAATGAACCTGGAGAACGAGCTGGCCGCTGCGTCTGTTGGGCCGGAAGAATGGCAGGTGGGAAGGCACAGCTTCTATCAGGCCCAGACCAAGACCTCTGGCCAGTGGGAAACGCTTGAGTTCAACTACAACTTCCCTGCCGCTTTAGGGGATTGGGACAACAATCGCGCCTCCGCGCCGTTTAATGCCGTGGATCAACTGATCTTTTTGATCACCCCCGGTGTGGCTTCTACTGGAACCTTCCACTTCGATAACTTCCGCGTGGTGGCGTACAACGAAGATGCGCCGGCCTGTGTAGGCAGTGAATGCGCATCTGCTTCGAGTGCCAGCTCCGTAACGGCGAGTAGCTCCAGTTCCTCCAGCTCGAGTATTGCTCCCAGCTCAAGCTCCAGTTCGAGCATCATCTCCAGTTCGGCCAGCAGCGCACCATCCAGTGTGAGTAGCTCTTCGTCCAGCTCGACTCCGGCAGTAACGCTGCTGTCCACTGGTCGCCCGGTATTTGCCAGCACCAACTTCCAGCCTGCGGCCAATGCGGTAGATGGCAACCCGGCAACGCGCTGGGAATCCAATCACGGCGTGGACCCCAGCTGGATCACCGTTGACCTGCAAAGCCAGCGTAATTTGTCTCAGATTGCCATTGAATGGGAAGCGGCCAACGCCGCGAATTTTGAAGTGCAAGGTTCAAACGACAACAGCAATTGGACCACCCTGGCCACTCGCACCGGCGGCGCGTTTGGCAACCGCATTGATTACATAGACCTGAGCGGCAGTTACCGGTATGTACGCGTTTTTGGTGCGCAGCGCAGTACAGGTAACGAGTGGGGCTACTCGATTTTTGAGTTAAATGTGTTTGGGTATTAAGAGAGTTTTCTAACAGAAGCCATTCGATAATTTCACCAAATCCTTAAACCAACTTGATGGATGATCGTTGCCGCGATCATCCATTTTTTCTTTTACCCCTTCAGTAAAGACAAAATCTCCTTGCTGTAGATAGACATTAATAAACCTGCAACACTGATTCCAACCCCCACAAGCTCGATCGCGTTGGTTTCTTTCGCTTTTAAAATAAAAACCTGAATCAGGATTCCTATAATCAATGCGCAGACATGTGCATAAATCACCATCGCCGGATAACTGAAAAATTTATCGCCGCGCCCGTAATAAATTGAAAAGCCCACCGTCGAGATATAAATCAATGGTAGTGACATACCTGCAATCTTCAATGCATCAACTAACGACACCAGACCGTCCCGATGTTGCTCTTGAATGCCGAGTAAGTTAGGTACCTGAACGCAGAGCGTAGCGAGGGCGAGCCAGAGAAAGCAGGCGAGCATGGAAATCTCCTTAAACAAAATGTGCGGTAATGTTTAGAGAGTTAAATCGAAATTAGTTTCGGGGTTAGCAGGGCTGATAAGGGGTTGGGTAAGGTCGTACACTATTTCCCCGCGCAGCTGAAGGACCTGAACGTTCTCCGACGAACTCCGATCAGTACAATTAGTCGAGCACTGATCAGTGCGATCAGTTCCAACGTCACCGTCACCTATTAGCTGAAGCCGTAGGATGACGGCACTGATCAAAACACTTATTTACGCCGATGCTCTCCTGTCCCGGCAATTCTTTAAAGGTCGCATACAGCTCTTAGTACTGTATTCACAGCCTGATTGCTGCAACAATAGCGGCCGGTTTATTTAACGATGCAGGAAACAAACGTGACTGATGTACCTCTTTACGGCTTTTCGGATAATTCCTTTCAAGCGGCAGGTGGCGTTGAAGGTATCCGCCAACTGGTAGACGATTTTTATCATGAAATGGACACGCTGCCCGAAGCGGCGATTATTCGCGCAATGCACCGGCAGGACCTCACTGAATCGAGGGATAAACTCACGTTATTTTTATCTGGCTGGATGGGCGGCCCTAAGCTATATCATGAAAAATATGGCGGCATTAATATCCCGCGCAGCCATGCACATCTGCCGATCGGTGAAGCGGAACGGGACGCCTGGTTGTTATGTATGAAACGGGCAATCGCTAAACAGAACTACCGCCCCGAATTTTCCACTTACCTGCTGACCCAATTAAGCGTACCCGCAGAAAGAATTTTTGCCGTCAGTAAAAAGCCCGAATCTCAATAACAAAAATTGCAATCAGCGATCCCAGCCTGTCCTCAATACCCCCCCCGTAGGTCGGGTTAGCCGCCCAGCGGCGTAACCCGACAATGCTCCCAATTTCAGCCTCGTACGCCCCGATTACTATCATCCCCGCCCAAAGAGGCAGGGACAGATGATGCGGCCAGCCCAATAAAGTAACCTGGAAAGTTGCTGGTGTTGCTAAATTATATTTAAGGTTGTCGAGTTTTCTTTCACTCTGGGTCTAAATGCGTCGCATGAAACTGTTCCGCAAAAAAATAAAAACAATAACCTGTTGATTTGGCAGGTTTCTGTTTTTTATGGTGTAAAGCTTGCGTGTTAGGGAGGTCTACTTACATGGAGGGCGTCACATGAAAAAGAACCGCATAATTCAGCATGTCTTGGCCACACTCGCATTCCTCACTGTTAACACATCCACCTGGGCTGCACCCATTCTTTTTGAGTTTACCGGCACAGTAACCGATCAGGTTTTAAGTTCTGGCAGATCGGGCAGCATCTCTCTTAACAGGCCAGAATGGAACGGAAAAACCATTACAGGAACGATGTCTATGGATGTGGAGGGGCTGGCGACGAACCCTAACCAGTCACCGGAGCAGGTACATTACACGTCAGGTGATTATGGTAATCCGGCCGATTGGTTATCATTCAGTTGGATAAACCCGGACGGTTCTGCCTACACCATTCCCGGCGGGTTTGATCCTTTGCCTAACTACCAGGTCGACGGTTCCAGCGCCTATCTCACTGACAGTGTTCTTAATGGCACCCAATTTTACGCTGGAAGAGCCTTCTCAAATTTACGGCCTCAAAGTACGCAAAGCTTTTCGTTACGCTTGCAAGCACGCGGCCCAAATGACTCACTGGCGATATCCAGTATGAATTTCGATACCGTTGCATTTCTGCCGGAATTCGCTAACTACGAAAATTACGGCATAGTTCGATATGGCCATCCGGATGGAACGAGGCTTGATTATCACTTCACAATTAATTCCATTACTCGCGTGCCTGAGCCGTCGGGGTTGTTGTTAATATTATGTGGTTTAGTCGGCTTGTTTCTCGCGCATCGACGGCATGTTAAATAAAACGTTGAAGTCGTGTGGCGCCTGGGTGCTGAGTTGAAATCTTTATTAAGATTTCAACAGCCGAGGCGCCCGATTTTGTTGGAAACAGAACTCTCCCTATCTACATCTTAAATTCCACTGAAGCAGATCTGTGCTGATCCTTCTTTGGTTCCGCAAACGAAACGCATGCTTGTCTCGGATGCGCAGAGCTGTTCCTCACGTCTGCCTGCCTTACTTATAAGCCTCGCGCTGTATTCACATTGAATAAACTAATGTCCAATAAAATCCAAAACGGGTTCAATTGAACATATCCCGCGGCGTATGAGTCTGAGCTATCAAACACTGGGGGCAAGGTTCATTTAATTCGGTAATACGTTAAGCTGGGACTTTGCATAAGTTTAGTTGCTGTCACATCAATCAGACGCTGGTGATGTGGCGGGCGTTTGAGAGAGATGGTTATGACACAGCAATCCTATACCCCTCCTAAAGTCTGGAAA
>CAYUVQ010000046.1:8188-24167 GCA_964448175.1 uncultured Cellvibrionaceae bacterium | reverse complement strand
GCCAGCACGGCTTCGAGATAGCGTCCTACTGAATAATGCATCACCTTGACAGAGAGTAGCGCCGGGCTGCGGAGTAGGTGGCTGTTTGCGGCTTGTTCCCAGGTGTGGCGAACCCCGGTCGACGGCTGCTGATGACAACTGATGACACAGCGCTCGCCAACAAACAGCGCAATGTTCATCTGTTCGATGGTGAGGTCTTCATTGAACTGGGTAATGCCACGATACAAAATCAGCGTGTGATTTTCGAACTCCTCCATTTTGGGGGGGTGGCGAAAGCGTTGCACATCCTCGATGGCGAGCGGGTGACAATGAAGAGACTCCAGCATGACCCGCTCGTGCTCCGGTGTTTCGCCTTCAAGGTCTATCCATATATAAGCGTCGTCTGCGGCGCGCCAGCGTTCAATTAGTTCTGCTCCGCCCTGAGTGAGATGCTCATCGCCACTAAGCAGCAGTGTTTTTATCATCGCTTTGTCCCGCGCCGCTAATAAGTCAATTCTTCTTTTAAATGGCGAATTTTCTGCACACGGTGGATAAACTCCTGCAGGATCATGTGGTACAGCTCATCGCCAATAAATTCATCTTCCACACCGGCATCAATGCTGGGGTTGTCATTGATTTCGATGACCACTACGCGATCTTTTAACTGTTTTAGATCCACGCCGTACAAGCCGTTGCCAATCATGCTCGCCGCTTTGATCGCGGTATTAATGACAGCTTTCGGCACCTCATAGGTTGGCATGGTGACAAAACCGCCGGAAGGGTCTGACTTGTTGCTGTGGTCATAAATCTGCCAGTGATCGCGCGCCATAAAATATTTACACGCATACAGCGGCTTGCCGTTCAGCACTCCAATGCGCCAATCAAAATCGGTGTAGACAAATTCCTGCGCGAGCAACAATGCTGAGTGTTTCAGCAGATCCGCTACGCCTTTATCCAGAGCAGCGCGATCCGCGGCTTTGACCATCCCCCGTGAAAATGAGCCGTCCGGGATTTTCAAAATCAACGGAAAACCTAATTCATCGGCAACTTTATCGAGGATCACCGGCGATTGGTTAGAGATAAGCCGGGTCTTCGGGGTCGGAATGCCGCGCGTAGAAAACAGGTCGGCCAGATAGACTTTGTTGGTACAACGGATAATAGATTGCGGGTCATCCATTACGGCCAGCCCTTCTGCTTCCGCGCGGCAGGCGAATTGGAAAGTATGGTGATTGATATTGGTCGTCTCCCGGATAAACAGCATGTCGTATTCGGGCAATTTGCGAATATCTTTGCGGCCAATAAAGTCCACGTGGATGCCCAGTTTGTTGCCGATCTTCACAAATTTCTTCAAGGCTTTTTCGTCGCTGGGAGGCAGCGGGTCGTCCGGGTTGACCAGAATGGCCATGTCATAGCGGCTGATCTTTTGGGTCTTTTGTTTGCGCCACAATTGCGCGCTGAAATGATCCAGGGCGTTGGCAAATGCTTCTTGCTCGGCGTCCTGCTTCAGACTGTGTAATGCGGTCACTTTCAGGCTGCTCACACGCCAGCTGCCATCCCATACAAGTTCTGCGCGCATGATCGGGCAGGGCTGCTGTTCAAATATTTCGCGCCCCAGTTTCTGCAGTTCGGGGATGCTGCTCTCACCAAAAAAAATCCAGAACTCCAGCTTGGGTTCAGCGCGGGATGCGAGCTTCTTGAGAAATTTTTCCGACTGACTGTGCAGATGTTCCTGAATAATTGCAAACGAATGCTGGTTGCGCAGATCGTTGAGTGTCTTTACGGACGGGATAACGGAATGTCCCCGCGCTTCTGCCAGGAGCGAGCAGTAATAACCCTTGCTCAGATAACCGAATTTGCGGCACAGATTGATCACGCGGGTGCGGTTGGTTTTGGTGGTGCTGAGTTGCAGGTAGTCGTCGAACGTGATGACATGTTCACTGGGAAAGTAAGGAGCCCAATCCTGTTCGGATTCAACCACGATTAGCAGACGCGACATCGGAAGTTCAGCCTCTCCATTAGGGTGATATGCTGTTTAGCTTAGCGCGTTTTAATGTGGGCGCCAGCCGCTGTGATAAAACTTAATGCTTTGGTATTTGCAGCGCCTTGGTAATAACAACGCCTTGGTATTAGCAGCGCTGATATTACAGCGCGTAAGTATTTTTATTAACAATGTCCCTGCGGGACTGTTTCATTAATGGCCGAGGCTGCGTCCGCCGTCCACGGTGATAATCTGGCCGGTGATATAGGGCGCGTCCTGCACCAGAAATTTCACTGTACGCGCAATATCCTGTGGATTACCGCTGCGCCCCAGAGGAATTTTCTGCAGTATTTCCTGTTGTGCGAATTCGTCGGTTGGACCTTCCTGCTCGGGCCACAGGATCGCCCCCGGCGCAATGCCGTTGACCCGCACCTGTGGGGCGAGTTCCCGAGCCAGCGACTTGCTGAGCATGACGTTGCCGGCTTTGGCTGCACAATAGATTGGATGCTGCCGAAGTGGGCGGTCTGCATGGATGTCGGCGATATTGATGATGCAACCGGCATGATGACGTAGTTCGTCAGCAAATGCCTGGGCAAGAAAAAACGGTGCTTTTAGGTTGCTGTTCATCAAATCATTCCATTGTGCCTCGGTGGCCTTCTCCAGTGGAGTTGGAAAAAAGCTTGAAGCATTGTTAATCAACACATCAAGTCGCTGCCAGGTCTGTAACACCTCCCGTGCGAGCTGCTGAATTTCATTAAGTTGATTTAAATCGGCGGCAAAAGACATAGCTGAGTTACGGCGCTGCTGATTAAATTTTTCGGTCAGTGCCTGTGCTTCACCTGTGGAGTGCCGGTAGTGCAGCGCGATGTTATAGCCCGCTTCGTGAAGTGTTGCTGCAATCGCAGCGCCAATGCGCCGGGCACCGCCGGTTATCAATGCGACAGGGGCAGATGGGGTTGGAGAAGAGGCTGGGCGTTCAGGTGGTAGATTCATCATGGTGTTTTTTAATTTTTTAGTAAGCTGCAAATAAATTTATTTACAGCGTAATTCGTTTTCATTCGTTGCTTAAAGCTACTTGTAAAGTGTTAACGATAATTTACGCTTTTGAAACGTCATTTATTGGGAGCGTGTTCTGGTTCTCGTCGCGCACCGTTTGAATCCTGATCAGGCGCTGCCGGTCCAGTTCATCACCAAAGGCTTTGCCGGTGAATCCTTGCGCGGCGATAACTTTAAGATCTATCGCTTGACATGCGCGTAACGCGTCACGAAGGTAGTCGGCCTGCGCGTAATGTTTTAAGTTCGGTTCATTGCTGCGCGCTATTGCCTCGCAGCATAATAAAAAACTGTCGAAGCGTTGCGGGCGACGAAAGGCATCAGTACGTAATAACAGTGTTAACACCGCCGCCGGTTCCAGTTCGGGCGCGCGATGACAATAGTGGTGACAGTCTGCCACGACCAGTGCCAGCTCACGATAATCCCGCGGCGCGGCGATACGTTCGCAGGCCTGTTGTATTGTACTGGCGCCTCCGCTGCCTGCATCGGCCGATTCATTTGTCGGCGAGGACGGAGCGTGCTGCGAGTACCGCACGTGATTCAGTGGGTGCAACAACGTGGCGAAGCGAATAAGTGGCTCGAGGCTGAGCAGGCTTGCTGCCTGCAGGCTTAACAAAGCGCGGGCGCCAACAGTGGTGCCCGTGTTGTCTTTCTCTTGGAATAACTGATCAAGCTCTGGCAGGACGCGCGGAAGGGCATGGCTGTCACGCAACACCTGAATAAAAATATCCGGTGATTTTTCACCTAATGCGCGCTGTGTTTCTTTCCAGACCCGTTCGGCCACCAGGTGATCCACCTCCCCGCTGGCCACCATTGAACGCATCAGCGCCAATGTTTCCTCGGCGATACGAAACCCCAGGTGATGGTAACGTGCAGCGAAGCGTGCGACGCGCAGAGTGCGCACCGGGTCTTCCGCAAAGGCAGGGGAAACGTGGCGCAGAATTTTTTGTTCCAGATCTCGCTGGCCGTTGTACGGATCAATGATATTGCCTTGTTCATCTTCAGCGATGGCATTGATGGTGAGATCCCGGCGCCGCAGGTCTTCCTCCAGCGTAATATCTTTTGCGCAATAAAATGTGAATCCAGCGTAGCCGTGGCCGGTTTTTCGTTCTGTGCGTGCCAGCGCATATTCTTCACGGGTTTCGGGATGTAGAAAGACCGGAAAATCCTTACCCACCGGGATGAAACCCTGTGCCTCCATCGTTTCCGGTGTCGCACCAATGACCACCCAGTCCTTCTCGCTGAAAGGGTAGCCAAGCAATTTGTCGCGGACGGCGCCGCCAACTAAAAACGTTTTCATAGGGTTCAAATTGTTGAGCGTGAAGGAAGGTTGCTTACCATAGATGATGGCCACTCTACTGTATGTATCGGTGAAATCATAGTCGACCTCCATCAATGCTTCTCCTTGCTTAAACTTAGCCTTGTGAGCGAAATGTTTTTCTTAAAACAAGCACAAACGCGGTTGTTATCTCCAGAAGATTCTATTAAAGTCATTGCTCTTTTCACCCAAGAACTAACGGCTATGTCAATCTTCAGTTCCGCACTACGAATTCACGCACCGCATGCTGCCCGCTGGGTGGTGCGCGCGTTGTGCTGTGCGGAATTTGAAGAATAATTTTTAAGAATTTTTCAACGAAGGCCGCAGCGAACTCTCCCTGCGGCCTTTTTTATTTTCAAAAAAATCCCCGGGGGCCAGAAGATCTTCGCTGCATCAATGACAAGGAGCTTTATCATGGCAGTGTTTCTGGCATATGTTTGCGTAGTGCTTATCTGGGCTACCACCCCGCTCGCTATTCAATGGAGTAATGACAGCGTAAGTTTTGCTGCGGCTGCGCTCGCGCGTATGGTCATCGCTTTGATTCTGGCGTTGCCAATCTGGATAGCACTGCGGCGGCAACTGTTTCCCCCTGGCGCTTGGAAAGTTTACTTTGCCGGCTCCATCGGACTCTTCCCCAATATGCCTATCGTTTATTGGTCGGCCCAATTTATTCCGTCGGGGCTGGTGGCGGTAATCTTTGCTATGTCACCCTTCATCACCGGTGTTTTGTCACTGTTGATCCTGCGGGAAAACCCCTTCACCGTGCGGCGCGTTTTCGCATTGATCATTGCTCTCGCCGGTTTGCTGGTTATCTTTTACGGTCAGTTGCAGATTGACCAGCGTGGTATCTATGGGATTGGTGGAATTCTATTGTCCTGTGTGCTGTTCAGTTTCAGCAGTGTGTGGATGAAGCGTCTCAATGAAACTACAGAAGCCTTCGCGCAGATGACGGGTTCTTTATTTTTTTCACTGCCGGGTCTGATGCTGACCTGGTGGTGGCTGGATGGGCAGCTTCCACAACAGATTTCAGTGAAGACGGCAGGCGGCGTAATCTATCTGGCGGTCTTTGGTTCTCTGCTGGGTTACACGCTGTTTTTCTTCATCCTCAAACGTTTATCGGCCAGCGTAGTATCACTGGTCACGTTGATGACGCCGTTGCTGGCGTTATTGCTGGGCGTATGGATTGCGGATGAATACTTTACGGCAAAACTGCTCATTGGTGTCGGCATGGTGATACTGGCATTGTTGTTATATATCGATATGGGCGTGAGTCGGTTGCGTACGGAATATAAAAAGCTCGTTAATTTTTTGAAAAGAAATTTTCGTCAGTCGCCCGCGCCGCTGTCTTAATGTCGCTATAGCCCGGCTTATGTCGGGCAGTCTTGCCCCGCGAAACGATGGAATCGCATTCACATTTTTCACGGCCCGAGTACATTGCTAATTATTTCCATACCAACTTTTATTACTCACCCTTCGACAACCTTGCGTTGATTGCCCGCTATTGGTGCCACGGCTCGTCAGTGGCGCAGATATCGTGCGTCAACATGGTGCACTCCATTGTATTGTTCGTAGTATTCCGTCTTGTATTCATGCTCCATCTTTTTGATTTATCTAGGGAAATCAAAGTTGGCTTGGTAACTGCAGTATTCGGCGCAAGCTAGTCCGGAATCATGGCGACAGCTGCGAAGAATCTGCGTTACCAATACCTAAAACCTAGAGGAAGAACTCATGAAGATGAAACAAAAATTTCTGGCTGGTGCTATCGCTCTTTCAGCTCTGGCTTCCACTGCGGTCATACCAGCTGCCAATGCGGCTGAGGTGGGTGCATCAGTGTCTGCAGCTAATATGTATTACTGGAGAGGTCTGGATCTGGGTAATGGTGACCCGGCTGTTATTGGCGATATCAATGTCAGCGAATCAGGTTTCTACGCAGGTCTTTGGGCATCTTCCGGTGATGCAGGCCTCGGCACTGAATGGGATTTCTACGCGGGTTATGGTTTTGATGCGGGTCCGGTAAGTGTTGATCTGAACTACACCACTTATATGTACCCTTCCGCTGATGAACCAGTTGGTTTTAACGATGTTTCTGACGTGGCGATCTCGTTAGGTTTTGCCGCATCAGAAGAACTATCGTTTAAAGCCATGTATCGTCATGGTTTAAGTGATCTGGGTGATGTGGATTATTCCTATGCAACCCTGAGTGCTTCCTATAATGCAGTGACATTGTTAGTCGGTATGCACAGCGATGATGAAGTCAAGGCCGGCGCTGCTTCATACGACGGGCTGACCCACATCGATCTGAGCTACGCCTACAATGAGAACCTTTCCTTCACCTTGGGCAAAGTGATTGACGACGTTGATGGTGCTTACAACGATGAAGTGAAATTCGTTGTTACCTTGTCACTCCCGCTGGGCGAATAACCCAACAGCATTCACGGGTTGAATGTTGCTTTATAAAAAGAGCAGACACTGGTCTGCTCTTTTTCTTTATTGATGGGTGGTGTGGCTAACTAAAGATCGGCACAGCGTGTTAACTCATTACGGATTCCCGTTATACTTCGACGTCACACACGTCTGCCAAAAGAGGGAATCTCAGCATAATGAACGCATCAATCCCATCATCTGCTCCCCATATCCTCGTCACGGGTGGTGCCGGCTACATCGGCAGCCACGTCTGCGTTGAATTGATCAACAGTGGTTATCTTCCTGTTGTGGTCGATAATCTGTGTAACAGCAAGCGCGAGGCGCTGAATCGTGTCGCGCGTATTACCGGCGTGGAGCCGGTATTTTATGAAGTGGATATCAATGATAAAGCCCGCATGCGCGAGGTGTTCAGCGCCCATTCCGTTGCGGCGGTGATGCATTTTGCGGGGCTGAAAGCCGTGGGAGAGTCGAGTCAGATTCCCATGAAATATTATCGTTATAACGTGGCCGGCACCTTGTCGCTCATGGAAGTCATGGAAGAGTTCGCGGTGTGGAAATTGATCTTCAGTTCCTCCGCCACCGTGTATGGCGATCCCGTCAGCGTACCCATTGATGAAAGTTTTGCTACCTCCGCGACCAATCCCTACGGACGCAGTAAGTTGATGGTAGAAGAAATCCTGCGTGACATTGCCAACGCGCCGGATAGCGACTGGAACATTTCCCTGCTGCGTTATTTCAACCCGGTCGGCGCTCACGAAAGCGGGATGATCGGGGAAGATCCTGCGGGAATTCCCAATAACCTGCTGCCTTATGTGGCGCAGGTCGCCATCGGCAAACTGAAAGAGCTCAGTGTCTTTGGTGATGATTACAACACTGTGGATGGTACTGGCGTGCGCGACTATATCCATGTTGTCGATCTGGCCCAGGGGCATGTGGCCGCGCTCAAAGGACTCGAAGAGGTGAGTGCCGGTTGTCGTGCGTACAACCTGGGAACTGGCAGCGGTTATTCGGTTTTGCAGATGGTCGAAGCCTTCGAGGCCGCCAGTGGGCGCAAAGTGCCGTATCGTATTACACCGCGCCGACCGGGGGATATTGCCAGCTGTTATGCCAACGCTGACAAGGCGAAGAAGGAGCTGGGTTGGGAGGCTCGCCTTGATTTGCCGCGCATGATGCAGGACACCTGGCGCTGGCAGCAGCAGAATCCGAATGGTTATGAATAGCATCCAGCAACGGGGTGCCGCTAAAAATATTTACGCGGCACCCCCAGGGCAAGACAGGCAAAGCGCAGATTACCTGCGGTAATTTGCAGTTGTTGGCTACTACGGCCTGCTTTTACCTTAGTGCAACGCTGGTCATTGTTGAATATTTAGGTGGTGAGGGGTAAGCGGAGGGTAAATGTTGCGCCGCCAAGTGCGGAGCGATCAATCGTCAGCATGCCCCCGTAGCTGGCAATAATGTCCGTACTCACCGCCAGCCCGATGCCTTGGCCCGGCTGGGAGGTATCGAGCCGCTGGCCCCGTTGCAGGATGCGCTCCTGTTGATCGGGCGGAATTCCGGCACCGTCATCGCTGATGCTGATGATCAGGTGGTGTTGTTCTGTGTGGGCTGTCAGTCGCACCTGTCGGTGGCAATATTTGAACGCGTTTTCCAGCAGGTTGCCGAGCAGTTCCATCAGATCCTGCTCATCACCAACGAAGACGCTGTCGTTGTTAACGCTGATCTGGCAGTCCACCTGTTTGTCCCGATAAACCTTGTGTAGCGCACTGACTAACCGCTGGGTTACCTGCTCAACGTCAATGCGCTGATTAAGTCCTTGCTGCTGGCTTGATACCGCGCGCTGCAACTGATAGGTCACCACTTGGTTCATGCGCGTGACCTGTTCAGCCAGCGTCTGGTGCAGATCACTGTCCCCGGATTCCTGATTGACTTTCCCTTGCAGCACGGCCAGTGGCGTTTTCAGGCTGTGAGCCAGATCGCTCAAGCTGTTGCGGTAACGCTGGCGCAGCGCTTCTTCCCGAGCAAGTACCAGGTTGAGGTTGTCGACAATACGTTGCAATTCCCGCGGGTGGTCACCGGCGATATTGCGGGTGTCACCGCTTTGCATCGCCTTGAGGGCGCGCGCCAGTTTGCGCAACGGGCGCAAACCCCAGCGGAGAATGACTGTCTGTGCCAGAAGCAGCAGCAATCCCGCAGCTCCCAGCCAGCGCCAAAGCTGGTTGCGGTAAGCTTTCAGCTCCGCCAAAAAAGCATCACCGTCGTGGCGCACCGCGAAGCGAAATGGATGTCCTTTGCCGCGGGCGTCTTCCCAGATCACGTCGTAGTGCGCGCTGAACCGCAAGGCCTCGTCAGTTTCTTCTTCCTGCACAATCAGTTGGCCGACCGTGGACTGCACGGCAAAGCTATCATTCGTGGGCGCTTCCAGCAGGGCGGCGGAATTGGAGCGCCAGATCAGTTCTTTTTCTTCGTTATAAATATACGCGTAGAGGCCGGAGTTAAGCCGCTCGAAATCCGGCTCCATCAATACCGTTGGCATTTCCAGATTCACTTTACGGGTACGGATATTTGGCAGTTCCGCCACGCTGAATAACAGATACAGATGGGTGCGCAAGCGCGCGTCTTCCGCAGCCATGAGGCTGCGCTGGAAAGCGTTATCGAGAAAAAAACCGGTGAGTCCCAGGAACAGCGGCAGGAGCAGGGCAGATGCGACCAGTAAGCGAAGAGAGATCGAAGTAAGTTTTACAGCCATCGTTCGGGTCTGCGCTGAAAGTTAAAGCGGCGGATTTGAATTGCTATCCGATTTATTACTGCCTGATTTCTTCGATCCGGTTTTCACGATCCAACGTATCAACGTTCGACCACGACAATCTGGTCTGATACAAATCGACCGATCACGAACCGGTTTTACGATCCGGTGCTGAGGTTAAATCGATAACCCAGACCGCGCTGCGTCGTAATTAAATTCAGCTTGCCGTCAGGGTCGAGTTTTTTACGTAGGCGGCCAACAAACACTTCAATCACGTTGCTGTCCCGGTCGTAATCCTGCGCATACAAATGTTCAGTCAACTCGGTTTTGGAAACATTCTTGCCCGCATGTAACGCCAGATAAGTAAGTGTGTTGTACTCAAAACTGGTCAGTTCTACTTCCTGCCCGTGCAGGTGAACCCGCCGGGCGTTGGTGTCGATAGTGAGCGGGCCATAATCCAGTACCGGTGCTGCGTGACCACTGGCGCGGCGTAACAGTGCGTTGATGCGTGCACGCAGCTCTTCGGGATGAAAGGGTTTGGTGAGGTAATCATCTGCGCCGGCTTCCAGGCCCTCTACTTTGTCCTGCCAGGCGCCGCGCGCAGTAAGAATAAGGATGGGGAAATTCCGTTGCTTGGCGCGCAGCTGGCGAATCAGTTGCGTTCCGTCCAGCAGGGGCAGGCCGAGATCAATAATGGCGAGGTCGTAATCGTATTCTTCCCCGAGAAAAAGTCCTTCCCGGCCATCAGCCGCTGCATCACAGGCAAATTTTTCATTGCTCAGCTGTGCACTGATTTGCTCGCGCAGGCTGGGTTCGTCTTCCACAATCAGGATACGCATGCTGGAGTCCGCTTCAGATTAATTGAGGATAGCGCCGGTCTGGCCATCCACGTTGACGGTGCGCATGTGACCGGAGTTCTGCAGGATTTTTACACCATAGATGACGCCGCCGCCGGATTGACGCGTGCTGACATTCATCACCTTGCCGCCATAGCGCTTCGCCACGATGGCTGCTGCCTGTGAGGCAGAAATTCGCGCGCGGGGCCGCTCTTCCTGGCTGCTCTGGTCGCGGCGGGGTTCGGCGGAGGCGAGTTGATGAAACGAACCCAGAGTCAACGCCAGCCAGATAATGACTAGCCAGCGACAGGTGGGCGTAGGGTGACGCAGCAGCGACATAGCAAGACTTCCTGCAAAATCATTGAGTTGGGTAAGTATACAAGGTGTTTGCGACTATCGCGTGGTGAGCCTTCACAGGAAAAAAGATCCGGGGTGGTTGCACCCCGGGAAGGAGCGGATCATTAATAACGACGGCCTGGACGAATATGGACATCCACGGGAATACGATCACCGGGATGATGGTCGGTACGGGTATGGAAATACTTGCCGTGATACTGGTAAGTCACGTCGTAACCCACGACGCGCTGTGAATATTCGGTTTGATAGCGGGTATGGCAGACCTGTTCATCGCGGTAATGGGTTGTCCCACCGCTGGACCGGTTGCGACTCAGATCATGACCCACCGCAGCGCCCAGTAATCCGCCGGCAACCGCGCCGACATCTTTGTTGCGCTTGCTGTGTCCCAGTTCATGGCCGACCGCTGCGCCGATTAAACCGCCTACCACCGTACCCGTGTAAGAGTTGCTTCTGCCTGGTTCGCGGTATGCGACGGTTTCATAGTGGCAGGATTGCAGCGGCACCTGGGACTCGATCCGCTGATAAATCGGCCGGGCTTCCACCACACGGGCATAGTCGCCGTGCGGGTGATGCCGGTGTTTGTGGTGATGCTTATGGCCCGCCACCGCGCCACTGGCCAGCAGCAGGCTCAAGGTGACGCCGGTGAGAGTGCTGATCAAGCGTGACTTTTTCATGGTATTTCTCCACGTGATTTAACTTAACGGCAAGGGAGCGTTTACCCTTACCTGCAGATTAACGTCATCAAACTGAACCGGAACTGAAGTAAATCCCGCTTTACCCCCCGCGAATTCGCCAAAAGGGCGCAGTAATCAGGGTATAATCGCTGCACTTTTGACTTCCACATCACCCTGTTCATGGATTTTTATCACTGATGACCGATTATCTTGATGTAAAAGCCTATATGGCCGGGTTGGGCCGCAATGCCCGCCAGGCATCACGCGTGATTGCGGCCACCTCATCCGGTGTGAAAAACCAGGCGCTGCTGGCTATTGCCGAGGCGCTGGATAACGCACGCGCGGTCCTCGCCGCTGAAAACCAGAAAGATCTGGAAGCTGGTGCTGCCAATGGCCTGGACTCCGCCATGCTCGATCGTCTGGCGCTCAAGCCAGCCACAATTGACGGGATGATCGAAGGTTTGCGTCAGGTGGCGGCGTTGCCCGATCCATGTGGTGCCATTACGGATCTGAGCTATCGTCCCTCTGGCATTCAGGTAGGCAAGATGCGTGTTCCGCTGGGGGTGGTGGGCATCATTTATGAGTCGCGTCCCAACGTAACGATTGATGCGGCCAGCCTGTGCCTCAAATCCGGGAACGCCGCCATCCTGCGAGGCGGCAGTGAAGCCATCCATTCCAATCGCGCCATCGCCGCCTGCTTACAGGCCGGGTTGAAAGCTGCTGGTCTGCCCGACACCGTGGTGCAGATCGTGGAAACCACGGACCGTGCGGCGGTGGGCGAACTAATCACGATGCCGGAATACGTGGATGTCATCGTGCCGCGCGGCGGCAAAGGGCTGATCGAGCGAATCAGCAGCGATGCGCGGGTACCGGTGATCAAACACCTCGACGGAATCTGCCACGTCTATATCGACGATAAAGCCGATCTGGAAAAAGCCTTTGTCATTGCTCTGAATGCCAAAACCCATCGCTACGGTGTATGTAACGCGATGGAGACCCTGCTGGTTGCCGAGGGGGTTGCCGACAATATCCTGCCGCGTCTGGCGGTAGCTTATGGCAAAAAAGACGTAGAGTTGCGCGGGTGCGAGAAGACCCGTGCGCTGATCAACGTGAATGTTGCCACAGAAGCTGACTGGGCCACGGAATATCTTGCACCAGTGTTGGCGATCAAAGTTGTCGCAGGTTTGGATGAAGCTATCGATCACATCACCCGTTACAGCTCACAACACACTGATGCCATCGTTACCGAAGATTTCACCCGGGCGCGCCGGTTTATCACCGAAGTGGATTCCAGTTCGGTCATGGTTAACGCATCAACGCGTTTTGCGGATGGGTTTGAATATGGTTTAGGGGCGGAGATTGGTATCTCCACCGACAAAATTCACGCGCGCGGGCCGGTGGGTCTGGAAGGGCTGACCTCGCAAAAATGGGTTGTGCTGGGCGATGGACACATACGTCAATAGGGCCAGTAAAAGTGAAGCTACCGATGCTGAATAAGATCGGTATTCTGGGCGGCACATTTGATCCGGTTCATAACGGTCATCTGCGCCTTGCGCTGGAATTGCGCCAGACTCTGGGCCTGTCCCAGATGCGCCTGATGCCCTGTCACCGCCCGGTTCACCGGGGCCAGCCCGAAGTCAGCAGCGTCCAGCGTGCGGAGATGATTCGCCTGGCACTGATGGATTGTCCCGACTTGACGCTGGATGAGCGGGAGCTGCGCCGCGACAGCCCCTCGTATACCTTTGATACGTTACGCAGTTTGCGGGCGGAGCTGGGATCGAATGTCAGTCTGATCTGGGCCATGGGCACCGATGCATTTGCCGCGCTGAATACTTGGAACCGCTGGCAGGAACTGCTGGATTACACCCATCTTGCCGTGATCGAACGCCCTGGATTTTCCCTGCCGGAGGCGGGGCCGGTAGCTGAATTATTGCACCAGCATCGCGCCCCGGCGACGGTGCTCGATGAACTGCCGGGCGGCGCAATTGTCTTGCCTTCATTGCGTCTTCTGGATATATCGGCCACCGGCATCCGCGTGCAGGTGGCAGCCGGGGAGTCCGCTCAGTTTTTACTGCCTGAGCCGGTACGAAGTTACATTCTTGCTGAAGGGCTTTATCGGCAGGGTTCATAGTTTTTTTGTTGCTTCACTCAATTTCGGGTGGAGTATTTTTTTATAAACAAGCAGGTAAAGAATGTCTGAAGAGTTAAGCCAGATCGTGATCAATGCGCTCGAAGATCTGAAAGGTAAAAACATTGTGCAACTGGATGTGCGCGAGATGACCGATGTGACGGATACCCTGATCATTGCCAGCGGTACCTCCAGCCGTCATGTCAAATCCATGGCGAACAACGTGGTGGAAGACTCCAAAAAACTCGGCTACATGCCGCTCGGTGTCGAAGGTATTGATGCCGGTGAGTGGGTACTGGTGGATTTCGGGGATATCGTGGTGCACGTCATGCAGGAAGAGACGCGCAGTTTTTATGAGCTGGAAAAACTCTGGTCAATCACGCCCAGTAACCGCAACGCATAACCTCGGAAATTTCCGCAGTGAAAATTCGCATCATTGCCGTTGGCACCAAGATGCCCGCCTGGGTTGAACAGGGTTATGTGGAATATGCCAAGCGCATGCCGCGCGACTGCGTGGTTGAACTGGTTGAATTGCCGCTGGCGCAGCGCGGGAAGAACACGGACATTGCCCGCGCCATGGAGAAAGAAGGCGAAGAGATCCTGGCGGCGATCGGCAAGGGTGAGCAGGTCATTGCGTTAGATGTGAAGGGGAAATCCTGGAGCACTGAACAACTGGCCGAGCAGATGGCGAACTGGCGGATGAGCGGCAATAACTATTGTCTGCTGATTGGCGGCCCCGACGGACTGGCTCCCCAGTGTCTTGCGCAGGCGCATATGCGCTGGTCGCTGTCTGCGTTGACGTTGCCGCATCCACTGGTACGTATTCTGGTGATCGAGCAGCTCTATCGTGCCTGCAGTATTTTGCAGAATCATCCGTACCACAAATAAATCGCACCACAGCGGCAGCAAAACGTTTCGCAGGTTCGATTTTTCCAGGTTCTATCTACCAGAGGCACAATGTCCGAAACGCAACACTTTAAAGACTACCACCGCGAAACGCGTATCTTCTGGGCACGCCTGGCGGTAATGTCTGCGGTGATTCTGCTATTGATGGGCGTGCTGGTTTACCGCTATCACCATCTGCAGGTCGTGCAATATCTGGTGTACGCCACCCAGTCAGACCGCAACCGTGTCCACGTTCAACCTATTCCGCCCACCCGTGGTTTGATCTATGACCGCAATGGTTTGCTGCTGGCGGAAAACCGGCCCAGTTACACGCTGTCAATTGTGCGTGAGCGGGCGGGGGATCTGGAAACTACGCTCAAATACCTGCAGACACTCGTCGATATCCGGGCGACCGATCTGGAAAAATTCTACAAACTCATGCATCAGCGCCGGCGCCCCTTCGAACCGGTGCCATTGCGTTATAACCTCAATGAAGAAGAACTCGCCAGTCTTGCAGTTAACGAATTTCGGCTGGAAGGCGTGGAGATTGATGCGCAGCTGGTGCGTCATTATCCCTATGGCGACTTGTTCGCGCACACGGTTGGCTACGTAGGGCGAATCAGTGAGTCCGAGCTGACGAATTTTGATGAAGACCAATATCGACGCTACAGCGGTACCCATTCCATTGGTAAAACGGGCCTGGAGCGGCATTACGAAGATATCCTGCTCGGCGAAGTCGGTAACCAGAACGTCGAGACCAATGCGCGCGGTCGGGTGCAGCGGGTGCTGGAGCGGGTTGATCCGAAGCCGGGGGGTGATCTGCATCTTTACCTTGATGTGCGTATGCAGCAAACCGCTGTTGCCGCCTTGGCCGGCAGGCGTGGCGCCGTGGTGGCCATTGAAGTAAAAAGTGGCGGCGTGCTGGCGGCGGTGAGTGTTCCCAGCTATGACCCTAATCTGTTCGTTACCGGTATTAGCTTTTCCGACTACCGCAGTCTGAATGAATCCCTCGATATGCCGCTCTATAACCGCTTTATTCAAGGGGTTTATCCGCCCGGATCAACCATTAAGCCCGTGGTGGGCCTGGCGGGGCTCGATACGGGTTTTACGGATGTTCGCCGCACAATCAGTGATCCAGGCTTTTTCCGGTTGCCCAATACCGAGTGGATCTGGCGCGACTGGAAACGCGGTGGCCACGGTGGCCGCGTTGATCTGAAACAGGCCATGGCGGAATCCTGTGACACCTACTTCTGGGATCTTGGTAACCGCATGGGGATTGATCGGCTTTGGGAGTTTGGTACCCATTTTGGCCTGGGCGAGCTGACGCGTATTGATATTCCCAATGAACGCCGGGGCGTGTGGCCGTCGCGGGAATGGAAGCGGGGCGCCAAGGGGCAAGGCTGGTATCCGGGGGACACCATTAATATGTCTATCGGTCAGGGATACGTGCTGACGTCGCCCATGCAGCTGGCAGTGATGACGTCCACTCTGGCTCATCGCGGGGTGCGGATCCGACCGCAGATGGCGCAGCGGGCTAACGACCAGTTCCTCGCGCCCATCATTGAAGATCGTCTGGATGTGACAGAAGACCACTGGGATGCCAT
>CAYUVQ010000046.1:6500-8088 GCA_964448175.1 uncultured Cellvibrionaceae bacterium | reverse complement strand
CATCAACCGAGCCAGCCCCGGTTGCCCTTCAATCAAGGGCCGGTTCCACACCCTCGGCGCGGCATGCCGCTGATATAGACGGAGTTAACTAGTCATGAGTGGACGGGATTTTCTCCGGCGTCTTCCCCGCACGGGCTTTAGCCTGGGGCGACGTGAAGCGCTTCAACAGCGCCTGCACATCGATTTCCTACTGTTAATCCTGTTAATCGTGCTGACGGTAGTCGGCATGTCCGTACTTTACAGCGCCAGCGGCGAAAGCGTGGTTACCATGCGCCGCCAGGGCACGTTCTTCCTGATTGCCTATGCGGCCATGTTCACCGTGGCCCAGATACCGGTAAACTTTATGCGACGCATGGCACCCTGGGCATATTTTGGCGGCATTGTTCTGCTGGTTCTGGTGCTCGTGGTGGGGGTGGGAGCCAAGGGCGCTCAGCGATGGCTGAGTGTTGGGGGTTTTCGCTTTCAGCCGTCTGAAATCATGAAGCTAGCCATGCCGTTGATGATTGCGGCTTATCTCAGCAAACGCTTCCTGCCACCGGGCATTAAACACGTCTTTCTCACTCTTCTGCTGATTGCTGTTCCCACCGCCCTGATTATTGATCAGCCAGATCTGGGTACGTCGATCCTGGTGGCCGCGTCGGGCGTTATGGTGTTGTTTTTTGCCGGCTTGCGCTGGCGTTACATCATCCTCGCCGGCATCGCCTTTGTAGCCAGCCTGTGGCCTATCTGGCACTTTATGATGCATGATTACCAGCGCCAGCGGGTGCTGACCCTGCTGAATCCGGAAGCGGATCGACTTGGCGCGGGCTGGAATATTATCCAGTCCAAAACCGCCATCGGTTCCGGTGGGCTATCGGGAAAAGGCTGGCTTGAAGGAACCCAGTCGCGGCTGGACTTCCTGCCGGAGGGGCATACAGATTTCATTATTGCGGTAATGGCCGAAGAGTTCGGCCTGTTGGGTGTGCTGATGTTGTTGGGGGTTTACCTGCTGGTGATCATTCGCGGCATGATGATCGCGCTTAACGCGCAGGACAGTTTCGGACGGCTGCTGGCGGCAAGCATTACCTCAACATTTTTCGTCTATATCTTTGTGAACATGGGCATGGTGTCCGGCCTGTTGCCAGTGGTGGGCGTGCCCTTGCCACTCATCAGCCAGGGCGGCACCGCCATCGTTACCTTGATGGCAGGCTTTGGCATTTTGATGGCGATCGCCACGGAGCGTAAGCGGGTCATGCGCCCGCAGAAAAATAAATAAGCCGGCACCTGATCAATGAGGTGCGGCTAGACCAATTACCGTGTGAGTATCAGTGAGAAAAAGGGGTTCAGTAATGACGCAGGTCAAAGAGGTGGATGGTGTGGAAACCAGACGTTCGAGTAAATCCGCTTGTTCCACCTTGGGTAAAGTCATCAGCCTGTTAACCGGTTGTCTGGTGTTGGGGTGTGCGAGCACCGGCTCGGCCAATTACAGCCAGCACCCCGAAACCCAGGGCTTTATTGAAGAGATGGTGCGCGATCATGGGTTTGAACCCGAGCCGCTGCAGCAATGGTTGAGTCAGGCGGAGAAAAGACAAAACATTCTTGATGCGAT
>CAYUVQ010000046.1:3673-6400 GCA_964448175.1 uncultured Cellvibrionaceae bacterium | reverse complement strand
GAGCAGAAACAGGACCCGTTGAAGTTCAAGGGCTCTTACGCCGGTGCGATGGGTTACGGGCAGTTTATGCCATCCAGTTATCGCGCTTATGCGGTGGATTTTGATGGGGATGGGTTCACGGATATCTGGAATAACGTCACCGACGCGGTGGGCAGCGTGGCCAATTATTTCAAACGGCATGGCTGGCAGGCCGGGGCTCCGGTGGTCAGCCGCTTGCGCCCTGAAAACGACGACAGTCAGGCTTCCCACGGCTTTACTTTTAATGAAATCAATCCACCAACCGTGACCGTGGCCGAATGGAAAAAACGCGGTTATCAGCCCATCAGCGAATTGCCGCAGGATGCCAAAGCCCTGATCATGAAACTCGATGGCCAGCATGGCGAAGAATATTGGCTTGGTCTGCAGAACTTCTACGTCATCACCCGTTATAACCGCAGTCATATGTACTCCATGGCCGTGCATCAACTGAGTCAACTGATTAAAGAAAAGATGGAGGCTGAGGAATGACGGCGTTAATGCGTTTATTGATATTGGGGCTGGCCGGGTTGGTGTTATTTGCCTGTACACCTATTACTCCCTATCCGAGTTCGCCCAAACAACCGGACTTTGGTGACATTAAGGACAGTGGCCCGGAGCGGGAAATCGACACGTCTCACGTACCTGATGCAGTACCACGACACGAAGTTCGCACCGTTGCCGGTAATAAAAATCCTTACACCGTGTTGGGTAAAACCTATTACTTGCTGGAAGACGAGAGTTCCTACAAAGAACGGGGCAAAGCGTCCTGGTATGGTAAAAAATTTCATGGCAGACGTACCTCCAATGGCGAAATTTACGATATGTATGCCATGACCGCTGCCCATAAAACTCTGCCGATTCCTTCATATGTGCGGGTGACTAATGTGCAGAACGGCAAGACCGCCGTGGTGCGTGTAAATGATCGGGGTCCGTTTCACAGTGATCGCATCATCGATTTAAGTTACGCCGCAGCGCAGCGCATCGGCATCCTCAATGCGGGTACCGGATTGGTTGATGTGGAGATTGTCCTGCCAAGTGATGCGCCGCCTGCGCCATTGAAAGCGGGCACGAACGCGGCGGTGCCGGGCAGTAAATTACCACCGAACACTCATCTGCAGATTGGCGCTTTCAGTTCAGAAAGCAGCGCAAAACAATTTGCCGCCCAAGTCGCGGGGCATGTGACGTATCCGGTGATTATCAGTCGCAGCCAAACGGGTAAACCCATTTTTCGTGTGCGTGTAGGACCGATTGCCGATGCGCGCGATTTGCAGCAAGTGCGTCTTGATGTGAAAAAATTGAATATTCCTGAATCCCACGTTGTCTACGAATAATTCTGCTGCCGGTGCGTTTTTGGTTTGTGCAAAGGAATGCACAAATGGAACAAAAACATATGCAGCGGCAGCATTAAACCCTGCTCGTCAACTGGTACAATCTGCCAGCTTTTTTGAACCCTCTAACCGCGAGTGATTCTGTTCTCATGTTTAAGACATTATTTACCAGTGCATTGCTGTTGTTAGTCAGTAATACCTTGCTGGCACAACCGTCTCCCACCCCCAACGCCGCCAATCAGCAAATCATTATTCCTTCCCCGCCCCAGCTTGCTGCTTCTGGTTATTTATTGATGGATGCTGATACAGGAGCCGTTATTGTTGAGCACAATGCGGATGAACGCCTCCCGCCGGCGAGCCTCACCAAGATGATGTCGAGCTACATCGTGTCGGAAGAAATCGAAGGTGGCCGTATCACTGAAGAAGACATGGTGAACATCAGTGTCAAAGCCTGGCGTATGGGTGGGTCCAAGATGTTTATCCGCGAGGGCACCCAGGTATCGGTTAAAGATTTGTTGCTGGGGGTGATTGTCCAATCCGGTAACGATGCGACAGTTGCGCTGGCTGAATATATTTCCGGGAGTGAGGACGCGTTTGTTGATGTCATGAACCAGAAAGCGGCGCTGATGGGCATGAACGACACGCATTTTGAAAACTCAACTGGCTGGCCAGCAGAAGGCCACCTGACCACGGCGCGCGACCTGGGTATTCTGGCCCGCGCGATCATTAATGATCACCCCGAACATTACGCGCTCTACAAAGAAAAATATTTTATCTGGAACGATATCCGTCAGCCCAACCGGAATCTGTTGCTGTTCCGCGATGAAACGGTTGATGGTTTAAAGACCGGTCACACCGAAGAGGCCGGTTATTGTCTGGTCGCTTCGGCCAAACGTAATGGGATGCGTTTGATTTCCGTAGTGATGGGAACCGCCAGCGAAAATGCCCGGGCAGCGGAATCGCAGAAATTACTGGCCTATGGCTTTCGCTACTACGAAACTCTTTCGCTTTATAACGCTGGCACGGAGCTGAGCAAAACCCGGATCTGGGGTGGTAAAGCCGATGAAGTCGGGCTGGGCATCGCCCAAGATATCAAGCTGACGCTGCCGCGTGGCCGCCAGCAGGACCTGCAGGCCAATATGCACATCAATGAAGTGATCAAGGCGCCTATCGAAGCTGGTCAGGCGTTGGGCAAGGTAACCATCGAACTGGATGGTAATGTCCAGGCAGAGGCAGACTTGATTGCGTTGCAGCCGGTTGAGCAGGCTGGATTCTTTGCCCGCGTGTGGGACAGCATCAAATTATTCTTCCGTAACTTATTCAGCTGATCCTCATCCTGCGGCGCTCGGATAGCGGGCGTCGCAGTGTCTTAATTCCCTCG